>MNXV01000056.1 GCA_001871575.1 Caldisericum sp. CG2_30_36_11
GCCTTTTTGTTTTTTAAGAAGTAGCTCGAGGAGATTTCAAGAATTCTTTTTTTGTCATTTATACAAGCCTTGCGGATTTTAAGTAATTCATGTTTAAATTTTAAATAAAATTGACGGTATTACAAACATTACTAATTGTCCACAAGAATAACGATTTATTTTTATTTTCTTACAACACACGTGTTGCCTCACGTAATTTTCTATAAAAAGACTAAACTTTTAGTGGGAGTTGGAGAATAAAAGGGGGGAGAGAAAATGGTAATATTTCTCTTTGTAGGGGCTCTCGTTATTGCTGCCATCTCTTTATTAAATCCTAAGACGAAGAGATCAAAAGGTATTATTTCAGTCATTGAGGCTGCTGTAATCTCTATTCTGTTTGGAGGGGTAGGAATTTTTTTAACTTTCGAGCTTGGCGAGGGAATTTTTGCCGAAAATGAACTTGCATTATTTGCTTGCATTTCTATCTATAATTTCATCGTATGCTTATTTATAACAAGGGCTTATCCTAAAAGCATTTGGTTTGCTGGATTTTTTATCAACATATGGGTGTGGTTCTCTATTATCGTAGCTATTCTAGCAAGATTTGCAAATGTAGAAGATCCCCGTGAATTATATGTAGCGGCTCCTTTGGTTATCTTTGCATACGCTGGATCTTTTGTCGGAGCAAAATTCTTCAGGAAAAAAATAAAACGGGTTGATACTAACCCAAAAGAATAAGAGCAAGATAAGCTGCATGTATATAACATCTATCTACAACTTCGTATAGATTGAAAAGCAATAATATCCTCGCTTTTGTAAATATTGCGAGTTTTTACATTTTACGAGGTTAAAAATTAATTTACATTTAAAATAATTTCTACCGTATCTTATTCTTTAAACGACCTCCTTAGCCTTATCAATCCCGATTCTATTCTAATAAAAGTCAGGCTTTTTCTATTATATTTTTTAAGGTCGAGATTAATCTTCTCAGCAACTGCTTTCACAATAGCAAGGGGGGCAGGATCTGCTTTTTCCCAGTAAGGGCGCATTTCACGTAAGAAAATATTGAGCGTAGTCGGTCCAATTCCATAAAACTCACTTAATCTCTTTTCAAGGTCTTTTGAATTTTTTGCTTCCTCATGTAATTTATTAAGACTACTTTGATATTCCTTAACAAGCTTCTCGCAGATTTGCAATACCTTTGTTGACGTTTTAAAATCATAGCGAACATATCCACCTTCTCTCATTACAGGATTAACAAGAAAATCCCAGCCTGCGTTCAGGATCTTTTCGGGTTCAAGTAGGTTATACCTCTCAAAAGCTTTGTAGGTGTTCTTTGCATTTGTCTCTGAAATCCTTGCGCCAAAAAGAATGCTCGCAAGAAACCATTTAAAAATTTCTTTGTCATTTTTTGATTTTAAATTAATGCCAAGTTCTTCTGAATAGAGTTTACTCCTTTTGAGTTGCTTGATGCTTATATTCGTTTTCATTACTTAAACACTATTAATGAAAAGTTTTAATGCTCGATTGAGTATCTGTTTCCTGTAAAGTATAATTGTAACATGGTCAGCAAACAGCCAGTGCCTTTCAGGTTTCCCCATTTCTTGCCATAGTTCATTCGCAGCTTTCCTCGGGATAACCTCATCAAAAACAGCATTGTAAAGAACAACCTTTCTTCCCTTAATAAAATGGGCAAAAGTAAGCGGATCGAAAAGGAAACATCCTTTGGTGTAAGGTACTTTATCTAAATCCATTGGCTTTTTTAGATTTTCAATATATTCATAAAAATTTTTATGTATCTCGACACACTTCTTTTCTGTACAACCATAAAGACCGAAGTTACTTTCAGTTTCGTACTTCTTTCTTATAAGTCTTGTAGCAAAACTCTTCCAAGTAATGTAGCGGTAATTTCCTCCTGTAACAACAAACACGCCTTCATTTATCCTGTTATCAACTCCCATTGCAATTGTCCCGATCATTCCACCAAAACTAAAACCCATAATTGAGAATTTTTCATCTGAAAAACCTTCTTTCTCAAGAAAATCCATCGAGGTTCTTATATCGATTACTGCGTGTCTGAAGTCCTCAATTGAGTCATCCATATCATCAATGAGATATTTTTTGCCACTTTCGAATCCTCTTGGAGTTCTTTCAAAATGATAAGGTAGGATAAGAAGGTATGATATTATACCATTTCTTGCAAATTCCTGAGGAAACCAGCTTAAAGGCGAAAAATTTCTATTACCCATTCCATGCAAAAAGATAAGCGGCTTTCTTGATTTAACTTGCGGAGGCACAAAGAGAAACCCAACCACCTTATTCGCCTCATCATACGGTGTTGTAACGAAACTGTTAAATTCAACCCTGAATTGCTTTATTCCATTAGTTTCACCTATTAGTTTCTTTGAAAATTCAAAATCTTTCTTCTGGTATTCGTAAATCATGCATATCACTAAGAATTATTATATCAATTTGCAGACTTTTCTGAACTAATTAAGTGGAGTTTGAAATATATTTAAAATTTCTGAACTTAAACACTCAATATTGTATAATATAAATGTGAAGAAAGAATTTATGAAAGTTGCAATTAAAGAAGCCTTAAAAGGTGAATCAGCTGGTGAAATACCTGTCGGTGCTGTGATTGTTTGCGATGGGAAAGTTATTGCTAGGACACACAATAAAACTGAATTATTAAAAGATCCAACTGCTCACGCAGAAATCCTTGCAATAAGAAAAGCTTCAAAGAAAATTAGTGACTGGAGGCTAAATAACTGCGAAATCTATGTAACGCTTGAGCCCTGTCCAATGTGTGCAGCTGCGATTATTCTGTCGCGAATTAAAAGAGCTGTTTTCGGAGCTTATGATAAGGAATATGGTGCCTTGGGAAGTAAAATAAATCTGAAAGAGATTTTTCCATCTGTTAATCCACTTCTCGAAATAAAAGGTGGAGTTCTCGAAAATGAATGCAGTCAAATTTTAAAAGGCTTTTTCAATAAAATAAGGAATAAAATATAATAGTAAAAGGAGAGGTGGCTGAGCGGTTGAAAGCGCCTGACTCGAAATCAGGTAGAGGGGTTGACCTTCTCGTGGGTTCAAATCCCACTCTCTCCGCCAATTGGAAAACTGCCAAAGAACCTGAAAAAGTATCGGCTCAAACTTCATTTTTGGCCAAAAGCAGGCTTCCCTCATTTTTTAATTTGATTAATTTCATAAAATTTGTTAGTATATTTATGAAGGGTTAAATAAGCACCCATACTAATACTAGCATACTTAGGAAACTATGAAAAGTCAAAACAATAATGAAACAATTGGGAATAAGATAAAACAGCTTAGAAATAAGCAGGGATTGACACAAGACGAATTAGCGAGAAAATCCGATCTTCCCTGTACAACGTTTACCAAGATTGAAACAAATGTCATCACTAAACCCACCATCCAAACGGTTATAAAGATTACTAAAGTTTTGGGAATTAGCCTTGAGGAATTAATGAAATAAATTATGCAAAAGAAAAAAACTCAATCAGAACAGTTATTTCCTGTTGAAATGGAATATGCTCGTTGCGTTACCGCCTTAAACCGCACCGGCATTCTCACGCTTCTTCCACGATCGGAAAATTTAGGGGTGATTGGAATAGATGGAAGAGAATATCCTGTACCAACCCAAGAACAGGTTGTAGAACTATTTGCTCATAATCGAGAGCTTGTAGGCAGAAAAGTTCCACAAGGGTTTGATCGTTTAGAATTAACACCCATGGCAATGTCAACACCCCTTCTTATTGACCGAATGAAAGCAGCTATTTTTAAACACGCAGTAGAAGGTAAAATTTATCAAACCAGACGTTCTCCTTCTGATCCTTTAATACCTGTTCGTGTTAATACCGAAAAACATGTCTGGATATGGGATACCTTAAAACAGGCACTAGATACAGACGAGCTTGTATATTTTCCGGAAGATTATTCAAGCAATCATCGGGGACAGACCAAATTAGAAGTAGTCAATAATGGACGTATTTGTGCTGTTTCAGGCTGGTCTGTGGGATTAGTTGAAAGTTTACCCATTATACCTCAACAAGGCCGAGGAAAGACATTAGGAGGCAGAAGACAATTAGAAATAGGCTCTTCTCCTCGTGATTACTTACGAACATTACAGACGCAAGCTTATCAAGGAGAAACAGGAAAAACACTTGAAGATTTTATTACAAAATTTCTTATCCACCTCGAAACAACCAATGAAGTAAGTAATGACAGGTATGATAACAATGCCTTATGGTTTCTTGGTCAATATGTAAAATATGTAAAACATGTAAAAAGTGACCTTGTGCCGACTGGGTGGTGGCATCGAGACTTTGGGCGGGCCCGCTTGGATGCGCACCGTCCAGGCAATAGGCTTTGCACTAGGAGTTGGGGTGGGTCCTCCACGGTGAGGCTTCTTAAGCCTTCATCTTTTTTTACATAATAATTTGCTGCCAAAGAAAAACTTAAAATCGTCCAATCCGAAATGGTCGTTTCCGCAGGCGGGCGGAAGGGGGGTTGGGGGGGAATTCCTCCCGCCCTACAAATTTTGGGCGAAATCTGTTCGAATTTTTTCGAACGCACACCGCCAGTTCTGAAAACTAGTACTATGATGCATAAAAAGGGGAGGGTTTGTGAAAAAATTATTTATTCTTTTATTTCTTTTCTGTTTAACACTTTCCTGCACTCCAAAAAAGAGTGTTACTATTTATTTTTCAAAAATGACAGATACTGATTTTTACTTAGTTCCTATTAAAAGAGAAGTAACAGGAAGTGATGTGTATAAGGCAACTCTTGAGGCATTAATTAAGGGTCCAGAAAATACTGACGAGGGAAATGCAGTTCTTCCAAATACTGTTAAGGTTCTTTCAACTAAAAAAGAAGACTCTCTTTTAATAGTAAATTTTTCTAAAGAGATTATTCTTGATGCAAATCAAGTTGGTGTTTCTTCAACTACTGAAGCCCTTGCTCTTGGGAGCATTGCAAATACTCTTACTGAATTTCCCGAAATTAAAATGGTGAGAATTCTTATTGAAGGAAAGCGTAACGGGGATATTGATGGAAGAGAAATTGAAGATTTCTGGGGACATATTGGAATCAGGAGTGATCTTTCAAGAAACGAGAATTTATTTAAACACTGAACTAAAGTGCGTACACTATAGTAATGCTTGAAAATCAAAGTTTTTATTTTTGTCTCATAAAACGGAACATCAAAAATAAGTTTTCCTTAATTTAAATTGAGTAAATACTTATTAAGTGGTAAAATTATATAGAAGGGATATCGCAACACTATAATTGAAGATTTAATAAAATAGCTGGCAAAAATGAAAAGAAAAATCAGATATTTTCTATATGCGGTAAACTATTTAGTCAAAACTAAAATATTTCGAAGAGAAATACCTTTTATCGGCGGACTCGTTATCAATGAAAAATGTAATCTGAGTTGCAAGCAGTGTGACGTTTCAAACCACAACTTGCCCGATCTAACATACGAGGATATCAAAAGAGGACTACAGGTGCTTTATAATAGGGGAATACGTTCAGTTTTTATAGAGGGAGGAGAGCCTTTCCTTTGGCGAGATGTTGGTTATAGATTAGAAGACATTGTAAAACTTGCAAGAAAAATTGGATTTCAGTTAGTTAGTGTCTATACAAACGGCACATTCCCGATTAATGTATCAACCGATTCAATCTTTGTCAGCCTTGACGGCTTAAAGGAAACTAACAATAAGCTAAGAGGAAATGTGTTTGATAAGGTAATTCAGAATATCAAAGAATCAAAACATCCCAATATAATCATCAACTTCACTATTAACAGCGTAAATCAATCAGAAATAGAAAGATTTTGCGAGGAAATGGGCAAAATAAAACAAGTTAGAGGAATATTTTTTTATTTTCACACTCCTTATTATGGCTTTGATGAGTTATTTGTGAACCTCTATGAGAAGAGAAAGATCATAAAAAGGATAATTGCATTAAAAAGAAAAGGCTATAAAATATTCAATTCTTTAGCCTGCCTGAAAGGAGTGTATAATGATAATTGGCCTCGTCCGTCCAGGCTTTGTTATGTTTATGCAAACAATCAGCTTTACCAATGTTGTCGTGCCTATGGTAATAATGAGGCTTGTAAAAACTGCGGCTATCTGGGATATCCTGAAATCATTTACATCCTGAAATTGAGACCGACTGCAATTGTCTCAGCTTTGAACTATTTACCAAAAAATAATAGCTGAGATACTAAACAAAATATAAATAGTTTACAAAAAATATCTTTAAAATATGCTGAGTATAGAGGACCGCAATATATGTAGAGGCTAAAAATTTCTACCGTACTGTAGACTCTACACCATCAAAGAATTTGTAAAAAACATCGAGGTGAGATTCATTTGCACCAAAGATGCAATTTCCCTTATCTTCTTTTTTGGAAAAAATTAAATTCTATTAGTATATTTGTGAGGTACAATGCAATAATAATATTAAAATTTTGAAGGGATAATAGAAACATTGATGCATTAAACAATTATAGGAGGAAATTGATGTGGAGAAACACATTGTAGTAATAATAGGAGGGGGACCCGCGGGTGCAACCCTTGCACAATACCTTAAAAATGAGGAAATTGATACTTTAATCATTGAAAAGGGAATACCCTTTAGAGACAAAGTTTGTGCAGGCGGTTTGCCTGTTGTCATTGAAAAAATTCTTCCTTCAAATTTAAGAAATTTTGAAAGAAATGTCTATGACAAAATTTCTATAGATTATAGAAATGCCTACAGCATATCTGCAAAGACCGAAAAGCCCTTTTTATATGGAGTAATGAGGCCAAAATTTGACCAATTTTTACGGGAAGGTATCAATGTCCATTATGGTGAGAAATTTATAAATTATGAAGAAGAAAATAACAGTATCATTGTCCATACTGATAAAGCTAAATATTCGTGTAAATTTCTCATCGGAGCTGATGGTGTAGGCAGCCTTGTTTCGCTTCAATCAGGGCTTGGCAAAAAGAAAAGATTTATCGTTGCAGAGGAAAAAGAAGTCCCAGAAAAAGCAAAAGACAAAAATACTCTGAACGTCTTTCTTGGATATAATTTCCTTGGTTATGGCTGGGCACTTCCTAAAGATGGTTTTGTCTCTTCGGGAAGTGGTGCATTGAAAGGACATTTTCAAAAAGGAATAGTAAATAAATTTAACAGAGGCGATGCTCCGATAAAAGTTTTCCCTATCTCCTTATGGGATGGCGTCGAGATGCTTGCAAAAGGAAGAGTTGCTATTGTGGGAGAAGCAGGAAATCTTGTTGACCCATTCACTGCAGCTGGTATATATCCTGCAATTTTATCTTCGATGCTTCTTTCCAAAGTGATTGATAAAAATCTTAAATTAAACTCGGCAGATCTTACACATTATAATGAACTTTTAACAGACAAATTATACGGTGAGTTTCGATATGCACGTACTCTTTCGAATATGTTTTTTCCATTTCTGTCATTAACCAACAGAGCGATTTTACAAACTAAATTTATAGATTATTTACTCGAATTAGCTCAGGGCGGCTATCTTTCCTACGAAAAAATTTTTAATAGAGTTGAAAATACTAAAAGGATTCCTGTCAAAATAGCTTTTGCATTTGTAAAAATCTTTATCAGATAGTAAGCGTTCCAATAAAGTCTAATTTGTTTCATGCCCAATTTATATCCAAGAAACCCTTTAAGAATATATATTTTTTGTTATTTCGAATTTAAGGGGGGTTGGTGAAGAATTTGGGAGGGGTAAGCTCAGGGCAGGGTTCAACTTCACTCCTTTTATGGTTTCTAAACAAATATATATAAAGCTTTTGCAAGCAATTGAAATGAACAACTACAAATATTGTATAAGCTTAAGTTTTTTCGTCAAAATTATATATGATTCTACGTATTGTACGAGACTCTCCACCTGCAAAAAACATAGGCTCGAGCTCGAAGTGATGGAGAGAGAAAAGTTACTTCCATTGCAAGAATTTTAAAATACCTATTTTTAACTCTTGACAACAAATTCAATTTGAATATATTATTAGTTGCACGAGTTCCCCGTTAGCTCAATTGGCAGAGCGGGTGGCTGTTAACCACTAGGTTGTGGGTTCAAGTCCTACACGGGGAGCCAATTTTTATTTTATAGAACCCTTTGCTATTTAATACCAATGAAATTAAGGATTGTTAGATATAAAATAAAAATTATGATATTCAAAATAGATAGTTTAATCAGATTTTTCTATTGATTAATTTTTAATCGTTTGACTAACGGTACAAGCAAAGCAAAAAATAGAACAACCAAGCCTAAAAGTATAGCAAGATCCAAACTTACCTTGCTAAAACTGTCACGGAAAATACTGATACGGAAAACAGGATAGATGATATAGTAGGTTGGAAATATTTTAGCTATCCACTGCGGCCAGTTAGGAAAAATCAAGACAATAGCTGGAGCATACAAAAATATGCCTAAAGATTTTATAGCCGCAAAAATAGTCGCCATATCTTTAGCAAAAATACCTAACATCAAACCGAGCTCCACTCCAAATATTGAGCCCAGAATAAGGGGGATTAAGATTATTATAGGTAAGTTAAATCCTACATTTAAAAACAAAATCACCAATGCCATAAATAGTGATAATGTAACGCTCAATAGACCATAGGCAAAGAGGAGCTCAGAAATTGAAAGGGGGGTAACTAGAAGAGCTGAAAGTGTTCTTTTCTCCTTCTCCTTGACCAAAAAGGTAGACGAAAGCATAAAAGTACCAAACAAAATTGCTACAAGAACAATAATTGGTAAAGCTTGTTGAATCAAATTTAAAGATTTTTCTTCTCCTATTTGAATTTCTTCAAAATTTACAGAAGGTGAGTTCGGAGAAAGATTTCTAAGAGCACTTGCTATTGCGGTGCCTGCAATAGTCCTATTCTTTGCTAAACTTTCGCCATTAATATAAACTTTCAATATAACCTTTTCTGCATTTTTTAATTTATCTTCTAAATTTTCAGGAAAAATAACCCCAACATCTACCTTTTTATCTTTTACTTCTGTGTAAACTGCATCAATAGAGAGAAGTTCAATAATTCTAATGGCATCATTTTGCTCGAATTCCTGTACGATTCTTGACCCTCCACCTTCCTGGAATATTGCAATAACTGTTTTTTGAACCCATAATCTTCCGAAAACGAGTTGAAAAATAAGAGTAAATAATAGTGGAACTATAAACACCGTAAGGAAAAGAGGATCTTTTATACCTCCTCGAACTTCCTTTTTTATAATAGCAACTATGTTGTGTAAATTCACGTTACCTTCCTTTTAAGAAAGGTAAAACCTATAATGAAGAATGAGATGTCAAAAAGAATAAGATAAATTATTTGGGGAAAATATTGGGAAAGAGAGAAATGATAATTTAATATTCCATCGAGAGGATTAATAAGATGATAAGTTGGTATTGCATTTATAATAGGAGAATATGAAGACGGAAAAATGAGTAACGCTCCTGGTAATATAAGGACAAGCAAGGGTAATATTCCATTCATTATAAGAGAAACAAAGTTCTTGCTTATAGAACCGATCATAAAAGCTATGGAGGTAACTAAAATTGATCCAAGAAGAAGAAAAATTATTAATGCAGGCAATGTGGACCATTTCAAAACTCCAAGAAGTACCGCGATAAGCAATCCCTCCAAAAAAGCCAGAGATATTCCAGTAACTGCTTTTGCAGTTACATACTCTTTCAAATTAACAGGTGTTACAAGAAGTGCGTCAATTGTCTTTTTTTGAATTTCTTCCATAAGAATATTTGCAAGACTGTAAAGCTCAACCAAAAGGACCAGCACTATAAAAAGTATCCTAAGTTTATCCCTTGAAGAAATTTGCTGGCCAAGCATATCCGTTCCAATAACTTGTTCTTGCGTTTCTATTGGCAACTGATATCCCAACACATTATATGCAAGTTCCTTGCCAATAAACTGTCCAGCCTCTTTTATTTCCTCTGGCGTATCTGAGGCAAAATAGAATTGGACACCAGGTTTATTATTTACGTTTGTGAAAGCAAAACCTATCCCGACATCTTCTGCTGCTACTATTTTTCTCAGTTCATCTATTGAGCCTGCCCATTTTACCTCTATCCCTTGCTCCTGAGATAAGCTTTGTTCTATAGCATCCCTTCCATATTGGAGATAAATGCCAATTTTAAATGTTTCATCAACCTTTGAGGGAAGCAGAACATAGATTAAAGTATATGCAAAAATCACTAAAAATGTGATAACTGCTAAAAAGCGGTTACGAAAAATCTGTGTAATATCCTTCTTGACAATCGAAAGGATGCGACTCATTCTAATTTTCGTCCGGTTAATAGTTTAAAAATATCCTCAAGTGTTGCTTCTTCAGTGTGCATATCCAAGACATTCTTTTTTGACAGCATGTCCTGGATATTTCTGCCTATATCTTCAGACTCAAGGTTAATTTCTTCTTCTTTAACATTTTTATCTTCAAGGTACCTGATCTTGATGACCCTCTTTCCATACTGATGATTGAGGTTATCAGGTGTATCCAAAGCTGCAATTTTACCTTCATTAATAAAGGCAACTCTATCGGATAGTTTATCGGCCTCCATCATATCATGAGTCGTAAGAAAAACAGTAACACCTTTTCTTTTTTCCTCGAGGATTACATTACGAATATCTTCTGCCGATACAGGGTCAAGGCCATCTGTGGGCTCATCAAGAAATAGAACTCGAGGCTCATTAACAAGAGCCCTCGCAACCATCAACCGTTGCTTCATTCCTTTTGAATAGTTTAAGACTCTATCCTTTCTATCAACTGACAGTCCAACTCTTTTAAGCAGGGACTTTACATCAAAATTTTTTATACCAAAAAGAGAAGCAAAAAAGGTTAAGTTTTCAACTGCAGACATATCTTCATAAAGGTTTTTTTCTTCAAAACATACCCCTATTTGAGATTTAATCTTTCTTACGTCTTTTTGAACATCGATACCAAGGACAGAAATTTCACCATCCTGAGGTAATAGTTGACCTGTTAACATTTTTAATGTAGTTGTTTTACCTGCTCCATTTGGGCCAAGAAAACCGAGTATTTCGCCCTTGCCTATGTCAAATGAAATATGATCTACAGCAAGTTTTTTGTTATAAGAATATGTGATATTTTTCGCTTGTATTATTTCTTCCATTGTACTTTATTTTATTAAAAAATATTTTTTTGCAAATTTCTAAAATATAGGGGCGTCAAAATTTTAATAGGAAGAATATCTTTTGTTAGAAAGTAATAAATAAATGCCCCCAAAACTCCTAACGAGCCAAGAATGTTTCCCAAACCTTTATAGCCAAAGGAAATAAGCGCGAGCCCCCCTATTCCTGAACCAACGGCAGAACCTATATTTACAGCTATTGCGTTTAAAGACATCATTATATTATTTTAAAAATTTTTTTAAACTTATCTATATTTAACGTCCTTTATTAAAATCCTGGAAAAAAGTATCTCTTAATTGTGTTACAGCATTTTTAGATGATATAATCACGCCTACTTCACGATTTTTGTCGAAAGAAGTAGATGAAAAATTAATCGACCCAACATAGGCTAAACTACCATCAACAATTATTGCTTTTGCGTGAATAAATGGAGATGTCACTGATTTAATTTCAACCATACTCTTTTTAAGTTCATCAATCGCGGCTTTATTAACATCTATTGAAGAAGGGTCAGCAACTATCACGTAAACCTTAACTCCACTTACAGCTATTTTCTCAAGAGTATTCATAAACTGTTGGTCTTCTATTTCCTCGGCATAAACGTCAATTTCGCTTTGGGCAGAGTTCAGCAGGTCAATTATTTTTGTCCTTGAATTTTCAGGGCTTACAACAAGGGGAGAGTTTACTGCTACATATGGTTTTCTGTTCCAATCAGCACTAAAAATGTTCAAAAGTTCATTAACCGTGTCTGGATCGTTTACAATTACGCCGAACTCTCTATTTTTGGTAAAAGCACTCTTTGATAAGTTAAGCGTCATTATGTAACCTGTTGTTTTATCAATGACAAGGAACTTGGAATGAGTATATTGATAAACCCTGTTTGACCACTTGGTATCTATCCCATAGTGGGAGAGTTTATCTTTGACATCTTTATTTGCCCCATAGCCCTGGTATGGGTTTTCTTCAAGAATAACTCGAACGTAAACTCCTCGCCTCTTTGCATTTATTAATTCACTTACGATGCTATCGTCTGACATTATATAAACTTCAAGGTCAATTGAAGCTTTTGCTTTTTCGATTGTTTGAAGCAATGGTTCTCTGGAAGACTCTGGTTCAACAAAGAGCTGAACATTCGTGAGCGAGTTAAATTGGGTATTCTGTACTGTGTTTTTATTCAATGCGCCAAAAATATAACCATATATTATGAGGACAATGCTTAGAAGTAGACCAATTAAAAGGTAAAATGTAATATTCTTTTCGTTTTTTTTCGCCATTATTTTTCCTGAATACAATAAATTATATATACAATGAATTTTATATAAAATTCATTGTATATAAAGATAATTTTTGTTAAAATAGATCGATGGAACAGAAAACCTACGAAATTACAGTTAAGGTTGTTGAAATAAGAGGAACAGGCAAATGTTCAGCTGGTTTAAAAGTGGGAGACACTTTTGAGATAAACGAAAGCGGGCAACCTGTGCCTATCAATTTTTGCGGATGGGCTTTTGCTACCTTATGGCCATTTATTACTCCCTTGCGTTACGGGGGCTCTCTTCCATGGGAAAAAGACCCTACTAAAGCTTATGTATCCTGCCCTGACCCTGAAACAACAGTTGTTTTTGAAATATCAAGAAAAGAAGACAAACTTGCTCCAGATAAACCAAATTCTCCCTTCTAATTGATTATGAAAGGGACCAACAAGGCACTAAACCTTACAATACAAATTTTTTCAATCATATTAATATTAGGTTTGGTTTACACATTTTACAAGAGGCAGATTACAATCCAGGGATATATATCCACGCTCACAGTAAAGCAGCTTCCTTTTTATGCGATGCGCTCCCTGATAAGAATGGTTTCAGCGTATCTACTATCTCTTTTGTTCTCATTTATTTATGGATTTCTTGCTGCAACAAGCAAAAGAAGAGAGGCGATAATGCTTCCTATCCTTGACATACTGCAATCAATACCAATACTTGGATTTTTCCCAGCGGCAATTTATTTCTTTGTATCCATTTCGCCTACAAAAATGCTTGGCGCAGAATTTGCAGCAATCTTCTTGATTTTTACATCACAGGCCTGGAACATTGCGTTTAGTGTATATGAAAGTATTTCAATGATTCCAAAAGATATCGAAGAAGCATATAATCTCTTTGATCCTGAAGGAAATTTAAAACTTTTCAGGCTCTACATTCCTGCAACAATTCCAAAACTTGTTTATAACAGTATTTTGAGCTGGACAAATGGTTGGTTCTTCCTTGTCGCTTCAGAAATTTTTGCAATTGGCTCTGAGTCTTACAGATTGCCTGGCATTGGTAGTTTTATTCTGGAAGCTGCATCTCAAAATAAAATATCGTTGATGTTTCTCGGTGTTCTTGTCCTCGCAGTGATAATTGTATTCCTCGATCTTTTTATATGGAAGCCCATTTCGCAATGGTCAAGAAAGTATACATATAGCGTTTCCCCGGGTGAAGAAGAAACAAAAGAAGCATGGGATGTTGTAATTATTTTCTGGGAGGCAGTGGGCAACTTTTTCAAGTATATATTCAGATTTATCAAGAAAATTAATCTAAGGCCAGCTCTTAATTTCAATTTTCTAAAAAGATTCTGGCGTGGAAAAATTGCTAATATTTTTAGAAAAGCTGTCCTCGTCATCCTGTTGGGGCTTGTTGGTTACTTATCATTCATAGTTTTGAAAGCAATCCCTTCGATAGTCATTCAATTAAAGTTTGGCGATTTCTTAGTCTCTATAAAAGCTTTGCTATACTCGTTTTTAAGGATTCTTGTTTCCTATATAATTGCTTTCTCATGGACTTTTCCTTTTGCAATATTTCTGTTCAGGAACCCTAAAGCCGCAAGGTTTATTTCCCCTGTTATTCAAATTCTTCCATCGATCCCTGCAATTGCATTCTTCCCTTTAATTCTTTATTTTTTGCTACCTTTTAAGGGTGGCCTCAATATCACTGCTATTATTATAATCCTCTCGGGCATGCAGTGGTATCTTTTGTTTACAGTTTATGGGGGATTAAAAACAATTCCAGATGACTTACAAGAATTTACAGATTCATTTGGAGTAAGAGGGATAACAAGGCTTAAAAGGTTGCTTTTGCCTGCAGCACTTCCCTCAATAATGACCGGGACAATTACGGCAGTAGGAGGGGCATGGAACGCACTTGTTGTTGCAGAATACACAACTTTGAACAATAAGGTTTATTCTGTAACAGGCATCGGGAGCGTATTGAATAGTTCAATTGCTTCAAACAACCAATCTCTTTTCATTATCTCGCTTTTTGTAATGGTTGCTACTGTATTTTCTATGAATCATTTTGTTTATCGTCCTCTTTATGATAAAATCATTAATAGGTACAGGATGGAAAGTTGATGGAACTTTTAGAGCTAAAAAGCATTTACCAAACTTTTCCTTTGAAAGATAAAGAAATTGTGGTACTAAGTAACATTAATCTAAACATTTCTGAAGGTGAATATGTCTCGCTCGTTGGGCCTTCGGGATGTGGGAAAAGCACCTTATTACGTATTGTTGCTGGCCTCATAAGGCCGACTTCTGGTGAAGTATGGTTCAACGGAGAAAAAATACAAAAAATTAACTCATATACAAGCTTTATTTTTCAGACCTTTGGACTCTTGCCGTGGCTTGATGTTACAGAAAACATAACTCTGGGACTCGAAGCAAGACAGGCTTCTTTAAAAGAAAGATTGAGAAAAGCATTTAAGTACATTGATCTTGTTGGTCTTGAAGGTTTTGAAGAAGCATACCCAAGGGAACTTTCAGGTGGTATGAAACAAAGAGTTGGTATTGCAAGAGCACTTGTTATGGAACCCGCGCTTTTGCTTATGGATGAGCCTTTTACTGCTCTTGATGTTTTTACGGCAGAAAACCTCAGGGGAGAAATAATCAAACTCTGGATTTCTGGTAAATTATCACTTAAGTCGATTTTCATGGTAACGCATAATATTGAAGAAGCAATTTTCCTTTCCGACAGGATAGTTATAATGTCCTCGCACCCTGGAGAAATTATTGGAGAGGCAAAAATTGACCTGCCGAGACCAAGAGATAGAGAAAGTGAGGATTTTAACAAACTTTATGATAAAATATATTCTATGGTAATAAATTCGACAGTAACAAAAAGGGAGGTGAAACCCGTTTAGGGAATTTAATGGAAGATGTATCGCCGTTGCCGTACATTGAAGTAGGTAAAATGATTGGAATGTTAGTTTATCTGGAAGATCTGGATGGGAAAACTGATGTATATGTGCTTTCTTCTGATTTAAACCTTGAAATGGATGAACTCGTTAATCTCATCAAAATATCTGAATTGCTTGGTTTTGTAACGGTATTAGAAGGAGACCTTTATATCACCAGGACAGGAAAAGACCTTGTCTATGGTGACGAAAACAAAAGAAAGATTATATTCAAAAAAGCCCTTAAAAAGCTTCCAGTATTCGAAAAAATCATCAAAATCCTTTTAAAATCAGAGGATAAAACCATCCAGAAGAGCAGATTGCTTTTGATTCTTTCAGAGGAAATGTCCGAGGATGAGGCCAGTGAAACTTTAAAAAGTTTAATAGAACTGGGAAGGTATGCAGAGTTAATTGGCTACAATCCTGAAGACAAAGACGTATACCTTGATATGTTAGATGAACAATGATTGAAGAGACTTTTATAATGATAAAACCCGATGGGGTAGAAAGAGGCCTTATTGGAGAAGTAATCTCTCGTTTCGAAAAGAAGCTGATGAAGGTAATCGATATGAAAATGTTAACGCTTAGAAAAGAAGAAGCTGAAAAACTTTATGAAATGCATAAAGGCAAAGACTTTTTCGAAAAACTTATTAAATACTCAATATCTGGCCCTGTCGTAGTTATAAAACTAAGAGGAGAGGAAGCCGTAATGAACTGCAGACTTATTATAGGAGAAACACAACCCGAAAAAAGAACGGCGGGGACAGTACGAGGCGATTTTTCTCCTTATCTTACTGAAAATGTAGTTCATGCATCATCTACCCAGGAGGAAGCAAAGAAAGAGATCGCAATTTTCTTTGAAATTTAGCTTTATTCTCTAAAATATAATAAAGAGGCGGTGACAAAGAGTGGCAGACTACAATCTCCTCGAGGAATTGACTAACATATCCGCTTTTCCCGGAGAGGAAAGCAACGTTCATGATTTGATTAAAAGAGAAATTTTAAAGTATGCCGACAAGATAAGTTCATTAAAAACTGGCTCGATGTTTGCAATAAAAACCGGCTCACCTGGAAAATGTTCAATAATGCTCGATGCACATATTGATGAAGTAGGTGCCATTGTTTCAGGAATCACCGAAGAGGGATTTTTGAGAATTCAATCAAATTTCATTGATCCCAAAATATTACCCGGTTCAGTCATTGTGGTTCACGGGAAAAAAGAAATTAAAGGAGTAATAGGGATAAAGCCGTTTCATCTCACAAGCCAAGAGGACCTCAAGAAGGCTTTTCGTATTCAAGAGCTGTTCGTGGATTGCGGATTAAACAAAAAAGAGATAGAAGAAATTGTCTCAATAGGAGATAGCATCACTTTTTCTCCATCATTTTCAAAGGTAAATGAACTTGTTTCAAATAAGGCGTTGGATGACAGAATAGGAGTATATGTGATAATCGAAGTATTTAAAAGGCTAAAGAGGATTAACCATATTATAAATGTTATTGGCCATTTTGCTTGTCAGGAAGAATTCTCGGCACTTGGAGCGATAACATCAACGTATGTTTTGAAGCCAGATTTTGCTATTGCCATTGATGTAACCCATGCTTCTTCTCCAAATGTTTCAGAGAAACACAGCTCTGAATTAGGCAAAGGACCAACAGTTTTTATAGGACCTTCTGTTGACAGGGTGCTAAACAAAAAAATTATTGATACTGCACAAAAATATGGCATACCATTTCAAAAAGAGGTTGGTATAGTTTCTCAAACAGATGCAACTTACATACAAATAGTAGAGAAAGGTGTACCTGTGGGCGTAGTGAGCGTCCCTCTAAGGTATATGCATACTCCTGTTGAAGTTGTTGATCCTCAGGATGTAGAAAAAACAATAAATTTGCTCTCTTTGTTCATTCAGGAAGTTGACGCTTCTTTTCTGGAGGCATTATATGGAGAATATTGAGCTTATTCAAAAATTAAGCAATGCATTTGGAGTTTCTGGAGATGAAAGGGAAATTGCCGAGATTCTGAGAGAGGAAATAAAAGGGGATGTTGAAAAAATAAAATTCGATGCAATGGGTAACCTCATTGCAATGAAGGGCTTAGATAAAAGTGGCTTTAAGGTGATGTTAAATGCACATATGGACGAAGTAGGCCTGATAGTGACATTTATAGACGAAAAAGGGTTCCTGTCATTCAAGAAGGTTGGGGGAATCGATGACAGAGTACTTTTGGGCAAAAGAGTAATCGTAGGTGAAAGCAAAATAAAGGGAGTTATTGGAGCAAAGGCAATACATCTCCAGAAAAAAAAGGACGAAGTCGAAAAAACGGTTGAATCCGATACTATGACAATTGATATCGGAGCAAAAAATAAAGAAGAAGCAGAGAAATTTGCTCCACTTGGCAGCCTTGTTGCATTTGATACAAAGTTCGAAAAATTGAATGAGAAGTATTATATAGGAAAAGCTTTTGACGACAGACTTGGTTGTAGTATTGTGGCAAATCTATTGAAATATAACTTTAATTTCCCTATTATTGCTTTGTTTTCAACACAGGAAGAGATTGGGTTAAGAGGCGTGATAACAGGTGCTTATCAATACACTCCCGACATGTCAATTACAGTTGAAGGAACCATCTCAGCTGATATTCCAGAAGTTAAAGAACATCTTAAATGCAGTAAGATTGGCCAGGGACCTGTAATTACAATAAAAGATAGGACTTTAATCACTGACCATAAGTTGAGAGAAAAATTAATTTATACTGCAAAAAGACAAAATATCCCCTATCAATTCAAGCAAGTTATTGCAGGGGGTACGGATTCTTCAAAGATTCAACTAACAAAAAGCGGTGTAAGAGTCCTGACGGTCGCAGTTCCTGTAAGATATATTCATTCTCCAGTATCACTTTTCTACCAGGATGACTATGAAAACACCCTAAAACTTCTTTATGAGTTCCTTAATTCCTTAAAGGAGGAGTATTATGGAACAGTTAATTGAAAAGTTGATTAATGCTTTCGGACCTTCTTCTAAGGAAGAAGCTGTGAAGGAATTAATCAAATCTGAACTAGAGCAGAAAGTCGACGAAATCAGAGAAGACAAATTTGGTAACCTTGTTGCGCATGTTGAAGGAAGTGGTGAAAAACTTCTTGTTGCTGCTCACATGGACTCAATTGGAGTTATTGTAACCGATATTGATAAAAATGGTTTCTTGAGAATTGGTGAAATTGGTGGTTTGAGGAAATCTTTTCTTGTTGGACAAAGAATATTATTTGAAAATGGCATCGAAGGTTTTGTTTACTATGAAGATAAAGAATCCAACTGGGAAGTTAAAGATCAAAAAATAGAGAAATTCTTTGTAGATATCGGAGCGTATTCTAAGGCAAAAGCAAAGGAACTTGTGCAAATTGGCACAGAGGGAATCTATAAACCAAATTTTTACAAATCTGACAGAAGGATAATTGCACCTTCACTTGACGATAGAATTGGCTGCGCAGTAGCCATCCAGACTATTAAAAATCTAAAAAAGAAAAAAATAAAATATAATACTTACTTTGTGTTTACTGTTCAGGAAGAAGTCGGTGTTAAAGGCTCAAGAACCTCATCATATGAAATTTATCCGGATATTGGCATTTCACTTGATGTGACCGATGCAGGAGATACGCCAGAAACTTATCCTGTTTCTTTAAATCTTGGCGAAGGGCCGACAATAAAAGTAATGGACGGAGGAATGATTTCGTCAAAATACGTTAGGGACGAACTCATCAAAGTTGCAAAAAAAGAAAACATCCCTTATCAACTCGAGGTGATTTCTAAAGGAACTACTGATGCCTATGCAATGCAAACAACCAAAGCTGGTGTGCTTTCTGGCTCTATTTCAATTTCAACAAGATATATCCACACCGGAGGAGAAGTAGCTGACCTTGGCGATGTTGAAAATGCGGTTAATCTTTTGAAAAATTTCATAGAAAAATAAAGGAGGGGTTGAATGAAGGGTGTTAATGGAAGAATTCTGGAAGTTAACCTTTCGACAAAATCTATTAAAACCGTGGAAATTGACCAGAAAACCTATTTTGATTACCTTGGCGGATTAGGATTAGCTTCAAGACTTCTATTTGATTATGTGAAGCCTCAAATTGTCCCACTATCTCCAGATAATGTCATTATAATTGTACCAGGATTGCTTGTGGGTTCCGGGCTTCCAACGGCTTCTAAAACTGCTGTAACTTTTAAATCCCCTGAAACAAATGCTTTTGGAAGAAGTATAAGCGGTGCATACCTTGGCGTTGCTGTAAAAAATGCAGGACTTGATGGAATAGTGATAAAAGGAAAAAGCGAATATCCTGCTTATCTGTTCATAGACAATGATATTGTTGAAATAAGAGACGCAGACTGGCTATGGGGTAAAGACGCAATAGAAACGCAGGAGGAATTAAGGAAAAAACTTGGCAAAGATTTTAGAACCTGTGCAATTGGATATTCAGGAGAAAAACTGATAAAAATTGCTGACATCGACTTTGAAGAAAGGCAATCGGCAAGAGGCGGTGGTGGAGCAGTAATGGGTAGCAAGATGCTCAAAGCCATTGCCGTAAGAGGAACGAAAGGCGTTGAATATGGAGATTCGGAATTTTTAAAAGAAGCTATTAAAAATTGGAATAAGAGAATTATTGGTTCAGAAGACCAAAAGCTTGATATGGCATATGGCTCAGGGGAATTTTATGCCTGGGTAAATAAAGAAATTGGTGTATTCCCGGTTAAGAACTGGCAAGAAAGCTACTTTGAAGAAAGTTTTGAAATGCACAAGGATGGCAAATCTCATCTTGATCCTTACTATTGGTCGCCAAAATACACAGAAAAGATGCATCCATGTCCAAATTGTAATAAACCCTGTGGAAGGTACGTTTCAATAAAAGAGGGCAAATATGCAGGAACAAGGGTTGAAGGAGTAGAATATGAAATTCTTTATTCCCTTGGTGGAGAATTAGGTATCGAGGATATCGAGGTAACGGCAAAACTTAACGAAATATGTGATAGAGCAGGTATAGATGGAATTTCTGCTGGTGTGATTCTTGGTTTTGCAATGGAAGCCTATGAAAAAGGACTTTTGACGAAAGAAGATACAGACGGTATTGACCTCCGATTTGGAAATGGCGATGCAGCAATTCAAGCTATGGAGAAAATAGCCAAAAAAGAAGGTTATCTTGGAGAATTGCTTTGCGATGGAGTAAAAATTGCCGCTCAAAAATTAGGAAAAGGCTCAGAAAAATTTGCTCTGGAGGTAAAAGGACTGGAACCTCCTGCCTATGATGTAAGAGGCTTAAAAGGAATGGCACTTGCACTTGCAGTGTCTGTAAGAGGTGCATGCCACCTTACAGGTGGTATTTATGCACCTGAACTCACTGGAAAATTCTGGAAGTTGAGCAATGTTGATAGACTTAATGCAGATTGGAAAGGATATGAGGTAAAAACAGGCGAAGATTTTATGACACTTTACGATGCACTTGGAATGTGCAAATTCTCCAGGGGCCTGTTCTGGGTAGAGGGGATGCTTGATGGAATAAGAGCTGTTACTGGTGTTAATTTTGATGTTAGCAGGCTTTTGACAATCGGAGAAAGAATTTACAATCTTGATAGACTATTTAACATTAGAGAAGGGCTTACAAGAAAGGATGATTATTTACCATATAGAGTTACTCACGACCCGATTTCAAATGGTGTTAGCAAAGGTAGCTATGTAAAAGAGGAAGAACTCCAGCAAATGCTTGATGAATACTACCAGGCAAGAGGCTGGTCAAAAGACGGGAAACCAACAAGAATGCATTTATTTAAATTAGGGCTGGAAAAGGAAGCAGAAGAATTAGGTGCACCTATTTAGCTCCCTGGCATATTGGTGATAGGTTTAAAAGGGTTTGCATGTAATGCAAACCCTTTATTTAAAGGAGAAGCAATTCTAAAAATACTTGTAGTTTCAGACATACATTACCCGGATAGAAGAGCAGATATTCCTGACTTATCATCATTTATTGAAAAATCTGATTTAATTTTTGCAACTGGAGATTTTACCTGTGCTGAGGTGCTTGATTACCTGAAAAGCTTCAAAAAACAAGTTGTTGCAGTACATGGAAACGCTGATGACCCTTTTTTAAAGACTACTTTACCTGAAAATCTTACAGTAGAAGTTAAAAATGTAAAAATTGGTTTATATCATGGGAGCGGCACGCCTATTAGAATTGCAAGTAGGGTAAAAAATATTTTTGACTGCCAACTTGACGCATATATTTTCGGACATACTCACATACCTTTAAACAAGTTAATTAATGGTAAGTTATTTTTTAATCCAGGAACAATTTCTGGTTTTAGGAGCTCTCTAGGTATGCTTTATATAGATTCTGGAAATATCCGGGGAGAAATAATAAGGTTATCTTCCCATATCATGGGGGTATAGAAAATCAATACCAAGCGTCCTTGCAGAAAACTTTGCAACTGGTGGTATAGTTCTTTTAAACTGGGTTGAATTAACTCTTCTAATAACATTCTGTACGAGTTTTTTACTGTGACCAAGCGATATAATTTCCTCCATTGACTTTCTTTCATCTATATAAAGATAAAGAACAGAATCAAGTTCACGATATACTGCTCCGAGTTCATCCTCATCCTTCTGTCCCGGCCAGAGGTCAGCTGAAGGCGGCTTGTTTAAGATCTTTTCAGGTATTTTCATAAATTTTGCAAGTTCGAATACCTGTGTCTTATACAGGTCACCAATAGGATACAAGCCAGCGGCCATATCTCCGTACCAGGTTGTATAGCCCAGCATTATTTCACTCTTGTTGCCTGTACCCATAACAATTGCATCGTACTCCCTTGTCCTGTCAAAAAGAATAGACATCCTTACACGCGATAAGAAATTACCAATTCTCATTTTGTCAGTTGTATTAATTTTCTTAAAATATTGATCTACAATATCTGTTATTTCAAAAGTTTCGTGTTTTATGCCGATCTTTTTGGCAATAAGAAGTGCGTCATTTAAAGAATCAGGCGAGCTCAATTTATAGGGCATAAGGATCCCTATAACATTTTCTTTTCCTAATGCCTCGGCTGAAAGGTAAGCAACAACAGCCGAATCTAAACCCCCTGACAAACCCAAAACAACTTTATTAAATTTATTACTTTGTACTTCTTCTTTAATAAAATAGACGAGAAATTTACTTAGAACTTCATAATTAAGCGAAAGATCAGTCATAAGAATCCTCCAAAATTTTATCAAAGTTTAACTTAACGATATTCATATCCTCTTCCCTTAATAATGGGAATGTCTGTCTCTTTTTGAATATTTCTTCTGAGTCGATCTCAGCAAAAGTCAGCGCTTCGTCAAAAAGACCAGCATAAGCAAGCTTTCGCCCTGAAGGGGTGCACACAAAAGAACCTCCAAAAAAACCAAGACCGTCATCAAAACCAACTCTATTTACATACGCGACAAACATACCAAAAAAATTAGTGTAAGTATCTATTGCTTTTTCTACTGTTTCCTGTATAGCGGGTTTTTCGCCTTTTAAACCACGAAGGGGCATGTTGCTTAATACAAGCACAATATCGGCATTTGAAGCATACGCGAGAAACATAAGTGAGGGATGAAAAATATCTCGACATATAAGCATAGATACTTTACCAATCTTTGTATCAAAAGTTTTAATTTCTTTCCCTCTTGCCACAAAACGAAGCTCATCGAACATACCATGAGTAGGGGGATACAATTTTTCGTAGACAGATTTTACTCTTCCTTCGCTAATATACATAGCCGAATTGTAAGAATTCTTATCCTTCCCTCTTTCGACAAAACCTAAAACAATATCTATATGCTTGCCAAGTGTCAATAAAGGTTTGAAAAAGTCGCTTTCATAGGGGAGTGCTACCTCCATAGTCAAATCTCCAAGCTTGTAACCTGTCATACTGAGCTCTGGAAAAACTATTAAATCAGCCTTTTCTTTAATTGCTTTTTTAGTAAACTCCTCGTGTTTTAATAAATTTTTTTCAATATCTCCCAGTACGGGATTTATCTGAGCAAGTGCGATTTTATAATGCAAGTTTTTTCCTCCTTTCGAGTGCATTAATTAAGGGAATTCCTAATGCATATGTTGCAATAGCTTCCCCGATCCCTATCCAGGCTACAACAGTTAGATATGGGATTAAACTTAAATTTTGAAAAATATATTTTAAAGAAACACTCAAATTCAAATTAGTATTGCCATTGCCCGTAAGTCCTGCTAAGGTTACTACATAAAGCGATACCCCAAAGGCGTTTATAAGTATAGGAGGCAGTGGTGCCAGGAAAATTGACTTTTTATGTTTCCCAAGGAACATTGTAAGCAAGGCAGCAAGAAAGGTAAAAAATGTTCCAAAAATCATATCTATAACTCCAAAAGGTGAAAGCAGGTTCGCGAAAAAACAGCCGATTGTTACTCCAATCACTGTTTCAGGAAAAATAAAAGGCAATAGAGTCAGAGCTTCAGCAACTCTTATTTGGAGCTGACCATATGAAATTGGAGCTAAGATGGCAGTGAGTACAAAATATAACGCTGCAACAACACCTATTCGTGTGATGTAACGAGTTGTTCTATTCATAAAAATTAACCTTCTTTGTTCTCATTTTCATTGGTATTTTTTATTTCAGAAACTTCAAGTTCGTCAGGCTTTTGAGTTTTTTCATTTAATGCAGCCTGAAGTTTTTCAATTTCTGTCTCAAGTTGCCTTTTGTCTTCCTCAAGTTTGCTAATTTTTGATTCGCTTTCACTCAGTAACTTCCTATTTTTTGTAACTGCTGCAATATACAGCACAAGAGAAACTAACCATATGATTACCACGCCCACTAAAAGTGAGATGATGACTAAAAAACCCAGTGGAACATTTGATAAAGACCATCTCAAAAATTTAATTTGAACAATGATATTATTGTTCTGAAGAACAAAAATCAAAGAAAAAATAACCAGCAATAGAGAAAATACTAAAAAAAGACTCAATTTTTTCATTACATTTTCCTTTTACTTATTTTATTAAATAATCGAATATCTCAAAAAGATTTTAAAACTTCCCTCTTAATCTTGGGTCTATTGCATCTCTCAAACCATCTCCAAGTAGATTGAACCCAAGCACTGCAAGTACTATTGCGATGCCAGGAAATGTTTCTACCCACCAAAAGCCACCAGTAATAGAGTGAATACTTCCTGCAAGCATTGCTCCCCATTCAGCAGTCGGTGGTTGAGCTCCTAATCCAAGAAATCCCAGTGCTGCGGCATCAAGAATTGCACTGCCTATACTCAGAGTTCCATAAACTATAATTGTAGACATAACATTAGGCAAAACATGCACCCACATTATCCTTGAACTTGAATCTCCTATTGCTTTTGCAGCTTCAATATATTCAGTTCGGTTTACAAGAATAGCTTCAGATCGTACAATTCTCGCAATTTGCGGAGAGTATGTTATACCTATCGCTATCATTGCCTTAGAAAGGCCCCTTCCCATTATTGCCACAATTACAATTGCAAGGAGTATTGAAGGGAGCGAAAACATTATGTCAACAATTCTCATTATAAGGTTATCGATTTTCCCACCCAAAAACCCTGCAATGATTCCTCCGCTTGCTCCCAGTAAAACACCTATTAAAACTGCAATTAACCCGACAGTGAGAGAAACTCGTGCACCGTATATAATCCTGCTTAAAAGGTCTCTACCAAATTCATCCGTTCCAAGTAGGTTAGTTTTGATTCCCGACCAGAAGCCTGGCTGCAAACTATTTTTTAAATTCTGGTCTATTGGATTATAAGGTGCAATAAATTTAGCAAAAATAGCCATTATGACAAAAAATATTATTACCCCTAAACCAACCATTGCCGATTTGTTCTTTTTTAAATATCTTAGCGTTTCTCTAAAAGGTGATTCCTGAATCATAATTCCTCCTACTGGTAATGGATGCGGGGGTCTATATAAGCATACAGAATGTCTACTATGAGATTAACCAATGCAACGACAAGAGCAATGAATATTATAGAACCTTGAACTGCCGGGTAATCCCTTGATTGAACAGCCAGCACAACATATGTACCTATACCTGGCCATGAAAAAATTGTTTCTGTAAGAATTGCTCCACCCATAAGCAGGGCAAATTCAGTTCCAGAGGCGGTTAAAATGGGTATTAAAGCATTTTTTAAGGCATGTTTCATAATAACTGTTCTGGTACTTAAGCCTTTTGATTTTGCAGTTCTAATGTAATCTTGATTCATTACGTTAAGCATACTCGACCTTGTAATTCTTGCAATAAAAGCCATTGGTATCGTCCCGAGTGCAATTGCTGGTAATATTAGATGCTTTAATGTATCCCAAAAGGCGGGGAAGTTAAATTCAAGAAGGCTGTCAAGCAGATAAAAGTGAGTTATTGGCGTTATGTGTAAATATACGCTGAGTCTACCACCTGTTGGAAGAAGGTCAAGCTTGACTCCAAAAATCATTATTAGCATGATGCCTAACCAGAAAACAGGCATAGAAACGCCAAAAAGTGCAATTATCATGCTCGCATAATCAAGGATTGAATATCGCTTAACGGCGGATATAATCCCGGCAAATACACCTATTAATGTCGCGAAAATCATTGCAAAAATAGCAAGCTCAAATGTATTAGGAAATCTATATAAGAGATCGTGCAAAATTGGCTCATGTGTAAAAATTGAATATCCAAAATCACCCTTTAAAACCTTTCCAAACCAATTGAAGAATTGGATTAAAATTGGTTTATCGAGTCCGAGCTCTGCCCTTAATTCTGCTAAGGATTTCTCAGAAGCGTGTTCTCCAGCGATTATCCTTGCAGGATCACCGGGAATCAGTCTGATCATAAGAAATACTAATATAGAAACAATTAATAAAATAAGAAGGACATTTAATATCCTGCGTAAAATGTAATTTCTCACAATTACTCCTGAAATTTAGGAGGGAGGTTTTCCTCCTCCCTCCTCTTAAAAAAGACTATTATGGTGCTGCTATTGCAGTATTTTCAAATCTATAATCGCCAGTAGGATACAGCACAAACCCTGAAACATTTTTATTGAAGACAATAATCTGTTTTGAGTGAGCAAGAGTAACCCATGGCGCATCGTTATGAATTAGAACCTGTGCCTGCTCATAAAGCTCTACTCGCTTATTAAAGTCTGAAGTTTGCTGTGCTTCCATGTTAATTTCATGAATTTGAGAATTTCTATAGAATGCAACGTTACCAGCACTTCCTACTGTTGCAGCATCTTGATCAAGTAAAACATAGATGATGTTATCCGGGTCTGCATAGTCCATAGTCCATCCAAGCAAGCACATCGCATGTTCCCCGGCTTCTGTTTTATCAAGATAAGTGCCCCAATCATACGTAACTATTGGCGCATCAATTCCAACATTCCTGAGGTCTTCCTGAATCGCCGTTGCAATTTTTATTGGATCAAACATATAAGGCCTTGATACAGGCATTGCCCATAGATTTGTTTTGAATCCATTTGGATAACCTGCCTCTTTAAGAAGCTCTTTAGCCTTATCAGGGTTGTATTCATAATCCTGAACGGTATCATTATAACCCCATAAGGTTGGAGGTAAAGGATTTTTGGCTACTTCGGCTGTTCCTTTATAGAGATGCTCAACTATATCTTTTTTATTTATAGCATAATTTATTGCCTGCCTAACTCTAACATCAGCAAATGGTGCCTGGAAGCCTGGGGTATCTTTATCCATATTCATTGCAAGATATCCAACATTCAATCCGGGCTGAGTTAAAACTTGTAGATTTGGATCGCTTTCAATTTTTGGAAGGTCATCAGGGTTCGGGAATTCTATTCCCTGAACTTCTCCTTTTTGAAGAGCAAGAAATCGTGCCGAAGGATCGGGTATTACTTTAAATATAAGCCGATCTATCTTTGGCGCTTCTCCCCAGTAATCTGGATTTTTCTCAAGCGTGACATGATCTCCTCTTACCCATTCAACAAACTTGAATGGACCTGTTCCAACTGGATTTGAAAGTGCATTATCTTTAAGTTGTTCAGCATTGGTAGGGCTTACTATATAAGCAGTAAACATAGCCATAGTGCTGAGGAACGGGGCAAACGGCTTTGACAATGTGATTTTTACGGTATAGTCATCGACTTTTTCTGTTTTTGCAATTTCGCCGAAACACCAGCTCCAATATTCCCACTTTCCATACTGGTAGAAAGGATGATTCTCATCTCTCTGTCTTTCTAAAGAAAAAACTACAGCATCAGCGTTAAACGGGGTTCCATCATGGAACTTTACGCCCTCTCTTAAATGGAATGTCCAGACAAGTCCATCTAGCGAAGTTTCCCAGCTTGTCGCCAGGTCTGGTTCAACTTCTGTAGAGCCTGATTTATACCTTACCAAACCGTCAAAAATGTTGTTCATAACGGTAATAGATTCACCATCTGTTACATTAGCAGGATCAAGGTTGACTGCATCACCTTTTGCAAAAACCAGTGTTACTGGTTGTGCTGCCTGTGGCTTACAACCTGCAAGTAAACCAACGAACATGGCTGCCATCACTACTATTACAAGTATTTTCTTCATACGTCCCTCCCTTTTAAGTAGATTTTGTTACTACCTTTTCGCATCTTTTAACCTCTATAAGTTGCCTCCTTTTACTATTTTATTATATTAGCGTTATTATATTTAAAAGCAAGTAATTTCAAAATTGTAAAAAATCAACTATTTTTTTAAACATTTCTTCCTTAT
>MNXV01000024.1 GCA_001871575.1 Caldisericum sp. CG2_30_36_11
TAAACATCTTTTTGAAAATATTCATTGATAAGGTTGTGGCTTTTAAAGACAGGATAGAGATCTTTTACACCTTCCCTGAGAGAAGCAGTATATCAAAAATAGAGCGCATAAAGCAGGCCAATAATAGCGGGAATGGCAATAATGAACAGAATGACGATTTTTCAAAAGTTGGAAAAAATGGCCTTGAGGACGATGAAACATCAGAACAAAACAATAAAGTGTCTGCCTTCTGTATGGTGCCGAGGGACGGAATTGAACCGCCGACACGCGGATTTTCAGTCCGCTGCTCTACCGACTGAGCTACCTCGGCACTTCCCCATGGTGGGCGAAACAGGATTTGAACCTGTGACTTCTTGCGTGTAAGGCAAGCGTTCTACCGCTGAACTATCCGCCCTTAACAACAAATGGTGCCGGGAGTGGGACTTGAACCCACATGGGGGTACCCACACGCCCCTTAAACGTGCGCGTCTGCCAATTCCGCCATCCCGGCTAATAAACTAAAATACCTTAAAAACAGTTAAGAAAAGTGTAGTTACAACAAATGCTATACTCAAAGCAGTCGCTAATCTTCCAAGAAGCACATCTTTAGTGCTTCTTGAATGGAATACAGTTGCTCCGCCTGAAATAGCACCAAGGCCGGAACCTTTGGGTTCCATAAAAAGTATGGCGAGAGTTACACCAACTGCAAAAACCAAGTCAAGTACGATTAAAACTATTGCCAATTTGCTCATCTTTTCCTCACTTCCAGATGTATTATACAGATTTGGGTTTTATTTTCAAGAGCATAAACACCCCTTCTAACTTTTGTCGTTCAAAGCATCTACTGCTGGAAGAGTTTTGCCCTCAAGAAATTCGAGGAAAGCACCACCACCGGTAGATATATGTGTAATTTTTTCTTCAAGTCCAAACTTCCTGAATGCTTCAGCCGTTTCTCCTCCACCTGCAACAGTTGTAACATTATTTAAATTACCAAGGAATTCTGCTATTTCATATGTACCTTTTGCAAATTTCTCAATTTCAAATACACCAAGAGGGCCATTCCAAATAATAGTTTTTGCCTTTAAAAGCTCATCTTTGAACATTTTAATTGTCTTAGGTCCTATATCCACTCCAACACCTTTTTCGGGAAATTCTTCTATATCAACAGTAAGAGAAGGAGCTTCAGGTCTAACTTCCGGGACTGTAACAAAGTCAACAGGGAGCACAAATTTTACATTTTTGGTTTTGCCTTTCTCTAAAATTCTTTCTGCAACATTTAAATTGCCTTCCTCACACATAGAGTATCCAATTTTGTATCCTTGTGACTTAAGGAAGGTAAAACACAAACCACCACCAATCAAAAATTCATCCACCCTCCCCGTAAGGCTACTTATCAAACCAATTTTATCAGAAACTTTTGCACCGCCAAGAATTGCAAAGAAAGGGTGATTTGGAGATTCAAGGAGCCCAGAAAGAGTTGATATTTCTTTATCCATGAGAAGCCCTGCAACAGACGGTAAATAAGCAGTTATGCCGACGTTAGATGCAGCATCTCTATGAGCAGTTGCAAAAGCATCATCAACATAAACATCCCCAAGTTCTGCAAGTGCTTTTGAAAATTCAGGGTCATTATCTTCTTCTCCCTTATAGAATCTAAGATTTTCAAGAAGAATAACCTCACCTTCATCCATATGCGCAATAAAGTTCTTTACTTCATCACCAATACAATCGTTTAACTTCTTTACTTCAATGCCAAGGAGATTTGAAAGTATCATAGCTATGGGATCCATTCTTAGCTCAGGCTTAGAAACTCCATTAGGTCTGCCAAGATGACTCATAAGAATTATTTTTGCATTTCTTTCTCTAAGGTAATTTATTGTAGGGATTACCATCTTAATTCTATAATCATCCCTTACAATGCCCTGAGAAGAAATAGGCACATTAAAATCAGTCCTTACAAGTACTCTCTTATGAGAGATGTCCAAATCCTTTAAAGTCTTCTTATTCATCTATCCTCCTATTAATTAATATCCTGCTTTTTTAGCAATAATATCTGCAAGATCAGCAACTCTACAGGAATAACCCCACTCGTTATCATACCAGCTTACAAGGTTTACGAGTGTTTCATCAACTACCTTTGTAGACAATGCATCAATACAACCAGATTCAGTCATGCCTTTGAAATCTGACGAAACAAGCGGCTCTTCCGTGTAACCAAGGATACCTTTCATATAAGTTTCACTTGCTTCTTTAAGGAAGGCGTTTATTTCCTCTTTTGTTGTAGGTCTCTTCATGACTGCTTCGAATACGGAGATAGAAACTATTGGAGTCGGTACCCTCAATGCCATACCATCAAGCTTGCCCTTAAGTTCTGGTATTGTAAGAGTCACTGACTTAGCTGCACCAGTTGTTGTAGGAATAATATTAGTGGCTGCTGATCTTGCTCTTCTTGGATCCTTATGAGGTGCATCAAGAAGCCTCTGATCCTGTGTATAAGAATGTGCAGTTATAAGATAGCCTCTCTCAATACCAATTTTATCATGAATAACTTTAATGACCGGTGCAATACTATTCGTTGTACAGGATGCATTCGATATAATAACATGTTTAGTCATATCAAGGAGATTGTCGTTAACACCAAGAACAACTGTAATATCCTCGCCTTTTGCTGGAGCTGTAATTAAAACTTTTTTTGCACCTGCTTTAAGATGCAATTCTGATTTTTCTCTTTCGGTAAACACGCCGCTTGATTCAATAACAACATCGATTCCAAGGTCTTTCCATGGAAGGTTTTCGGGATTCTTTTCAGCAAAAACTTTAACCTTTTTACCATCAACAGAAATAAAACTTTCCTCTACTTTTATATCCCTTTTCCACGTCCCATAGTTAGAATCATGCTTTAATAGAAAAGCAAGCTGATCCGGTGGAAAAAGATCATTTATTGCCACTATCGGAAGCTCTGGGTATTCTTCGTACATCCTTTTGAAAACCTGTCTTCCAACTCTACCAAATCCATTAATTGCAAATTTTGCCATTTCAACCTCCTTAGAAGTTAAGTCATACCGAATTTATACATTTTATAAGAAAAATTCTTATCTGTCAACTTTTCTTTTATTTATATTTGGAATATTAAGCAACATTCTGTATTTTGCTACAGTTCTCCTTTTAATTTTGATTCCATCGCTTTCAAGCAGTTGCATAATCTGTTCATCACTTAGTGGTCTTTTTTTATCTTCAGTCCCTATCAAAGACTTTATTTTAGCCTTTGCCTCTTCATCGTTAAAAGAAACTTGTCTTCTTCTAAAGAAAAAATGAATAGGAAAAAGTCCTTTAGGAGTAGCAATATATTTATTCTGTATAAGGCGTGAAACGACTGATTCCGAAAGGTCAGGAGAATTTGAGAATTCATCAAGCGACATTTTCACGGGGTAAGCATTTATACCAAGAAAAAAATCTTTATTCACAGCAAGAATTTTATTGCTTATTCTTATTAGCAGATCTTCCCTTTGATTGATGGCTCTTTGCAACCACATTGCTTTTTCAAGCAAAAATTCAAACTCTTCTTTTTTGCCCTTATCAAGTGAATCTAAGATGTCTCTGTATTTTTCGTTTATTACAAACTCTCTCCTGAAGTTTTTATTTAAAAAAGTATTTAAATTTTCTCCATCTTTCTCGATTATAATATCAGGTACTCTCACAAGATTTTTAGCCTCTTTCAACATTAATCCTGGAGAAGGGTTAAGGCAAGGTATTTTTTCTTTCAACTTTTTAAGGAATTCTTTCGTAAGTCCATATTTTTTAGAAATTTTGTCGAACTTACCACTCGCAAGCTCCTGCAAATGATCATTTATAATCTTTTTAACTTTGGGTGTAATCGGGCTTTCCCTTCCAAGCTGAATAATAAAAGATTCACTGAGATTTCTTGCACCAATTCCAGGGGGATCGAGGGACTGAACCGATTTAAGAATTCTTTCTACCTCTTTTACACTTACTTTAAATTCTTTCGCAATAATAACCAAGGGCAATTTGAAATATCCTTCTTCATTAAGGTTATTTATTATATATTGAGCAATTTTTTTATCTTTATCATCAATCTCAAGCATATTAAGTTGATGGCTTAAAAACGAATAAATGTCTTCGACGTTTTGGGGAATATCAAAAACAAAATCCTCGCCTGAATACAAATTCGAAAATTCAATAAAAGGGTTAGTTTCGAAAAAATCATTTATAAAGTCATTCAGTTCGAGGTTATTAAATTCAAATACCCTGGCACGTAAGGCAAGGTAGGGAACAAACCTTAACTTAAGAGAAGCTCTTTGCACATTTTTATTTTTCATAAGCTTCCATTATTTTTCTTAGTCTATAATATATTGATTGTTTAGAATATCTACCATTCGACTTTTCTGCAAGCTCACTTAAAGAAAGATATGGATATGTGAGCCTCATTATCGCAATTTCCTTGAGGTCATTGCGCATTTTATCAAGATCTCCTCCATCCTTAATGTCCTTCAAAAATTTGAGCTGTCTCGTTGTTGCAGCTGTTTGTCGTTCAAGATTTGCAAACTCAAAATTAGCTTTGCGATTGGTAGTATTTGAAACTTCCCTTTCAACGGCGTCTTCTTCAAAGAAAAGATAAGTCTCAATACCTCCTACAAAGTGCAAAAACTTTTTTATATTTTCCCTACCTTTTATGTAAATATGATTATTGGTTTTCAAATGTTTTATGTTCATGTTTTTAAACATATTGCTTAAAAAATTCATTTCTTTTTCATGCTCGAATCTAAATTCAAGGTGATAAGAGGGAGGAGAAGAAAGTATACCACAGCCAAGAAATACTCCTCTTAAAAAACTTTTTTTCTCATCAATTTTTCCTTTTGAAACCTTTAAAAGTATTTCATCAACATTTAAGAGTTTATTAACTCCTTTAAATTCAATAAAAAATAAACCTCCTTCTTTCTTAAAGATATCTGAAGTTCTTTGAAGTCCAACGCGATTTGTAAGAGAAATTATTTTCCTTATAACAAAAATTTCTTTGGAGCCAAATGACAGGCTTACTGAATTTGAAGAAAGCAAATATTTCCCATTACTTATAACAAAACCATAAAATTCACTTTCTGGATAATCATACACTAGTGATAATTCCCTTTTTAAAAAAACGTTTAGACTCTCCCTTTTATTAAATTCATTAGGGTTTCGCCGAGTTTCTCTGGATTGTGCCGTACAAGATCACCCCTTTCAAGGACAAAATCTCCTTTTAAGCATTTTATTCCCATTTTCTCTATTCTATTTATATCTCCTTCTACAACGCCTGAGCCGGAAGCCGCATACTTATCAAGAGTATTTTTGCTAATTCCCCTTGTATTGACAATAGTATAGTTAATTACTCCCTCTCCAAGGATTTCAATAACTTTTTCTAAATGTTGAGATGCAGAGAAATTATCAGTTTCACCCTGTTCTGTCATTATATTGACAACAAAAACTTTCTTTGCTTTGCTTCTTCTTATTGTATCAATCACAGACGAAAAGAGCATTGGAGGTATTATACTGGTATAGAGGCTTCCCGGTCCAATTATTATTAAATCAGCATTAGAAATTCTTTCTAAGGCTTTTATATACGGTTTTGCGTAGTCTGGTTTTATAAAGATCCTTTTTATTTTTCCATGGCTCTCTGTTATTTCTGCTTCACCTTCAATGATATTTCCATCTTCAAATTCTGCACATACAGTTACATCTTCGGTTGTAAAAGGCATTGTTTCTCCATTAATTTCAAGCATCTTACTTAACTCAATAACAGCATCGCCGAAATCGCCTGTAATTCTTGTAAGCCCTGCAATAATTATGTTTCCTAAATTATGTCCATTCAAACAAGAATCCTTTTCCCTGAATCTAAAGGAAAGAAGTTTAGAAGTAAGAGAGTTTTCTTCTGAAAGAGCTACAAGGCAATTTCTTATATCTCCTGGAGGAGGGATTTTCATTTCTCTTCTTATCCTCCCTGAGCTTCCACCACTGTCAGCTACGGTAATTATAGCCGACACTTTAACAAACTTATCCTTTAGCCCCTGGAGGACAGAAGTAGTACCAGTGCCTCCGCCTATAACAACTACTCTTTTTTTAAGATTTTCCTTTCTTTTTTCGAAAACAATATCCATAATCTCATTATCGCTCTTCTCGGGCGCAAGGCATTGAGCAATTGAAAGAACAAGCCTTTTTATTCCATAAATTATTAAAACAACTGCAATAATTATAACAATTACCAGAAAAAGTGGTAGCACAAAGTCTTTATAAGGGATGTTAAGGTCCGCGAAGAAGAAAAAAAACTTCCTCAAAAAAGAGGTTCTGCTATAGGCATAGTTAACATAAAAGATACTCAATACATAAAATAAGATCAGCAACCCTATGATTATTGCTACTATATATCTTTTTACTCTCATTCCTGGCAACATCCATCTAAATCTTAAATGTTCTATTGATCTCATTTTTTCACATCCCTATGCTCCAATTCAATTGAATAACCTTTCCCTTTTAAAAAACTTGCAAGGATTTCTCCAATTGCAACCGACCTGTGTTTTCCACCCGTACAACCAAGAGCAACAGTGAGATATGATTTGCCTTCCCTTATATAATATGGAATGAGATACAAAATAAAGTCCTCAAGTCTCCTTAAAAATTCTTTTGTCTCGTTGAACTTCAAAACATAATCTTTTACTTTTTCGCTTGAACCGTTTGAATCGACAAGTTCTTCTTCATAAAATGGATTTGGTATGAATCTAACATCCAAAACAATATCTGATTGAATTGGTATTCCATATTTATACCCAAAAGTTAAAATTAATATTTTCATAGCTTCGAGCTTTGGATAGGAAAGTAATGAAATTATCAATTGCTTAAGGTTCTTAAGTTCAAAATTAGAGGTATCTATTACATGATCAGAAATTTTTTTGATTGACCGAAGTATCATTAACTCTCGCTCAATACTGCCCTTAAGCTCTTTTTCATCAATTGGATGCTTTCTACGAGTTTCTGAAAACCTTCTTACAAGAACCTCGTACGAAGCTTCAAGAAATATAACTTTTAGAGATATTTTTTCGTCTTTCCTGAGCTCCTCGACTATTGATGGTAGATCTTTTAAAAATTCTCCACTCCTTACGTCTATTACTGCACAAATTTTATTAATCTTACCTTCAGTTCTTTCTGAAATTTTAAGGAAATCCTTTATCAGGTTTGGAGGTAAATTATCAATGCAAAAATAGCCCAGGTCCTCCATTATACCAATTGTTTTAGTTTTGCCTGCTCCACTTAGCCCTGTTATTATTACAAAATTTAATTTTTCTTCCACATTTTTATTATACTGTTTTTAAACTATTTTAGGAAAAGCTATTTCTAAAGATTTAATAGCTTTTCTGCTACGGTAAAAATTAATTGAAAAT
>MNXV01000093.1 GCA_001871575.1 Caldisericum sp. CG2_30_36_11
GAGTTAAAGGAAAATAAAATCCTTATTATCGTAAATACCCAGGAAAAGGCACAGAAAATTCATGAAATATTTCCTCATTCATTACTAAATCCTGAGTTTGGGCTGTTCCCGTTTGAAATAGATTTTGCTCACGATAGCACCGTACAGTACAAAATACAATTCCTTAAAGATTTCTACGAAGGAAAAAATAGAATAGCCATTTCAACACTTAAAGCCCTATTTGATCCTGTACTTCCTTATGAGTCTATAAAAATATTCAACCTCGCAAAAGGCGAAACACACAAAGTGAGTGAGGTAATAAAAACCCTGGCAGAACTCGGTTATAAAAGAGTAAAAGAAATTTCAGAAACAGGCGAATTTGCCGTAAAAGGAGACATAATTGATATTTTTACAAGCAAAGAGGAATTCCCCATAAGGATTACATTTGGCATTGAAGGTGAGATAGAACAAATTCGACTTTTCGACCTCCAAACGATGAAATCTTTTGAAAAAAAAGAAAAAATATCGATTTTGCCAAACACATACTACCTTTTCGAAAAGAACGACTGGAAAAAATTTCAAAACAGAATTCAGGAAGAAATCAAAAAAATCGATGACGAGTATATCAGGGATTCTATTTTAAGAGACCTTCAAGAGATAGAAAAAGGTAGCAATTTTGGCATAAACTATTACTTCAAATTTTTCAAAAATGGCAGGATTATGCCATTTCCAACGCTTATCGAAAACATAGAAGAATTTACAAAGATTTTTGTCGAACCAATAGAGCGAGACAAATTTCTCAAAGAAACAGAAGAGATTTACAAAAGGAGTTCGGAAGCTTCAGAAATATTAGAAGACAGAAAAGATATCCTTACCAGAGCCCTTAAAAAACTGAACGAAGGAAGAATTTTTACACTTAAAAACGTGCCCGACGAAGATACCATAGAACTTCCTGCAATCTCAATACCTGAAAACTTCTCATTCATTTCAAACATAGAGGAATTTATATTAACCTCGGTAAAAGAAAAAAGCGTAATTATATTCACCGAACAGTTTAACAGGATAAAGGAACTCCTGAACATATACGAATTCACCCCGGAAAAAACACTCAAAGAATTGCAGGGGCTTTACATACTGAAAGGCTACTTTGAAAAAGGCATAGAAACAGACAGAGCAATTGTCCTCACCGATAGAGAAATCTTCCCAAAATACACTCAACAAAAAGCCCGCAAAAAACCAATGCCAACAAAAAGCATAACAACGGTAGAGGAGCTGAAAGATGGAGACTACGTTGTCCATAGAGATTTTGGCATAGGAATATTCAGGGGCCTCGTAAAACTTGAAGAACATGGGACCAAGGAATACCTGCTCATTGAATATAGGGATGGCGAAAAGCTCTACGTTCCACTTGAGAGGATCGGATTTGTTGACAAATACATTGGAGATAGAGCATTTACAAGCCTTAACAGGCTTGCAGGAAACGAATGGAAAAACACCAAAGAAAGAGCAAAGGAAAATGCAAAACTCCTTGCAAAGAAACTCCTCCTCACACAGGCAGAAAGAAGGCTGAACAAAGGATTTTCATTCAGCACGTTTTTAAAAGAAGAGCGAATCCTTGACCTCTCTTTTCCTTACGAACTTACAGAAGATCAGGAAAAGGCACTTGAAGAAGTATACAAAGATATGGAATCAAACGAACCAATGGACAGGCTTATATGCGGAGATGTTGGTTACGGCAAAACAGAAATTGCAATAAGAGCATCCCTGCGGGCTGTATTAAGCGGCAAACAGGTCGCAGTGCTTGTGCCAACTACAATCCTTGCAATGCAGCACGAAAAAACCTTTATGGAAAGGCTAAGAGCATTTGCCGTCGAAGTAGCCACTCTTTCAAGATTGACCGAGCCAAAAAGAGAAAAGGAGATCCTCAACAAACTTCAAAATGGCAGTGTTGACATAATAATAGGCACTCATAGGATTCTTTCAGAGGACATAAAATTCAAAGACCCCGGCCTCATTATAATAGATGAGGAACAGAAATTCGGCGTGAAACACAAGGAAAAATTAAAAGAAATGAAAGCAAATGTTGACGTACTGACGCTTACTGCAACCCCGATACCACGAACGCTCCACTCGGCAATCATCAAATTAAAGGCGGTTTCACTGATAAATACACCTCCCATCGGAAGAGTACCAGTTAAAACATTTGTTTTCCCCCGAAACTTTGAGATTATCAAAAAGGCAATTGAATTTGAACTCCAAAGAGCCGGCCAGGTTTTTGTGGTGCATAACAAAATTGAAGACATTTATTCTTTTGCAATGACTGTAAAACAGCTTGTGCCAGAGGCTAGAGTAGATGTCGCTCACGGCAAAACGAGAAAAGATGAAATAGAAAAAATAATGCTTTCCTTCTATGAGGGAGAGACCGATGTGCTTGTATCTACTACGATAATCGAGAATGGCCTGGACATTCCAACTGTAAACACACTCATAGTTGATAACGCTCAGGACTTTGGACTTTCACAGATGTATCAACTGAGGGGTCGTATTGGAAGGTCTCACATAAATGCTTTCGCTTACTTTTTGTATACTGCAAACAAAGACCTCAAATCAATTGCAGAAGAAAGACTTGAAACAATAAAAGAATTCTCAGGACTTTCCTCTGGCATCAAAATAGCCCTTAAGGATTTAGAGCTAAGGGGTGCTGGAAACCTGCTCGGTAAAGAACAGCACGGGCACATAGTTTCGGTTGGATATAACCTCTATGTGACACTCCTCGAAGAAGCTGTAAGCGAACTGCGCGGCGAGAAAAAAGTGGAACTAAAAGGCATTCCAATAAGGCTTAACGAAACATATTATATACCAGATACCTATGTATCGGTTAATACAGAGAGGATGGATTATTACAGGCGCATAACAACAGCAGACACGGTACACAAAATAGACGAGATAAGGAGTGAACTTTTCGACAGGTTTGGGGGGTTGTCCAAAGCAGTGGACAATTTGCTCCTCATTGGAATAATGAACTATCTTGCAAGAGAATCAGGTGTCAGAGAGATATACCAGGAAGGGTCAAGAGTATTTATATCAATTGAAGATGGGAACAAAATCTCTTTTGAGGGATTGGAAAAATTGCTAAAGTCAAATGTAACAGCAAGGTTTGGAGAAAATTACATATCTTTTGAAGCAAATAATTCTCCCCTCAAAGAAACACTTGAAGTTATGAATTTGTTGAAAGGAGTAAACCATGCTGGTATGGATTCTAAAAAATAAATTTGCCATTTCGGATTCAACAAAAGAAATAACCAAAAATGACAAAATCAGAGCGGTTTTATCGACCTCTAAAGTAAAAAATAAAATCACCAAAAATAGTATTGAGGTAAGAGAGTTTAATCTAAATAAAATCTCGCTTTTCAAGACAAGAGAGTTGATTCTGAATGCTCAATTTTTTGAAAAAATCGGCTTCCCATTTGTAATATACTCCGCTGACAATATTGCAAAGTCGTCTCTTCTTGCAGTTATCTATTTAATTTGTAGAGACAAAGATGAAAAAAATGCAATAGCCCTGATAGAAAAAAAGGCAGGGCTAAAGTTCAAAGCATTGGATAAAGAATTTGTAAAAAGCACTGCTAAAAATGTTGAACTTTTTGCATTGAACGAAATTCTTGATGCCTTCTTTACTATAAACGAGCTTATCAAAATCCTCAGGCATCAATGCCCGTGGGACAGAGAACAAACCCATTCTTCGCTAATCCCGGAAATCATAGAGGAGCCCCTTGAACTCGTCGAGGAAATTAATAGAAGCAATTCAGAGGGTATAAAAGAAGAACTTGGCGATGTTTTGCTTCAAATACTACTTCACAGTATAATTAGCGAGGAAGAAAAGAAATTTAACATTGTAGATGTGATTGATAAACTTTACGAAAAAATGTATGAAAGGCATCCACATGTGTTTGGGAAAAGCAAAGTAAAGGAAAGCAAGGAAGTGCTTGAACAATGGGAAGATATAAAGAAGAGGAAAAATGGAGATAAAACTCTGAATATTGCAAAAATTCTTGCAAGTTTTATAACAACAGTAGATGTGCAGGAGGCTGCAAGAAAAGAAGGGCTGGATTTCATATCGGTAGAACAAATTGAAAAGAAAATATCAGAGGAACTCAAAGAGCTTAAAGAGGCCAGAGAATTGGGAGAAGGAGTATCTATCGAAGTTGGGGACCTTCTTTTTTCAGTAATAAACCTTGCTCGCTTTCTCAAAATTGACCCTGCTCATGCGCTATTTCTGTCAATGGATAAATTCAGCGAGAGATTCGAAAGTTTAAAGAAAAAAGGAGGGAACCTCACGAGTATTTCTAATAACAAGAAAGATAAAATGTGGGAAGAGATAAAGAAAAATGGATGATTTCAATAAAATAAGCAAAAAAACAATTGCAAAAGAAACTCTTTTTGCGCTTTTTGCCGGATTGATTGGAATTCTTCTTATTTCGTTTCTGACCCACAACTGGAATTTTATTTCCCTTATAAAATCATTTCAACTTTCCCTTCTCCTTATCTCCTTTCTCATGATGATTGCAAACTGGTTTCTGGAAGCATATGTTTTAGAAATCATCACGTCTATGCTCAACTATAAAATATCATTCAGGCAGTGTCTCAGCACTTTTCTTATCGGCGGATTTTTCTCAAGGATAACGCCTTTTGGAGGAGGCGGTGGAGAACCGGTCCAGGTGTACGTTCTTTCACAAGAAAACAACGTCAAGGCAGGAGATTCCACTGCAATAATAGCAATCAAAACATTTATAGGCACTTTCGTAAGGTTAGCTGTTTTTCTCCTTATTCCATTCTGGTTTGCCCTCACAAAACCAACCTGGACAATATCACGACCCGTTAATATTCTTATCAATTCAGGGTTAATACTCACGTCATTGCTTTTTCTATTTCTCATAATTGGCTTACTAAATCCGCACATAATTGAAGGTATCGCAGTTAAAATAATGCAAATAAGATTCTTCAAAAAAATATTCAGAGAGGATAAAATTAAAAAAGGAGTTGAGTCGCTAAAAAAGATTGTAGAAGATTTCAAAAACGCAAAGAATAAAATTTTTCAATCCAATTCTAAAAAAATTTACTATGCTTTCTTTTGGAGTTTTATATCATGGGGTCTGGTGCTTTTTACCCCTGTGGTGCTGATGAGAGGTCTCGGCATAAACTCTCCCTGGCCAGAAATTGTTATTACTGCAGTTATCTTTTATATATCATCTGCATACATACCCACGCCCGGTGGCAGTGGAACTTCTGAGATAGAGATACTTGCTCTTTTTGCAAGACTAATCCCTCAACCTCTTATAGGAGTTTTCGTGATTACATGGCGACTATTTACACACTATTTCTTACTGTTATCTGGCGGACTTTTGACTCTGAGAAAATTCAGAAAAGGAAAATCTAAAACCCCATAAATAACCGTTCCCCAAGGAATGGGGGCAACCCCCTCCCGATAATCTTGTTATACACTTTCTCTATGTCATACTTAAACCTTACAAATTCAACATTCAATAACTCGCTGTCAAATATTATAAAAGAACCCAGAGGAATTCCATCCCTCGGCTGACCAACGCTCCCCACATTAATAAGGTATCTATAATCGTCTTTTAAATCAATTCTTTCGTGAGGAGCACCCCTTATATATTCAATCTTTTTATCCTTCCCCATAGAGAAAACGCCCGGAATATGTGAATGCCCAAAAAAACCTATGGGTGTCTTAAGATTATCGAAGCTCTCTATTGCATCACCCTGAGATATAATATAACGAAATGGGTTTCGTTCACTCAGGCTTCCATGAAACATTGTAAAATGCTCTTTTTCAACAAACAATGGAAGTTCTTTTATAAAGCTCTTTGTCTGTTCAGAAACTCTGTTCCTTGTCCATCTTATCGCATCTCTTGCATAGGTATTGAAATAATTTTCATAATCAAGGGAGTTCAGGCCAAAATCGTGGTTTCCCATGACAGAAACAATGGATTTGCTCATTATTATATTAACGCACTCTTCAGGGTCAGGCCCATACCCCACAATATCGCCAAGGGCAACAATAATATCAACCTGTTTCTCAGTGAGATTGCTCAGTGCAACATTTAACGCCTCGATATTGCTGTGTATATCAGATATGATACCGTATCTCATAGCTTTATTATAGCAATTATCAATAATTTAAAAACGTACTGCTATATGACCTTGTGAAAGCTATTCGACAATCTATTGAGAAAAAAGTGTGACTATAAAATTTTTTCTATAGGTATTTGATGAGGCAATTTGAGGTATTGACTTTATACTTCAATTGCAGTATAATTAGTTTGAGGTGATAACATGAGAAGACAGACAAGCATAAGAGTAGAAGATAGGTTTTATAAAGAATCAGGTAAGGTATTCGATGCACTAGGATTGAGCTTTGGAGATGCAGTGAACTTGTTTCTTGCAAAAGTAGCATTGGAGAAGAGGATACCATTTGAAATAGGTATTCCTTCAGATGAACTCATAGAGAGAATTCATAACATTGAGAATGATGAAGATGTAGAAATTTACAATACAGCAGAGGAACTCTTTAAAGAATTGGGAATTTGACATTGCTGAAGATAAAAATTGAGAAAGGATACAAGAAAGATATTGAAAGAGATAAAAAAAGCGGTAAATACTCACAATTAGACTTTGATATATTAAAGCATATCATTGAAACACTGCAAGAAGAGAAACCAGTTGATCCTATTTATAAAAGACACCCACTACTTGGAACATTGAATAAATACGAAGCAATGCATGTTAAAAGTGATTGGATTCTGGTATTTAAAATTGAAAAACCCTTTCTAATACTTGTCATGATTGGTACACATCCCCAGGTATACAAAAAATCCAGGGGGTGATGATAGAAAACAATCAACAAAAAGGGGTCGCATTGCAATGCATCAATTTCCACTTTTTAAAATATTTTGTAAAATGATTAAAAGGGAAAAAGTGAAAATGAACGAACTATACGAAGTAGTAGTTTTAAGGAAGGTGAGACAATGAGACAAGTAATTATTTACGCAGGCGAGGATGGCTATTGGGTTGCAGAATGTCCGAGCTTACCAGGATGCATCAGTCAAGGAAAGACAAAAGAAGAGGCAATCACTAACATCAAAGAAGCAATTCATGGTTACATTGCAGCGTTGGAAGAGGACAATCTCCAAGTTCCTGAAGACCACTTTGATGCGCTTTTAGTAGCAGTATGAGCAAACTACCAACGATTTCTGGCACGGAGTGTGTCAAAGCACTGGAGAAGATTGGCTTTTATTTCAAACGACAGGAAAGTAGTCATATTATTTTGAGGCGAAATGATCCATTTGCTCAGGTAGTAGTTCCTAACCACAAGGAATTGGATAG
>MNXV01000002.1 GCA_001871575.1 Caldisericum sp. CG2_30_36_11
TTTTGTCACCCTGAGCTTGTCTCAGGGTCTAATTTAATAATACAGAGAGACTAAACAATAAATCTGCTGAGGAGGATTGCGAATTAAATATCATTCCAGAGTCTCGTATCTATGTAACTCATATAGTGGTTCCAAAGGATAATTCGCAGGAAAAGATTATTCATAGGGAATGAGTTATGAATACAAAGAAGTAAACGAATACAAAAGAATAAGAGGAAAATTTGGAGAGTCGCTCAGGTCAGGATTGAATTTTTTTCAAAACCAGTTTTGTGCTATAATAAGCTTGGTCAACCCAGGTTGACTAAGTCAATCCCATTTGACTAAGTCAACCACAGTTATAGCAAAAAAGAATTGAGGAGGTGCATATGTACTTTTCATTAGAGCCAAAAATTAGAAGAGAAGACTTATATGATAGAGAAAAAGAGCTAAAAGAACTGAGGAAAGCGCTTGAAGGTGGAAGAATCGTACTTCTCACAGGTATAAGAAGAATTGGAAAAACCTCTCTTCTTAGAGTATTCCTTGAAGAGAACAAAGAGCACGGCACTCCTTTTATATTTGTTGACTGCAGAAGTTTTATAAAAAAAGGGAACATGATTAATAAAAACGAATTTAACACATATATTTTGAATGAGCTTAAGAAAACTTTTAAAGAAAGTACTATTAAGAGAATTTTTGATTCAATTTCTAATATTAAAATTCCCTGGCTTGAAATCGGTTTGAAAGGAGAAAAAAAGTCAGAAGTTACACTTACGCAAGCGTTAAATGATTTGAATGACTTACTTGATAAATCTAAAAAGAAACTAATTATTGCAATGGATGAGGCACAATACCTAAGGTTCTATGGAAGTGGTGGTACAGAAATGTTAAACTTGTTAGCTCATGCATACGATCATTTGGCGAATATCCTGTTCATTTTGACAGGCTCTGAGGTTGGCGTTTTACATGATTTTCTTAAAAGTGACGATCCAAAGGCGCCGCTGTTTGGCAGATACTTAAATGAGATTAAGCTTGAAAGATTTACAAAAGAAGAATCTTTTAATTTTCTTCTGGAAGGGTTCAAGCAGATTAAGATTAAACCAAACAAAGAGGAAATTGAAAATGCTGTAAGGATTTTAGATGGGCTCGTGGGGTACCTTGTTATATATGGGTATACAGTAAAGCAAAAGGGAAATTACAATGATGCATTCGAAGAAACTATTAAAATTGCAGAGCAACTTGTGAATCAAGAGTTGGAAGAACTCTTTTTAAAATCAGAAAACTATAGGTTAGTATTGTTGGCGGTTGCGCATAAGATGGCAACATTCTCAAAAATTAAAGAGTATATTTCTTTGTATTCGGGGAAGATAAGCAACCAAACATTAAGCAATATATTAAAATCTTTGGTAAAATATTCTTTTCTTGATGTGCAGTTTGAAGATGGAACAAAGAAATATGTTATTCCTGATCCAATCATTGAAAAAATAATTCTAAAACTGTAATTAGCATTTTGGAGTATGTTTTTTTCTGTTTTGCCCCCTAAAAGCTCACAAAATAACCCCCTGGAGGTATCTATGGAGCCTCAGAATGGCTTCCTCTATTTTCACCCTGAGCTGTATTTGCGCAATCCCTTCCTCGACGAAGTCGAGTGGGTCTCTTCAATTGAGGAGGTAGTCTAACCCTCCTCAAACTCCATCCAAAAACATTAAAGACGAGATTCTTCCTCGGCAAAAAGGCTGCCTCGTCAGAATGACATTTTTCTTTTTGTCACCCTGAGTGAAACGAAGGGTCTCGCCTTTGCCTTTTTTCTGGGGGTAGTTCGAAGGGGATATTTTCACCCCTTCGATTAAAAAGAGGAGATTCTCACGCATTCCTTCGGAATGTTCAGAATGACGGCATTATCGGAGATTGCCACGCTCACTCTGTTCGCGCTTGCCTTCGGCAAGGAAAAGAGTGCGCAATGATTTGTTGAGGCAATGAGATTGCCAGAAAAGGATTGCATTATGTTGATTGTTTGGTGTGTATCTTTATAAAAAAAGGAATGGAGGCCAGGCGAGGGGACTTCCTGACCTCCAAGGAGGTGTGAGTTTTGATATAACAGAGGAGCAGGGGGAAGCTCCTCTGTTGACACCCTTTGTGATGTTTTGGAGGGAGTTCTGGCGGAGAGAGTGGGATTCGAACCCACGGAAGGATTTTGGTCCCTCACTCGCTTAGCAGGCGAGTGCCTTAAGCCTACTCGGCCATCTCTCCGCACAACATCAAATTATAAGCATTTATTTAAAAAATTCAAGTTTTTTAATTTGAGGAGGTGGAAAGACTCTCCTCAAGACTCCACCCATTTCTCCTCTGTCACTGCGAGCGTAGTGAAATGAAGCGTGGCAGTCTCGCTTTTACCTTTCTTTTTTTGGGGGGGTAGTTCGAAGGCTCGGAGTGTAACAGAAGGCAGACAGTTGAAGTATGTATTGAAAATTAAAGAAAAGACTAAGGGAAGAAGAAGAGTGAATACCTTTATAGTTATAGAATTGTAGCAAATTTAAAAACACGGAGGCAATTAAACTCTCCTTCTAAGTATTGCACTTAATAAGAAAAAGGTTGTAAGGTTTTGTGGTGGCGGGGGGATTCGAACCTCACACAGAAGACATTTTTAAATTCTTCTCAGATTTGGAGAGGCTTTTATATCCCAAAAGTGTACTAAACGAAGATTAACCAACAAGTAAAATGTGTTAGATAATAATATTTTCTTCTCCTTACTTGAAGAGTATATAATAAGAAGATTTTAAAAATTGCATTTTTGCACAACATCAATAAGAAATAACATTCGGAAATCATATTTTTATTAACTATGCTTGCAAAGAAAACTGTACGTTGTTTACTTGAGGAGAAGAGAAGTCGATAATAATAAAAGTGGAAATTGTTAATTTATAGCCTCTTAAACATAGGTATGATTCTTAGCTCATGTATTTTTCTCTAATAGAAGCAATATCCGGATTCTGGATTGCTTCTACAATACTTTCTTTTGGAATAGACAAAAACAGCTCAACAATTTCTGGATCAAACTGTGTTCCCTTGCCTTCCTCTATAATTTTAATTGCTTCTTCAACAGTATATGCTTTTCTGTAAGGCCTATCGCTCGTCAGTGCATCAAAAACATCTGCAACAGCAATAATACGTGAGCAAAGCGGGATCTCTTCTCCCTTTATCCCATCTGGATAGCCTTTTCCATCCCATCGTTCATGGTGATGCCTTATTATCTTTCCTGCTTCCGGTCCTAAGACGGGAGAAACAATTTGCTCTCCTTTGCCTGGATGCTGTTTTATAACCTCATATTCCTTTTTTGTTAATTTGCCTCGCTTAGAAATAATTTTGTCAGGGATACCGATTTTTCCAACATCGTGCGGAAGTGCAGCGATCAAGATTGTTTGTCTGACTTCGTTGCTGAGCCCCATCTTTTCTGCAAGGTAAACTGATAAATAACTTACCCTTTCTGAGTGCCCTTTTGTATATGGGTCTTTAGAGTCGATCGCGTTTGCAACCGAGAGGATGTATCCTAAAAGCAACTCCTTTGCTCTTTTAAATGAAATTACCATTTGGTAGAGGTTCGCAGTTTCTCTTCCCAATCTTTCGAAGAACTCTTTTTCATCGCTATCAAATGTCCTGGCTTTATTGAATCGGATACGGAATACAGGGACATCAACAATATCAGAATAAATTACCAACTGTGATTTTCCTTTCTGCTCAAGGGAAATTTTCTCATATTGAACAGGTGATTCAATTAAAACAGACCGTTTTTCTTTTACTGCGTGGTTAATTGATTTAGCTTTCTCCATTACAGTGTACACTTGAATCTCTTTTCCATTATATTTTATAAGGAAAATATTTTCCTTTTTCTTCTCACCAATTGCCACTTCCTCTATTTCAGCAGGGTACAAATTGCAAAGAATTTCATATGATATTTTGACAATATCTTCCTTTTTTGTATTCACATTAACCTTGTGAAATAGAGAGACAGATGCAGTGTTAAAATTGCTCAGTGTAAACAGCTTGTCGTATGCAAACCTGCTTGCAACAAATACTGATGAAAGATTAGAGAGAGCTGTAGCAACTCGAAGATCTTCGTTAAGGAAAATCTCACCTTCCTTAAAACTGTCAAGGTAAATACCTCCAAAATACTCATCATTCACAATAATTGGTGCAATAAGCGTTTGCTTGATCTTGTCCGTTCCTGCTTTAAAAAGTGCATCCTTTACACTCTCAGGCAGGGCCTCATCATAAGAAACGATATCTCTTACAACAGAAGCAGTTTTTATTATGTAAGATTCATTCTTCTTAAACGCTATGTTCATAAGAACATCCTTTTTGTATCCAAATGATGCCATATATCTGGAATACTCTCCTTGCTTTAAAGTTATGGAGCCTCCCGAAGCTTTGGGAACAAGGTATTTTCCGATCTTAAGGATATTAGCAAAAAATTCCTCTTCCTTCATTGAGATATCAATATTAGAAAATTCGGATATGATAAACATAGATTTTGCTTCAGCTTCCTTTACAGAGTCAATAAGGATCTCGTTTCTAATAAAAACTGAACCAAGGCTTGATATTGCAGCAGCGACTTCTAAATCAGTTTCTGAAAATGCATCTTCTGAGCTGAAGCTGTCGATAAACAAACCTCCGTAGTATTCTCCGTTTATAATAAAAGGAACTTTAATGGTAGATTTTATCTTGTCAGTGTCAATTTTTTTAAGATCTTGTGGTTCTTTGCCGGTATAGTTTTTCACAATATTATATATATTTTTTATGACTGCAGGACGCTTTTCTATGGTGGACATCATTTCTTCTTTGGTTAAATATGGCCTTCCCAACTTTTCAATATCAAACCCCCTTGCTGCCTTAAACACAAACTTGTCGCCTTCCTTTACAATAACGCTCCCTGCTTCCCCATTTTCAATAAGCATAAGTGCATACGTAAGCAATCTATTATAGAATTGGTTTACATCTTGGTCTATATCAGTGCTACCAAAGAATTCTACAATGTGCGAGAGTTTATTCGAAAGAACTTTCGCTTTTGTGTATTCCTGCACTACCATAGTTTTCAGCTTCTCACTCTGCAGCTTATATGATGATAATAGCATTTTTGCCAAAAGCAGGGCTGAAATGATAAAAATTGGTATTAGAAATATGTTATTAAAAACTTCTTTCCACAAATCAGTCAGGACAATGCCTTCAGGTACAATTGCAAAAATGGTGTAGAATTTATCTTGAAAGATACGGATGTCTGTGCGTGCCAGGAGAATCCTGCCAAAGGCGCTGTCAACAAAAGTTCCAGGGCTATTTGTGTTGGAGATCAGAGCTTTAATATTTGTCATAAGAAGGCTTCTTTCCTGCGCAGCAATAATTGTCCCATAAGAATCAGCAACAATTATTCTTTCTTCAGGGAAACGCCCTGATATAATTGCTTTTTCAAGAGCAGAGGACTGAAGGTTAAACAGTACTGCTATGCTTCCGTTGAACGTGCCTTCTTTAAACACTGGCTCGTGGAAAATAATCGCAGGGAAACCCTGCACGCTTGTTATCGGATCAGAAAGAACTTCTTTGTACGTTTTTAAGAGAGTTTTTACGAGCGGTTGAGAAAAAATATCAGTTCCACTTACCTGTGTATACGGATACGTGAAAACGATTACGCCATTTTTATCCATCCGAGTGACGGAGGATATTTTTTCTTTATAAGTTAAATAGAATGTTTCTAATAGCTTTTCTGTCTTTTGAGAGGTATTTATTATATCTTCGTTTTCTGAAAGAATACTTAAGTTTTTTCTTATGTCCGTTATCCTATCTGCAAGCTCCTTACCAGTGTTTGCAGTGTCAATAGAGAGTTGTTCGTAAGCATGACGAGTTAGATTTTGTATTACTGTGGTATGTACATTTTGTGCTTCAGCATAGGCTAATGTGCTGAAAACCATCGTTCCCAAAAGACTTATTAGAATTACATCCCTTACAAAACGAGCGGCAATGGCATGCAGTCCAGAGATTGTCCCTGATTTTATACTAACTAGCTCTGCCCTGGCAAAAATGAAAAAAAGGAAAAATGAGGTAATCATGCGAAAAGAAAAAGCCGCCATTTTTAATGACTGGATAGAACTTACGTCGAGGATTTCGGAAAAGCCTTTTAAAAAGAAGTCAAAGAGGAGACTAATAGAAAACAATGAAATGAAAGTGGTTAATGTTTTTCTTCTTTCCTTAGCAAGGAAATATAATTTGCCAACGCTTGTATTTGTGATGATTATAAGGAGAGCATAAATTATGAGATCTGCTGAAACAACGTAATCTTTCTTAAAAGCCGCATAGATCGGAAGTAGGAACAGCAGGAAGGAGTAAAGAACCATTCTCTTAGGCATTTTAACTAATTCTTTTACTTCACCTTCAATCTGCTTTATTCCCATAAAGAGAAATGTATATGAAATTAGGATCAGTATATTGCCTGCAAGAAAGTTTTTCTCAAGACTAAAGATTGAATTGAAAATAAAAAATTCCTTTAAGCTAACCGCAACGCCCGTAAGGATTAAAGAGACAATGATATTTAAAAACCCTCCTCTTTTACCGTTTTCCTTTGTAATTTTATACCTTCCAATAACTACAAACTCTATTGGTAAAAGCCACACAATGTATTCAAATATCGCTACTATCGCTAACATTTTCCCACCGTCAACCTAAATTTTTATTATTTTATTATAACTATAATTTAAAATAAAGAAAATTATCAAATTGCATCAATTCAAAAACCTACCTATACTAAACAGTATCGTTGCCTCACATGGCAATCTATATAAAAAATTTTTAAGCCCTGCTCTGAATCAAACCTGTCCCTGAACTTAATTCAGGGCCAGGGTTCAGGGCATTTCAGGATCTATTAGAGTAAGGGGGCAGAATACGATGAAGAAAAAAGAATTTAAAAAAACTGAAAGAAGGATGTTTTACGAATTTATTTATATCAAATAGAAAGAGTTCCAGGAAGTTTCGCAAACAATCTTGCCTCTGAAACACTTTCAAGATTACAAATAAATCTTATCAATCGCTCAATACCTATTCCACATCCTGCGGAAGGTGGAATACCTTTCTTTACTTCGTCAAGATACCATTTAAGAGAATTTTCATCGTTTCCTTTGAATTTCATTCGGGAGATTATTTTATCGTACTGATACTCTCTTTCCCCTCCGGAAAGAGCCTCGCCAAAC
>MNXV01000016.1:0-4461 GCA_001871575.1 Caldisericum sp. CG2_30_36_11
AGTGCAGATTACAGAGGATTAAGGAAGCATGGAATCAGAAATAAGGGTTCAGAATGCAGATTTCAGGGAGATTAGAGTTACCTTTCCCTATAATCCTTCTTTTATAGAAAAGATTAAAACCATTGATGGATGGAGGTGGCATCCAGAAGAAAAATACTGGAGTTTTCCAAATGAGAACGGGACTCTTGATAAGATTATATCAATGTTTGATGGAGAAAAAGTCATTATTGAGCCCTCTTTGTATTTTGATAAGTTGAGAAAAGAACTTACATCCCGAAAATACAGTCCGAAGACGATAAAGACGTATGCGCATTACAATGAGAATCTTTTGAGATTTACCCGTAAGAATCCTGTTGAAATTACTAATGAAGATATAAGAAATTATTTGTCTTATCTTGCGAGCAATAAAAACTTTTCAGCGTCAACTTTGAACATCGTAATCAACGCACTGAAACTTTATTATGGCGATATTTTAAAGAAAAATTTTGTTTTTGAGATTAAAAGACCAAGAAAAGACCAGAAATTACCTGTTGTTCTGAGCAGAGAAGAAATCTCAAGACTACTTTCTGTGGTAGCCAATATAAAACACAAAGCGATTTTAATGCTCGCTTATTCTGCTGGTTTGAGAGTAAGCGAAGTCGTAAACTTAAGATTAGAGGATATTGACACAGAAAGAAAACTTATTCACATCAAAGGTGCAAAAGGTAGGAAGGACAGGTTCACATTATTATCGGATACGACTTTAAAAACTATAAGGATATACATAGAGTTCTATAAACCTGGAGTATCGTTATTTCCATCAATTGACAAAAAATCGCATATAACCACGAGAACTGCAGAGAGGATTTTTGAACAAGCATGTGAAAAAGCAGGTATTGTAAAAGGAGTTAGTATTCATTCTTTAAGACATAGTTTTGCTACGCACCTTTTGGAAAGTGGAGTTGACCTAAGGTATATACAGGAATTATTGGGACATAAGAGTAGTAAAACAACAGAGATATATACTCATGTAAGTAATAAAGATTTAAGTAAAATAAAAAATCCATTAGATTCTATAATATTAGAGAAGGTGAAAGATGGTAAGAAATAAAAGTTTGCCAAGCGTAAGTATATCCGACATAGAGGTCGGATATAAAGACAGTTTGTGGAGATATATGACAAAATTGTCGTATATGAATAAGTTAGGCGACAGCTAACCATAAGAAAGGAGTAATAACTATGCCAATTTTTTCTAAATGGTTTAAACGCTCCCAATCTGATATTGAAAAAGAATTAGGAGAAATGTATTCCCAAATGCTCTCGCAATTGCCTACTGGGATGACATTGGAATATGCTCGCAGGGAAGTGAAGAAAGCAATTGAACTTTGTAAAGAACAGGCAATAAAAGAAGGCACTATTGACCTTCCTAATAATTATGGTGACTTACTGATACGAGCTGCTGAATCAGGAGATCCAAATGCTAAGAAGATAGTAGATAAAGCACGCAAGGAAGGAGCTACAGACGAAGATATACGAGAATTTTGGAATTTGAATGATTTACAAAGAAGAATGGTTATATGGTCAGAAAATTTGCATCGGGTAGCAATGGCTTCGTATTTATTAAGACCAGGACTTTCAAAGGATGAAGAAAAAAAGGCTGCTGCAAAAATTCGAAAAACATTTCCAATGTATGGTGACCCTGATAATACGAAGGTCACTTCTGGTGATGATAGACCTTTGCCTCATGAATTAAGAGGCAAGGTAGATAGATGGAGAATAAAAATAATTAATGAGGAAGGTGAAGAAAAAATAAAGGAAAGACTGGACAGATATTCTACATTCAATGCCATGGTCAGAGATGAAATTCGTAAAGGCAATTTATAGCCGTCGCCTAACAGCGGATAAAAGGCTACGGTGCTTCGCATCTCCGCCCAAATTGACTTCGGCAACTTCTTTTATCCGTAAACCGTTATATGAAATTCCGAACCCCCAGGAAAAGAATATTAACCAATATTACATGAGGTATAATTGATGAACAACAAAACTAAGATTATCATTGGCGATAGCCGAAAGATGACTGAAGTTGAAGATAACACTATCGGCCTTGTAGTTACATCTCCTCCTTATTGGAACATCAAGGACTATGGAATAGAAGGACAAGTGGGATACGGGCAAACTTTACATGAGTATCTGAAAGATTTGTACGGAGTATGGAAGGAATGTTATAGGGTACTAAAACCCGGGAGAAGATTCTGTCTAAACATTGGAGATCAATTTGCAAGGTCTATTATATATGGACGATATAAAGTAATCCCGCTTCACGCCGAATTTATAGCTCAATGTGAAGAGATTGGCTTTGATTATATGGGTTCTATAATATGGCAGAAAAAAACAACGATGAACACTACCGGTGGAGCAACTGTGATGGGGTCATATCCGTATCCCCCCAATGGTATGGTAGAAATAGATTATGAGTTCATATTGATATTTAAAAAACCAGGAGATAACGGACAAATTTCTAAAGACATTAAAGAAAAATCCGCACTTACAAAAGATGAGTGGAAACAAAATTTCTATGGTCATTGGTATTTCGGTGGCGCAATACAAATTGAACACGAAGCCATGTTCCCAGATGAGTTGCCAATTAGATTAATAAAAATGTTTACTTTTGTGGGAGATACTGTTCTGGACCCTTTTTTAGGAAGCGGTACCACAGTTAAAGTGGCTATGGATTTGAATAGAAATTCGATAGGATATGAGATTAATGAAAAGTTTTTAGACATAATAAAAAACAAAATCGGTTTAAATGAGAGTTTGCTAAGTTTTTCTAATGGTATTGAGGTAATAAAAAGAAAAGATAGAAATTGAGAAGGTAGACTACATACCTCGAATAAAGGATGCGAATCCAAAAATTGAGCCAAATAAGTTAAATTTTAAAAATGGTGGATTGTATAGGGTTGTTGATATAATAAATGCTTATACGATTAAATTGAATACGGGGCTAATGGTTAAATTGTTAGGTGTAAAAATCAATGATGAAGAGGCGGCAACGAAATATTTAAAGGATTATGTATTAAAAAAAGAGGTGTTTCTGAAGTTTGATAGTAGGGGTTTAGTAAATAGGGAAATTGTTGAAGCATATGTATACCTTAAAAATAAAATATTTATCAATTCATATCTTATTAAATCGGGAATGGCCACAGCAGATAAACTGAACCAATATCAATACAAAAATAAATTTATAGAACTGGAAGCGGAGGTATCCTAATGGCGAAAGAATGGATTCTTAACAGTGCAATGAATCGTTATCAATTGAATTATAAACGTAATGTTGGGGCTGTATCAGAAGAAATTAGAAAATGCCGCCAAAAGCAATAGATGAATGGAGAGAATATTATTTTAGAAATGTAAGGTCAAAGGAACACATCGAAGATTTAGGTAGAAAATTATACGTAAAAATTTCTGAGGTGCTCGCAGCTGAAATTGAGGAAGTTACAGAGAAAGACTGCATTGATTATATGTTCAATATGGTAATAGACCGAACATTTGACGGCTACATGACTGAAATAAAGACAATTTACGGACAATTAGAAAAAATACTGAACGTCAAAATACAACCCGCTCCAGATGAGTGGGATAGATTGTTTGCTGTTGATTTCTTTATTAAAATCAATGAGAAGTATATCGGTTTACAGATCAAACCAGCAGGGGGGTATCTCATATATCTCAAATATTCAAGGAACACACATTTCAAGAAGCGACACACAAAAAATTCACCGATAAATATGGTGGTAAGGTTTTCTATGTCATCTCTATAAAAGAAGGAGACAAAAAGAAAATACAAAATACTGACGTAATTGAAGAAATAAAAAAAGAGATCGACAGATTGAAAGGAGGATAACATGGGGCTTCGGGCAACTCTCCGCTTCGCTTCGGTGCTAACGCACTCGGACAACAGCGGATAAAAGGGAAATCAAAAATTTCCCAAAATTGTCTTCGGCAACTTCGTTTATCCGCAAGCCGTTATATGGCATTCCACTACTTTACTGCTGGGAGATATATAAAAAGTCATTAATATAAAGCATGGAAGAGTTAAACAAAATTATTACCTATCGATATGAATGTATAAAAAATTCTAATATTTATGAAAGGGAATTGAACTTATTTGATTTTCATGCCGTACCTTCGGGCACATGCCTCTTTGTCGCGGTTCTTGTTTATGCAAGAACACGGGCCAACCCTTCGGGGCTAGGCACATTGCATATGGTTGAACATTAGGTGAAAAAGAGGTGAAACTTGCTAAGGAGAAAACCTATGAGAGCTTTAGTAACATATTTTAGTAAAACTGGTAATACAAAGAAAATTGCTGAGCATATCTATGCAATACTAAAAAATAAGAATCATCAGGTAGATATGTGTAGCTATGATAAAATAAATGAGATGGATTTATATGGATATGACCTCTACTTTGTTGGATCACCA
>MNXV01000016.1:4710-11437 GCA_001871575.1 Caldisericum sp. CG2_30_36_11
AAAATGGTTGTTACTGATAATAAAGCATGGGAAGAATATAGAAAGGACATTATGGACCATCCCAACCAGGATGATTTCAATAAGCTGGAAGCAATTGTTGAAGAGGTACTTACAAAATGGCAATAGTTATAATTTACTATGAAGTAGAACATAGGGGAGAGGAGAATAATGCAAACAACAGATAAGCAAATTAGGAAATCAAAAGTAGTTAACTGCCCCTTGGAAATTGTATGGTGGAAGTGGACAACGCATGAAGGATTGCTGACTTTTTTCGGTAAGGATAACAAAATTGAACTTACGCCAGGTGGCGCTTATGAAATTTATTTTCTTATGAATAATCCAGTAGGATTAAGAGGAGGGGAAGGTTGCAAGGTGCTCTCGTTCTTGCCGAAGGAAATGCTTTCGTTTACCTGGAATGCCCCACCTGAGTTTAAAGAGATTAGAGACTCAGTTTACCACACCTGGGTTATAGTTAATTTTAAAGCTGTATCTCAAGGATAAACTAAAGTTGCACTAACGCATTTGGGTTGGCCTGATGAAAAATCATGGGAACCTGTTTATAAATATTTTGAAGAAGCGTGGGATATAGTATTGAATTGTCTTTATGAAAGTTGCTAATAGTAAATTTGGGAATCTATTTTTTTGCCCAACTCAATATTATTCTTAGCAAAAGTCTTTATTGTAGTAAATTTCTTGCATACACTTTTTCCAAATCCTGCTAAAATATCCTCGTGAAAGGAGAATGGTATGACGATATTTAGAGCAATTATTCTTGGAGTAATACAAGGGGGAACTGAATTTTTACCTGTAAGTAGCTCTGGGCACCTCGTCCTTATCCCTGCACTTCTGGGATGGCAAACACCTACATTGTCTTTTACAATGGGGCTTCATATGGGGACTTTCTTTGCAGTACTATTTTACTATTTTAAAGATGTCATTAAGCTCGTAAAAGGGTTTCTTTCAATATTTAAAAAGGTGCGTACTCCGGAGGAGATTTTTTACCTTAGATTACTTGTTTATATTATTATTGCTGCAATTCCTGCAGGGATAATGGGAGTAATATTCTCAAAGAAGGTTGAACAACTATTTTCAAGTCCACACCAAGTTTCATGGCTGTTCTTTATCACCGCTTTTATACTTTTCCTTGCAAGTTTCGATTTTTCAAAAGAACAGACTTCCCTAAGAAATATTTCACTCAAAAACTCTATATCTGTTGGGCTTATGCAAATTGTATCACTTCTACCCGGGGTTTCGCGTTCTGGCTCAACGATTGCAGGAGGCGTTTATTCGGGAATGAAGCGTGAAGATGCAGCAAGGTTCTCCTTCTTGCTTTCTATTCCCATAATTTTTGGGGCAGGTATTTTTGAGCTAAGAGACATGCTTAATGCATCCGTTTCAGGAGTATCCAATGTTGAACTTCTGATAGGTTTCTTGGTGGCTTTTATCGTAGGTCTTCTTTCTATCAAGCTTTTCTTCTCGTTAATCAAAAAAACCAGGTTCTATGTTTTCGCAATTTATTGTGTTATTATCTCAATTATAGGGTTAATTTTTACATAAGGAGGTTCTGTGTTTAAAGTTATCATTCTTTCGTATGATTTTTCAAAATTTAGTGAGATGGCTATTCCCTATGTTAAGGAATTTAGAAATTTTGGGACAGAGAAAGTAATTTTAGTGACAGCTTTGGAGTATGAGGGTTTGTCTGCAAGGCTTGTTTCGCGAAGTGTTGAATTAAGCGAATATAAAGAAAATACAATTAAACGTTTAGAACCCGTTAAGAAAGAATTTGAAGAGGTGGGTCTTGATGTCGGAGTGTTTGTGGAATATGGAATAGCTTCCGAGATAATAGTTAAGGAAGCAATAGAAGAAAAGGCTGGACTTATTATTATGGGGGCTTTAGGGTCGGGTCTTGCATCAAATTTACTTGGCAGCACTGTTCAGAATGTTCTAAAAATATCTCCAGTCCCAGTTTTTATAGTTCCTGCAAAGTAGTAAGACCGATATACATAGAGAAAAGATTATAATAAATATTTAACTTAGTGGTTTTTGTTAAGAAGTTTTTCAATTTCTATTATAGCCGACACTTCAATAGCTGCTCCGAGCGGGAGAGAGTTAACTCCTGTTGCTATCCTTGAATGTTTTCCTTTTTCTCCAAAAATTTTTACAAGTAAATTGGAAACTCCATTAATAACTTTTGGCTGGTCTATGAAATCGGGTGTTGAATTCACAAAACCCTCAATTTTAACGATTCTCTTTACTTTATCAAGGTCCTTTATAGCATCTTTTATGTTTGCTATTAAAGTGAGAGCAACAATTTTTCCAAGCTCTTCAGTGTCTTCCAATTTCAAGCTGTCACCAAATTTACCTGCTTGAGGTACCCCGTTTCGTGAAGGAATCGTACCTGAAATAAAAAGCAAGTTTCCTGAAATTACCCAGGGAACATATGAGCCAACAGGTTTAGAAGGCTCAGGTAATTCTAAACCGAGCTCTTGTAGTGTTTTTTCTACCTTCATTTTTTCCTCCTTATTACACACCTTTCGATCAGGTCTTGCGGAATCTTTTTCTACTTGAATTGTATCACATTTTTTTATTTCTCTTCTATATTGTAGATTATTCTAAATTTCACTTATAAGGGTTTTGATTGATCCTTAAATATTTACGATATTGCTTTATCTGGCAATGTCGTAAGTGGATATCAAAGACTTTACTTATTATCCTGATTTAGCGAGCAGTAACAATCACCTGATAGCTTTTCGTGTCAATAATATTTGAGGGTTCCCAGCTTCTGAACAGTTCGAATTTCACTGTAGTTGATCCTTCTTTTATACCCTTGATTTCCCATTTATGAATGCCACCGGAGCCAAGAAGATCACCTGTTTGCGTATAATCATCCTTTGCTATCTTTAAGATTTCAGGATTTGAGATGGTAACATGCCAGGAGTAGCCTGTGGAAGGGTTTTCGTTAAATTCTTAGCATTGGAAGAAAGCGAGAATTTTTAGTTGTGTTGAAACCCATATTCTGGACCTGCATGTATAGCTTGGAATCAACAATAACTCTTTGAAATTGACAAAAATCTGCTTTTGAATAAACTTTATTTCGGAAAGGCTTAATTATTTCCATGGAGGAACGAGGAAAATGTTTAAAAAAATAATGATTATGGTTGATAACTCTTCCATTATGGAGGATGTAGTTCAATATGTGACAAACCTCTTTCCCGATGCTTTTTATTATCTTTATGGAGTAATTAACCTTGGGGCGTTCTCCGGGTACTATTCCAGAATAGTATCTCAACAAATGCGAGAAATCAGCTCAGAAACATTAAAAACTCTATCTTTACTATTAGAATCAAAAGGTATAAAATTTAACTTATTCCTTGATGAGGGAGATCCTGTTAGTACATCTCTTGCCTTTGCAAGAAAGAATGAAGTTGACTTATTTGTACTTGAAACTCATGCTGGACTCTCAGTAAATAAAATTAAATTAGGCAAAACTACTCTTTCAGTAATCCAGCATTCTCATATACCCTTGTTCCTTGTTGGCGAAGATCTCTCCCCTGTTAAAAGTCCAAGGATCCTTCACCCTACAAGTGGAAGTAAATATTCGGAAAAAGCCACTTATATTGCAGGAGAGCTTGCAAAATTTTGGCAGAGTAATTTAACAACTTTAATTTTTAAAAGCAATAAGGAAATAGCTGAAAAGAGAGTGATTGAAATCTTCGATCAAATTGAGGTTAAGAGTGAATTTTATTCCTCCGAAGAAGATGAAGTTCCTTCGCTAATTAATTTTGCGAAAAGTAACGATATTATTATTGGAAGCAGGGGCTCGCCGAGGCCTACTTACAAATTTAGGTTTTTAGTACACTCTTTTGCACTTGATCCAACTGTTAGACTGGCAGTTGCATTTTTACCAAAGCCGCTTCTTCTTGTCTGCGACTAACTTTGTTTTAGGAGGACTGTATGTCACTAAGGCTAATTTCTTTAATTGTTTTTATTGGAGTTTATGTATTTATTATTTTTAATATAATTCCTCGTACGATTATTGCTCTTGTAGGTGTTGTTATACTTATTTTGTTTGGGGTACTAACGCCTCAAGATATGGTAACTTACGTTAACTGGGAAGCACTTGGGCTTATATTTGGAATGTTTGTTCTTGTGAGAACTCTTAACGAAAGTGGCTTTTTTGATTTTTTAAGCGTAATAGCACTTAAGATAGCAAAAGGTATACCAATTTTGATGCTTTTTTATTTTGCGATCCTTTCGGGACTTCTCGCCATGTTTATGGATAGTATTACAGTTCTCCTTTTTATGAGTGCTTTATCATTAGAGGTTTCCAAAAAACTTAAAGTTAGTCCTTTGCCGTTCGTTCTTTCTCAAATTACAGCTGCAAATATTGGTGGTAGCGCAACTTTAATGGGCGATCCGCCAAATGTTATTCTGGGAACAGGTTTAAATATTTCTCTTGCGCAATTTATAAAACACCTTGCTCCTATCTCAGTTTTTATTCTCCTTTTAAATACTTTATATTTTGTTTTGTATTATAAGAAAACCTTTCTTTCGGCAAAGCCAATGGAAAAGAGTTACCTCAATAACCTCAATCCACAAGAAAAAGTAAAGGATTTTTCGCTGATGGTCTCTACCCTTATAAGCTTTTTAATTACTATAGTTTTGATCTTCATTCATAGAAACATAGGTTTACCAATCGGACTTGTTGGCCTTATAGGTGCCTCTCTTGCACTTATTTTGAGTGGTAGAAAAATGGAGCATGTGTGGGAAAGTATAGATTGGGAAGTACTTATATTTTTTTCTACTCTATTTGTAATCATTGGCGGACTCGTGAAAATGAATATTTTTAACGATTTAAGTAATTTCTTAGTGAAAATTATTTCTGGTAACATTGGCTTTTCGAAAAGTGTTTTCCTCTGGTTTTCTGCTATTTTATCTGGATTTGTAGATAACGTACCATTTGCAGCAGCAATGGTGCCTTTATTAAAAAATTTTACTTTAATTACAACAAATATAACTCTTGTTTCTCTTGGCCTTTTAGTTTCATTTGGGACAGATGTTGGCGGTAATTTTACTCCTATTGGAGCGTCTGCAAATGTGGTGGGTATTGCTACTCTTTCAAGAGCAGGAGTTGAAGTGTCGTGGAAAGATTATCTGAAAGTTGTTGTACCGATTACTTTTTTGGATTTATTACTTGCCGGGTTTGCATTTCTTATATTTTTTAAATAAATATTTTGAACCTTTTTTGGATTCCCAGTATCTAATATATGGAGGTGAATAAAGAGTATGAAAAAAGTATTTATTGTTTTACTCGTTGCTATTTTAGTAGTGGTGATTGTATTCTTTCCCAGGACAATTGCTGCGTCTTCAAGCTATGACGAAGCACTTTCAAACTACAAAAATACCGTTTTAGACTTGAATTCCGAATTAGAAAAAGTTAAGGGATTAAGCGAACAGGTGCGTTCATTATCAAAAGAGACGTATGCGCTCGTTAAAGAGAAAAAGGAAAGTGGTGCTGATTTAAGCGCAGTGGAAGAGTATTTGAAGGAATTGAAATCGATAAGGAAAGGCGTTGAAAGACGTATAGACATAAGAAAGGCGAGGTTTGATTTTGCCAGGGACAAATTTAAGGAATTCAGGGATCTAAGAAGTCTTATTAAGGAGATGAAGGAAAAGGGTGCATCTAAGGAAGAACTTGAACCTCTTGTAAGGAGAGCGAAAGAGAAGTTTAAAGAAATGAGAAATGCTATGCCTTTTTCTCCATTGAAAATGTCTAAGAATTCAGATAAGGTGATTTTAGAGTCAGAGAAGCTCAAGAATGGCGGCAAAGAAGATACGGCTATTCAACTCCTTGATGGTGCGACCAAAAAAGTACAAGGAGCTGTAGAAGTACTTAAGAAACAGAAGGAAAATATAAACAAGGTTATAGAACTTTTAAACAAAATAAAGGCTGGTTTAAGTTGATGAAACTTCCAAATCTCACGCCATTGCAGGGGCTTCTCACGATAAGACTTGTAGTATGGTTTGCAGCGGTTTTGATTGCCCCCTTTGTAGTTGAAAAGCTTGTTAAAGAAAAAGAAATTAAGGGAGAGGCAGGTTATCTCAAGAGCCTTGTGCTCTCCCTCCTTCTTTTTATTGTTGCTTTTTTACCGTTTTTTCTTCCACGGATTTTTGCTCTAATTTTTGGTAAAAGGATATTTTTCTTTGGATTCCTGTGGCTTATTATCGCAAGTTTCCTGAATGGTTTTATCACTTCTCAATTCACTAAAACTTCTTATGTTAAAGGTCTCCTCTTATGGGTCCTTACGCTGGTAGTTTCTTGTACTGCAGGTTTTGTCCTTTCCACTTTTTCAATTGCACTTTTGAGACTGGCTAAATGAAATGGGATTTCGAGAGGATTGTAGATACTTACTATAAGGCAGTTTATCGATTTGTTCTCTCAATGGTAAGGAATTCAAACGATGCCTGCGATATTACTCAGGAAACATTCCTTAAGGTTAGAAAATATTTTAAAAATTTCAGGGGAGATTCCTCCGTTCTTACCTATATTTACAGAATTGCAGTTAATGAAACAAAAAAGTTCATTTCCAAAAAAAGAGATTTTCCTGAAAGAGTTTTTCCTTCAGTGTATTCTTTGACCACTGAAGAGTATTTAGACTTACATGATGTATTGGAATCTCTTGATAGAGAAGATTACGAAATAATTTACTTGCGGTTTTTTGATAAT
>MNXV01000013.1 GCA_001871575.1 Caldisericum sp. CG2_30_36_11
TCACAGCTCTGTTTTACGGAGTTAGCTGGGGGAAATCGCTCTCGGGCATATTTATTTTAATGGTTTCTTCTGTTCTTGCTTTCTCGGGATTTTCAACGCTTTTTGCTTCAATCGCTAAAAGCGAAGAGCAGATTGGAAGCATCGGTCCTGCTTTATCAATGATATTCGGTTTTCTTGGTGGAGGAATGTGGCCCGTCTTCCTTTTTCCTCAATGGATGAATGTAGTAAGCAAGTTTACTCCAAACAGGTGGGCACTAGACGGCTTCTTAAAACTTATGGAAAGCAATGCGAATTTTGCGCAAGTTCTTCCTCAGTGTGGAGTTCTCGTGATGATGGCACTTCTCTTCTTCCTCATTGGAACTTTAAGGCTTAAGGCAAGAGGGGTGTAATATGCTCAAGAAAATTTTTAATATAGCAATAAATCTATTGAAAATCACCCTGAGAGACAAAGGGGCACTTGTGTGGCTTCTCGTTATGCCTCTTATCTGGACTGTGCTCATCGGCTCAATGAGCGGCCCAAAAAGTAGTAGCAATACCGTTCCTGTAGGAATTATCAATTTAGATAATGGGACTTATGGCAGCAACTTTGAATCATATTTAGCAAAAGAAAAAGACATAGTCATTGTTATAAAAAAAGATGAAACTGAGCTTGCCCAGCTTGTAAAAGATACGAAAGTATCAGTAGGCCTGATTATCCCTCAAGATTTTTCAGATAGTCTCAAACTCAATCGATCCGTTGAAATAAAGCTTTTGAAGTCAGAAAAAAGTTCTTCTTACTTTATTGAGGAACTTATAGGAAAAGTTGCAAAAAGGATGTCAATTGATGCGCTTTCGGCAAATTTTGCCCTTGAAAAGTTAAACACGCTTGTGCAAGTCCCTGAAACTTCAAAGCCTGAGATCTGGGAAAGGGCTTACAAGATTGCCGATGCTTATTTTGAGCCTTCACCTTCGATTGCCGTTAATTATAAAGTCCTTGCTGTAGAGCAAAAAGAGCAGAACGTAGCTGTGGGAATGAATTTATCTTCACCGGGTTTTGCTGCGATGTTTGTCATGATGGGTGTATTTTTTGCAGGTGCTGCAATGGTTGCAGAAAGGCATCATGGTACACTCGCCCGCCTTTTAACAACACCTACAAGCAAATTCTCAATAATTTCAGGGGAAATGCTTGGCTTTTTCCTTCTTGGCCTTGTTCAATTTTTAATCCTTATTCTTTTCGGCCAGTATGTGCTTGGGGTAAACTGGGGGAATTCTCCGTTTGGTGTCGCACTTCTTACGGTAAGTTATGTACTTGCGGTTACGGGGCTTGGGACCCTTTTATCTGTATTTGTGAGGACTTCTGGTCAGGCAGGCGCATTTGCAGTACTTGTTTCAATGGTTACGAGCATGATTGGTGGTTCCTGGTGGCCCATTGAAATTGCTCCAAAGTTTATGCAGAGCATTGCTCGATTTACCCCACAATACTGGGCAGTAAACGGTTTCAACAAAATTATTACAAGAGGATTCGGAGTTAGTTCTGTTCTTTCCAATTTTTATGTGCTTATTGCAATTGCATGTGTTTCACTTTTTGCTTCTGTTGTTTTGTTCAGATTTGAATAGTTAAAGTTCCTGCTTGTGGAAATAGGCTGCACCCGAAAAAATAAGAATAAGTGAAAGCAACACGGTGGAGATAATCGGCTTTATTGTATTTCCCCATGCTACTTTTGAAGCAATCCACTGATTTTCAATCGAGGGAAGTGTCATTGGATTATAAGGATTTACCTGTGGAATTATATTCAAGATATTAAGAATTATGAAAATAGCAAAGAATATTCCTGCTGACTGAAGCATGCTGTTTCCTATTGAACTTGAAAATATCGTGAGGGTAAGAATAAAGAAAAGATAGACCGCGAAAAGAACCGTAGAGGAAAAGGCGAGGTAGAATTGAGTTTCAGGGAAAAGCAATTTTGCATAATAAAAACAGAGAAAAAATGCAATTGTGAGCATTGCAAGACTGAATAAAATCTGGAAAAGAAATTTGGAAAACACCCATTTTCTTCTATCAATGCCTTTCGCAGCGACAAGTGATGCTGTACCATGGTTTTTCTCTTCTGCAACACTTCCAAGGAAAACGAGCACAATAACTATAAATACTATCTGATTTAGGTTTTTACTGAATTGTACAAATGAATCCCTCCATGTTGGAGGCGGTACGGTTATTGTTATCTCCTGCGAGAGGCTTTTTATAAATTCAGGCATGAATTTTGCAGTTATCGGGCTTAAAATTGCAAAGAATATGAATACAAAAAGGAGAATATAAAATTTTCCTGTCTTCAGGTACTCGTTCCACTCCTTCTTCATTAGTTTAGTTACCATTGTGTACCACCTCAAGGAAAATATCTTCTAGAGTTGGTTCTTTCAGTTCCCATTTATTCAGCAATATGTTTTCTTTTGATAGAATTTCGGGTAAAGATTTCTGAGCAAATTGCAAATCTTTTACCTGTAGTATAATTCCATTTTTGTTTACAGGGGACATTTCTTCAACCCAGTTAAGATATTGCAATGTTTCCATCAGCTTTTTTGGCTTATCTACCTCTATAAACAGTGTCCTTTTGCTGTGGCTCTTTTTAAGATTTTCTATGGAGTCATTGAGCACAAGTCTGCCCTCTTTTATTATCCCTACCATGTCGCATATTTTTTCAACATCGCCGAGTATATGAGTCGAGAAAAACACTGTTTTCTGCCCTTTAAACGATGCAATGAGATCAAGAGTTTCTTTTCTTCCTTCGGGGTCCAGCGCAGATGTCGGTTCATCGAGTATAAGCAAGGGTGGGTCACTCAGTATAGCCTGTGCAATACCTAATCTCTGTTTCATTCCTCTTGAATAAGTTCCTATCCTTTTTTTCTCCTTATTCAACTCAACAAGCTGTAACATCTCTTCTATTTTTTTATTGGGTTTTACCATTCCGGAAATATCAGAAATAAAATTTAAAAACTCCTTTGCAGTGAAAAAGTTATAGAAGCTCGGCACTTCTGGTAAAAATCCTATTTTTTTGAGATAATTTCTGCTTTTACTTATATTTTCTCCAAGAATATAAGCCCTGCCTTTCGTGGGTTTCGCCAGGCTTAAAAGAAGTCTTATAGTTGTTGTTTTACCGGCGCCGTTTGGTCCGAGATATCCGAAGATAACACCTTCCGGAACCTGAAGGTTCAGGTCCTCAACCGCCTTTTTATTGTTGAAGTATTTTGATAATCCTTCAGTTTTTATCGCCAGCATCGTACTTTTTCCCGAATATGAAATAAATAACCGGCCCCAGGATTTCGAAAATTATGATGATCACTACCCATAAAGGTTTTGAGAGCCCCCTTATCTCCTCGCGAGGACGTCTTGCAAGGTCTACAAGAGCAATAATCTGGAAAACAACCTGAATAATCAGAACTGGTAGTAAATATGCCCAGTATTTTACAATGAATTCCATTTTTCCTTCCTCTTAATTTTTATTACTGTTCACTTTTCTGAACAGTATATAAGAATATACTATGCTGAAAACCGTCGTGTTTAAGGTAAAAATAGTATGCAATCTTTTTTTCTCATCATTTATAAGACCTGCCTCTTTAAGAATTTTCAGATGGTAGGAAATTGTAGGCCAGGATTGGTTAAACACATTTGCAATTTCGCCTGCTGTCATTTCTTTCTTTGCAAGCATCTTTAAAATCTCCCTTCTTGTTTCGTCTCCTAAAGCTTTAAAAAGCGCATCTAATGGCATTTTCTCTTTTACTCTTATCATTATTTAGATGATTATCTAAATAAATTTTACATAAATAGATCAAAAAGTCAATGGTCTTTTTAAAGCTCCACGAAATATATCATACGAGGCACCAAAATATTGATTTTTTCATTGCAAAGTGCCTGGCACCGAGTAATAAAAAGTATAAGTAAGGATTTATGAGCTTGTTCTGAAATTAAAGAAGGAGCAGCCAAACTATAAATTTTTTGATAACTGCTCCTTTGTTGGATTACTCTTCTAACGGTTCTTTTGGAACAATGAGTGTCAGTATTATATAGAGCAGTATGCCCACTCCATAAATGAGTGTCATGATAACCCAGACTAATCTTACAATAGTTGGGTCTATATTAAAGTATTCTGCTATTCCTCCGCAAACGCCGAAGAGAACTCTATCTTTTCTGGAGCGATATAGCCTTTTGCTTTCTTCTTTCAGTTTATCTGAACACTCTTTGCAGTATAGTTTTCCGTCTATCATTACTACCTCTTCAGGGCAGACACCTCTGCCGCATTTTACACAAATACCGACTGCATCTCTTGTTGGGTCTTTGTAGCATTTCATTATTCACCTCTCAGGGATAATAATCCATAAAATTACATATGCTATAAGGGGAATCCAGAAAGGGGTCCATAAAGTGAGTGGAGGGATTAGCATAAGAGCTACAAATATTATTCTGACTATTGTTGGGTCTACATTAAGATATTCGGCAATCCCTCCGCAGACTCCTCCGAGCATCTTATTTTTTGAAGAGCGATAAAGCCTTTTAGGTTCTAACTTCTCTTTAGCTTTCTTCTCTGTGCATTCCTTGCAATAAAGCTTTCCGTCAACAGTTACTGCATCTTCAGCTGCTACTGCTCTGCCGCAGGCCATGCAAACGCCTACTGCATCTTTAGTGTGATCTTTATAACTTTTCATTCGCTTTTACCTCCTCTCCTTGGGAGAAAAACAAGCAAGCCTACTGTTATAAGAATAATTCCTAGCCAGTATGTCCTTGCAAAATCAAAGAAAGTTCCTGGAATATTGAATATACTTGGCAGAAAGAAAATAGAGGCAATGATGGCAAGTATAATTCCTGATATGACTTCTCTTACTGACCGGTAGAAAAATACTCCTGATATGATATACCCTACTGCGAGTGATGAAAATATTCCCACAAGCAATAGAGATAGTGAATACTGAATAACGGAAAATTCAAACAGAAGAACCACAATACCGGTCAGAAGTGCGCCTATCGAAAAACCTACGCTTGCCTTCCCAAAATTAAATGCTGCCTTAACTGTATTGTAAGTCCCCGTAAAAACAAGAAAAAGAGCTATGAATGTCCATAGGAACGAGTTAATGATAAATACATTGTTGAAGATGAAAGTCAACCCAATTGTAATAAGCAAACTTGCAAATGTAAATCTTGCTTCAAGGTCTCTCATAATTTACCTCCTTTAAAGTTACCTGGCCAACCGAGGAAACCTTGATGTATATATCCTCTGAACCGCTATATTTACTGTTTACATAATAATTACCCTCTTTTGCAAAATCATCAGTTTTTACCGAGAAAGCAGTTACAGCGGCTCTAACGGAGCTTTGATTGTTTACAGTAACTGTTGAATTTCCAACTCCATTTCGAAGCGTTACAGAACTTTTTCCTGTAATTGCTGAAAGATCTAAATTAAAATTTCCAACTCCTCCTTCTATCCTTATATTTCCTGTATCCTTTATTTTTGAAATATTTACGTTCCCGACACCTGAATTTATAACAAGGCTGTTTATATTGCAATTACTTATTAATATATTACCGGCACCTTCCTGTATAGTAACATTTCCGAATTTTAAACCCATATCCTGTATATATATGCTACCGGCTCCATTTTTCATGGCAAGATCTGTAGTTAGTGACTCGTTCAAATAAATATCTACTCTTCTGTATATATTTTTAGGAAATATATTGGTCACATTTTGGGATACTATCGTAAGGGTTCCGTTACCATAGCTGACCCTTGGCGTGTCTCCTCTTGTTTCAACTCTGTATAAAATATTTTTAACCGGATGAATGTAAACATCTTCTGCACTAAGAGTGGCGTCAATTGAAAGAAATGTTTCTCCGTTATACAATTCGGAATATTGATTTGTCACGTCATTGTTCCACACTCTAAGAGGAATAATATATTTCCTTCCTGGCACTACAAAAGCAGTGACCATTACGATCAGAACGATTGCAACAATAGCTAATGTAATGAGTAAAATCTGTGGGAAGTAATTCCTAATTGATTCATCTATTTTGTATCTTTTTTCATGTCTTTGAGCCTTTTCTTCATGTCTTTCTTCTCTTCTTTTGGCTCTTTCTTCTTTCCTTTCCGTTTTTTCATCTACTTTTTTAGACTTTTCTTGAACTTTGCTCAGATCTTCTTCGCAATAAATTTTTCCATTGAATTCATGAGCACAGTTTTCACATAGCGGTTTGCCGCATTCTTTACAGATGGCAACTGCATCCTTTTCAGGATGGTAATAACACTTCATGATCTACACCTCCAATGATTACAAAGCTCGTAAAGAAGCTTATTGTGTAACTTATAATTAAAAGGAATATAAAAGTGAAAATAATGGGGTTAAAATTACCCACTCTCAAGAAGGAGTATATAAACTGTGGAATTACTTTAAGGGGGGTATTAACCAATAGCTTGAGGAGCCATACGGAAAAGGCGAAGACAAAGGGGAATAAAATACTTGAGATAATAAGTGTTTTTTTCCTTTGCTCATTCTCTATCCTTTTCATAACCATAAAGGTTATTGATACGAACTCGTTGTTCTGCCTCAAAAGCTCTAAATTTTTAAAAAATTCTTTTTCTTTCATCGCTGTATATACCCCTCTGGATTTTAAAAGGTTACAATTCCTGATAAAATTTCAGTAATAATTTTCTTGCCCTGAAGAGTTTAACTTTTACATTTTCGACTGAATCTCCTGTTTCTAAGGCAATTTCTTTTATGTTTTTTCCATCTCTGTAAAAAGTTAAAATCACTTCTCTGAATTGATCGGGCAATTTATATATGATTTCATACATCTCGCGGGTTTTATCAATATCTGCATGCGGATCTTCGTAAGCAACTTCTGATTGAAGGCTTACTTCTCGCTTTCCTTTTTTAAAATAATCTTTAGTACAGTTTATTGCAATTCTTAAAAGATATGGATAAAAAGGTTTGTCTGTATTAAAATTTTTTAGACTTTTGTATGTCTTGAAAAAAGCATCTTGTGTAATATCTTCAGCTACCGCTCGGTTTTCTACAATTTTCCTTATTGTATTAAAAAGTAGCGATTGATACTTTTCTACGAGGAAGGAGAAGTAATCGCTTTCACCACCAAGCACCTTTCTGATATAAAAAGAATCGTCTATCATTAA
>MNXV01000015.1 GCA_001871575.1 Caldisericum sp. CG2_30_36_11
ATATATTTTATACTCTCTCTCTTGTCAATACCTCTTTAAGAGATTTTTGGTTTTAGTGAAATCCATTTTTCAGTTTAGCAAAAATTCTTTTCCTCATATATAAGACTCTCAAACTCCAAAAAAGTTCCATAATTTTTAGGAGAATTTTTAGCTTTACTAAAGAGAACCATACTGGTATCTTTAACAAATCCTTTACTTTCCATCACAGATTGTTGTAGCCTGAACATCCTTGGAAGTGAAAGTCGGATTAATATTTTCAATCTTAACAGACCATCTTTCCTTTACTCCAATACTTTCAGTTACATCTCTTACAGTTGTCTCTATATTTTTCATAGAAATTTCATATTCCCTAAAATAATCACAACTCAAACCTAAATCTCCGTTTGAATTAATTTTAATAATACCACTATAACAAATGGATTTATACTTACTCCGATAAGAAGGGGAAATGGTAGCTAACAAACAATTATCTTTTGTTTCACAAATTAAGCTTGTATTGTATTCGTCATCCCATTCTTCTCCATAAAACCTCTTTGCCCATTGTTCATTTCCTGCTCTATCAATTTTCAGAATAAAAGCATCATGCTTATTTCCAAAATCATTAGACTCAGTCCCCCCTATAAGATACCCGCTATTTGTTTGAAGAATAGAATAAGCTCCACTATAATCCTTTGTGCTTTTAGAAAGCACCCTCGCCCATTCTTTCTGTCCGTCTTTATTTATTTTAATAATAATGGCGTTATCTTGATCAGGAGAATGAGCAACAGACCTCCTACCTACAATAATATAACCTCCGTCATCGGTATTTTCAACAGAGCGAGCAATGTAATCATAGCTACCTTCAATTCCCCATATCATTTTCGCCCACTGTTTATTGCCATCTTTATCAAGCTTTAAAATAAGTATTCCCCCCACGTTCATTCCAAATGAGAGCGAAGACATCCCTACACAAACATAGCCACCTTCCCTCGATTCACAAACTGATGTAGAATTTACCATATGAGTTGCCCATTCTAAATTTGCTTTTGAATCAAGTTTAATAATAAGAGAACGATCCAGGACAATAAATCCTCCGTCACTTGTTTGTCTGAAGGAAAAATATCCCATATTTTGCGGATAACGGTCCTTGTAGTCACATAATAATTTTACCCATTGTTTATTTCCATTTTTGTCAAGTTTTGCAACTATAACTCCATAGTAGCCGTTCGAAAAAGAGAAACTTTCTCCAGCTACAATGCACCCTCCATCATTCGTCTGAATTGCGATGGAAGAACCGTCAAATAAGTTTCCACCAAGAACCTTAATCCATTCTTCCCTTCCATCTGAATTAATTTTCATCACAAAAATATCAGCTGCAAGCAATCCACCGAATCCAGCAGTAGGTTCAGTCTCTCCTACTCCTCCATCCCCTGTTGCATGTATTGAGGTATCACCTGCTATAATGTATCCTCCATCCTCTGTTTGAGTAATTGAGTTTACAAATGCTACTCCACTATACATCTTTATCCACCCTTTTTGTAAATTTTCAGGTTGTTGTGTCTTACTCTTCATACTGCATCCAGAAAGGACAAGAAAGAAAATTAGGGATAAAGTTAAGTAAACTAAACTTTTCTTTTTGCTCAAAATAACCTCCTTTTCTACAAAAACCCAAGAGTAACCAAAATGCATAACACAGACTGCAGTCAAGCTCTAAAGGGCAGGCGGTAACCTCTCCTGCCCTTAATATCAGCTTCCTTAAACTAATTATGGATTAATGTTTGTAAGATCTTCTATCGCTTTTTTGTCAACAATTTCTATCTTTGCACTTCTTCTAAGATCTGCTTTGAGTTGTCCGATTTTTTCATCAACAGCATTTCTGAGTTTATCTTGTTTAATCTTAGAAACAGCTTCATCATGAGTCACAGGCATTGAAATTTTCATAAAGTAAATGAGATAGTACTTCCCTTTTTCCTCAGAAATCCCAAAATAAAATCCTTGTTTAGAATTATCCATTGCATTCTTTAAGTAGGAAGGTAATTCACTCAATGTGTTAAACTTTATACTTTTATAAGGATTTTCATTGTTGTGGAGCGTAAGTATCTTTTCGAGCATCTCGCTTTCAGGATGTGGAGAACTTTCAAACAGTTCCTTATCCTTCCCCAATTCTTCTCTTGTATCATAAACAATCTGCTCAAAGAGAATGTTACCAGGGTATTTTTGCAGGTAGCTTCTAATCTCTTCAGGTGAGGACACAACATTTATGCTATCCATTATATCCTTCTTAAGAGTTTGTAGCCTTGCACTTTCCTCAAGTCCAGGTACCACAATCTTATTAAAGCATTCCTCATACGAAAGACCTGTTTGGATAATAATGTCCTTTGCAATGGGCATAAATTTTTCAGATTCTTCTTTTGAAAGTGGATCAAGATTCTCATCAGGAGAGAATTTACCGCTTACAATTGAATTAAAGCTGTCTTTCGCACTTTTTAATAACTCTTCATAGTAGGCTTTGTCTACTTCGTATCCTTTCTCTTTTGCATATTGAAAAAGTAGTATTGAGTCAATATGTTCATTAAGGACATTCATTGGATCAGAATTCTCCAAGAGCGAATCAGGAAGGTATTTTTTCTCAATTTCATAACCAGCCTTTTTAAACAAGTACCAAGTTGCTATTTCTGAATAATAAATAGGCTTACCATTTACTTTTGCTATGATCTTATCATTACTTTTTATCTCGCTTATTTTACTTCCAATAGGACTAAGAAACCCTATTCCCTTTGCAGATGTGTACGCAATCAAAGCCAGGGAAACTCCTAATACAAGTAATACAATAGATACCACTAATTTCTTCTTCATATCGCCCTCCTAAAACGGAATCGTAGTCGTAGCAAGAAAAACCTGAATGCTGATGGGATAGCCAGGAGGATCCTTAAACCTGCCGTTGACAGAACCTGTGACATGTCCCCCAGTTGGTGCTGTTATAAGTAGGTTCGCATAACTTGAGCAGAGGCGGATCCAATCAGGCTGTAACCAAACTGAGTAAGTGGTACGCTGGTAAAAATAAACTTTACATATTGAATTGCCGTATGAATCAAAATATTCGGTATCCTCTGGATAATAAGTAGCATATGGATCTACATTTGCAGTACCCTCAGTAACAATTACACGCCAATCATCATAATAAAAATTAATTAATGTACTGTTAACATAACTACCTGCCGCTCTTAGTGTATTGCTTGTGGTACATTGCCAGAAGGAAGGGATTATTGAATCATCAACAAAATACCAAAATCTATGCAGTTGATACTCACTCTTACTTAAATCTACACTATAAGCTTTACAATTATTAACTTTCATCAGGAGAAATACAGTAAAAGCGACTAAAGCAATTACAATAAACAAGCTAATAAAAGGTTTAAATTTATTAATCATTTGTCCTCCTTAAATTGTATATTTTTATTTTTTTTCGCAAACTACAAAATTTAATCTTCTGTAATCTACACTCTTCCCAGTAGATTACTTTCTTTTCCTCGTAATTTTATAATTTTCACCTCCTATCTCAACCTTGAGGAACTATTCCCTCTTGCACAACCATCGCTTCCTTTCAAAGAGTTAAATTTGTTCCTTCTTCTAACAGTGTAATCATTTTTTTTTTTGCAAAAGGTTTTTTAAATTTTCCTCTCATATATAAGACTCTCAAACTCCAGAAAAGTTCCATATTTTTAAGAGAATTTTTAAGGCCAGTATAAAATTGCAAAGGTTGTAGTAGCAAATAGCGAAGTGTATGCAAATTTGCATACACTTCGCTCAATACCTAACTAAGTTTGTCTAACTATGGTGTGTTTAGTTTAGTGTTTATATAATCTATTAATTCTTCACTTGTAGGAGGCCTTCCAAGTTTTTTCTCCAGTGTGTACGTAAATGGTCCTTCTTCTGCTACTATTTTATAATCTTGTGGTGTTATATTATTTTCAAAAAAGAATGCTTCAGTATCTTCTGAAGAGAATGTTTTTCCTGATGGAGAAGCCTGCATAAGCGGGATAATATTTACCCAGCGGTGGTCTGCTATTTGCTGATAAGAAGAAAAACCATAGTTTACATTCGCGTTCGTTAAGAAATTTGCAAAGGACAAGTTGGATGCTACTTCAAAGAAATAGTTTCCAATGATTTCTTTTCCATTTTCAATATTGAAGCAACGCCCTATAAAAGGTCTTGTCACCCAAATTGGCATAAGTTCTCCTTCAGTTGGTTTAAACTCTGTTTCTCCTCTATTTTTAAGATATGGCCCTGTTCCATTGAAGTGAAATGAAATTGTTTTATTATCAACATTTATGGTTACATCGCAGTCAAGTACAGAAAAAAGAGAGGGCTGTGTTGTGTTTTCCTTTACTGTTTCATTTGGAAGTCCTTGAATTTTTATATTTTTTATCGTAAGAGAGGCATTGTGCATCACACTAAGGTCTTTATCATACTGGAAGCCTGTTAGTTCAACAGCAGTAGGAGTTTCTAACACTCCACCTGAATAAATATTTTTAATAATAATACCAGTGATGCATGCCAAAATTGAGGCAAGTACAATTGCAATTTTTATCTTTTTGCTCATCTCAATCCCCCCTTTCACCAAGTAGGAGTAATTTCTTGAAAAATAATTTCACAATGAGAATCATCTGTAAAAGTTTCCCAAGTTATTTGATAGTAGTAACCTTTATCGCCCACAAGAGGAAAGATACTGGCCCCAACTCTTGCAAAAAGGGGAATTTCGCTTAATGATAATGACCCATAAGGACCTACAGGTAAGTGGGCGGGATCATATTGTGGCCCAAGTGCTGCCATTTGGAATGTACCACCTGGAGACCAGGCAAATATATTATACCCTACTATAGAATAATAAGAAGAATTGTTATAGGAGTATCCAGAAAATGTATGAAGTTGCCAATACGGATGATAATAATACTCAGGGGTCCAATGGGTCTGAGATCTATTGATTAAAGAACCATAGCATTTATAAAATGTATTCCAGACATATGGATATTGGTTGGCTGTTAAATAGTAATGATCCACTTCTCCGTCGCTATCATAACAGGAAGACATAGCTTTTGGAGAAAAACTAGGAAACAATAAAAGAATCCCTGCAATTACTATTAAACTTAAGATCTTTTTCATTATTTTCTCCTTTCTTATTTAATTTTTAATTAACTTTTGCCTTTCTTCATGCAATTAATTTAATTAAGTTAAGACTCTCGTTTTTGCTTCTGCTTTTTACCGGTTCCATGTTTATATTTTGCCTCGTTCAATTCTTTTAACCAATTTCAGGTTCCAATGTTAACCAGCTCTACTTCAAGAAGTTTTCACCACCTTTTGTTCACCAGTTTTTTACAATCATAGGCATCTCCTTCTTTCAATAAGTTTTTCCTTTTCTTCATTTCTTTCCATTGCACCTTCTAAAAATTTCTCCTCTCATATAGAATCCGCTGATAAGGAGCACGGATAAATTGCAAAGGCGGCAATTACAAAAGAGTAAGAAAGGAGTAAAGACTTCAAAACCCATAAAAAAGTTCCACAAATTTCAAAAGAATTTTTAAAAAATTTTCTTCTCTCATATTGAATTGCTAAAAAACAGCAATTCAATCTCCTGTAACCTGCGCTCTTTTTCAGTAATTTACGGAAACTCTTAGTTTATTAAAGGACTTTCCTCCATCTACTGTTTTGTAAAGCGCGCCATTAGTTATTGCCCATCCTACTTTGCTGTTAACAAAGTCAATCTGAGAGATATCCTTAAGATCTGTATTGTAATTAGTCCATTTTTTACCTCCATCTATTGTGGTGTAAAGTGTTGATGATGTTCCATCAACCACCCAACCTGTTTTTGAATCGATAAAGTCATATACAATTGGGGTGCTAGTAAATAATGGAGAACTAACCAGCCAGTTCATTCCACCGTCGCTTGTATGATAAAAAACATTGAATATGCCAGGCTGAGGTTGATCAACGTCAAATGTAACAGGAAGAACGCCATCTTTATCATTGAAGAATATAGGAGCTTTAATTGTAATCAGACTGTGCTGGTATTCTTCAGGAATTGGCAGGTCTTGATAGTTCCAGGTTCTGCCTCCGTCATTGGTGATATAAAGCATAGCATAACCATTTGCTCGAGGTTGACCTGTTACCCAACCCCTCGAATCATTTAAAAAACAAAATCCCTCTTTAAGTGGGCTTAATGGAATACTATCAGGTTCATTTGTAACCGTACCTGTGCTTGCCACTTCTACCCAACTTTTTCCACCATCTTTCGTATGATAAATATCCCAAGGTTGCTGTGCAAGACCACCACTATAGTCCAATTCTACCCAACCAATTTCTTTGTTGATGAAATCGAGCTTTGCTCCTAAATATTGGCCTGGAATATCCGCTTTTTCCCAGTTTTTTCCACCATTATAAGTTGTGCATATTGTTACAGATGAATTACTGGTTAAATGCTGATAGTCTTCTCCCAATGCAACCCAGCCAATATCTGATGTAAGAAAAAACTTCCCTAAAACTGTCTTTTTTGCTTTGCCAATATCAGGAGTTGCCTCTATCCAATTTTTCCCTCCATCAATTGTCCGTAAAATTTTACTATTGCACAGCGCCCATCCATCTCTTTCATCAACCATTTGAATTGAAGAAAAAGATAACATCTGTTGAGTATTCTCAGTATTACTGCAACCTGTGACGAAGTAAATAATACAAACCATAAAAAATATTAAATATATCAACTTTCTGTGCATCATTAGCCCCCTCTACAAAATATTTTACAATTCATAATCAATACACCGAAGGATCTTTAGAGGTAGCAATATCTAAATCAACGCTTAAAGTGTGACCACCATAAGTTTTATTACATTGAGTATCGCTATAACCAGTACAGCTAATACCACTTGGTTTTGGTGATTGAGCATACTGCCAGGCACGAGCATATGATACGCCGCTGCCTGATGGATCAGGAACTGTAGAATTTAAGTTACAGCCTTGCGACGGAGGACAATTTACATTCCACACCCAAAATTTTGTTATTGATCCAAGGGAACTTCCTATATAATTTTTTATTTGATCAGCAGTTTGATAGTATGAACAATAAACT
>MNXV01000031.1 GCA_001871575.1 Caldisericum sp. CG2_30_36_11
CAGGAAACATTCCTTAAGGTTAGAAAATATTTTAAAAATTTCAGGGGAGATTCCTCAGTTCTTACCTATATTTACAGGATTGCAGTTAATGAAACAAAAAAGTTCAGTTCTAAAAAAAGAGATTTTCCCGAGAGAGTTCTTTCTTCAGTGTATTCTTTGACCACTGAAGATTATTTAGACTTGCATGATGTATTGGAATCTCTTGATAGAGAAGATTACGAAATAATTTACTTGCGGTTTTTTGATAATATGAGTGAGGCTCTGATAGCTTTTATCCTTGATATTCCAGAAGGGACAGTGAAATCAAGACTTTTTAATGCAAAAAGGAAATTGAAGGAGTTGATGGAAAGTGGAAGAAAAAATTAAGGAGTACTTTAATATGGTTTACGGGGAAATTGAGCCGCCGAAAGGACTCAAAGAAAAAATACTCCACCCCGAGGATAAGAAGTTTTTAATTTTTGCTTTTACAGCAACAGCTTTATTTGTTGCAATCGGACTTTCAATTTTTATAGAGATTGTCCCTATGTTAGAACCAATTATTTTGGAGATCAGTCTGCCGTAAGTTTTATTGCGTGAGTTTAAATTTGAATCACAATTAATAATAAACATGAGAGAAAATAGACACTTTTTGTTTGCCTATGTCCAATAAATCATAAAGAAGCGCTTATGATAAAGTTTATAATTTAAATACATCTCCTGCAATTTCTACACAAAAATAACACTTTATACATTTATTTTTATCGATTAAATAAAAACCTTCTTTTTCAATAATAGCTCCTGTTGGACAAAAATCCATTGATTTATTAATCTTGAGTTTGTCTTCTTTAGTAATTTTTGGAATTGGTTGGTTTCTTTTGCCAAAAACTTTTGAGTATCTCAACATCTTTGTAGCTTCTTTTCTTATTTCAACAAAGTCGTCTCCATAAAGCGTTATATGGTTAAAAGTTCCACTTCCAAATCCGAATATATCCCCTAACCTGTTTGTTTCGATTTCGTTTGATCTGAAGCCAATTAAGACTGAAGTTACTGAGTCAAGGGATAAAAGGTCATCGGAGAAAAGTAGAACTTTCATTTGATTGATTTCTTTATTATTGGAAATAGAAGCTTTAACGCCATCAACAACACCAAATAGAACCTTGTTTTTCATTAGCGAAAAGATTTCAAGTAAAGATTCGTGTTGTTTGTTTTGCATTGCATTTACAAAAATTTCGGCCCTCGTTTTTGTCGTTATAAGAGATGTCATTGAATTTACAAACCCACCTAATTTTGCTAAAGGCGAATCTTTCATTTTTGTTATTGCAACAACATAGTCATTTTCCGAGAAAGAAGCGGGAAGGAAAACGCTCTTTAATGTTCTTATGCTGGGTGTTTCCATTTTTGTTATTGCTTTTTCCGTTGCATACTGAACTGGCGACAGAATGGCAAATCCTCTGAAATGTTCAAGATTTGGAGTTTTTCTAAGCGATACATCTGTCTTTTCATAATTGTCTTTCCTGAAGTCTATAAATTTTATTTTTTCATTTTTAAAGAGTGTTTGAATTGATTCAGGCAAGTCTTTAATAAATATTGATGTTCCTGCACTGATTTTTGTCGCTCCATTTTCTTTTAGGAACTCGATTACTCTTTTTAGAATTTCTATGTCTGGCTGAGGAAAGTCGAAAAAAATGATAATTTTCTTTCCGTATATTTTTTCTTTATCAAAACCCGCAATTAATTCGTTGAAAGACTCTTTTATATCTCCCTCTGAATAACTTTTGCACTTTTTAATTCTAACTGTACTCATTTTTAACTCCTTTTCTTTTGCATGAAGAAAATAAAGGGCAATTATTGCATATTGGATCTTTTTTGCAGTAATTTTTTCCTAATTCTACAATTAAAGCATGCATCTCTTTAAATTTATTAATCGTATTCAAATGATCTTTTTCTTTTAAACTATTTTCAAATAATTCTCTTAATTTTTCATAATCATTTGTGTCTACAATACCAAGCCTGAAAAAAATTCTCTTTGTGTATGCATCTATTACAAAAATTTCTTTGTTTAATGCATAAAGTAAGGTTGAATCGGCCGTCTCTTTTCCTATTCCATTTATATTAAGAAGCTCTTTGCGAATCTTGATTGTGTTATCTTCAGTCATTTTTTCAGTTTTACCATTATATTCTTTGAGGAAATAATCCAAAAAATTTTTTAATCTTTGTGCTTTTATCTTATAAAAACCAGAAGGCTTTATGAGTTGCTCAAGTCTGCCCAACTCGATGTAGTTAAGAAATTCTGGATTTAACCCCCCTTCCTTTTTAAGGCTAGATATAGCCTTTTCCACATTTTTCCAGGACGTTTGTTGTGTTAGTATCGCGCCTATTATTACTTCAAAAGAAGAATCCGCAGGCCACCAATTTTGTTTTCCAAAAGCATCAAGCATTAGTTGGTATACTTTTTGGATTTTCCTCTTCACTTTCTACTTTTATCATATCCAAAAACTTTTTAAGTTCCTCTCCCTGTAAGGTTTCTTTATCCTTAAGCGTTTCAGCAACCAGCTGCGTTACTTTAATCTGGTTCTTTATTACCCTTTTTGCCTTTTCATAACAACTTTCTACAATCTTTTTAACTTCAGCATCAATAAGATCTGCTGTTTTTTCGCTATAATTTCGCTCTTCTCCAAGCTCTTTTCCAAGGAAAATGAGTTCATTTTCCTTGCCGAAAGTAAGAGGGCCAAGTTTATCGCTCATTCCATAAGCCCTGACCATTTTTCTTGCAATATCTGTAGCTTTTTCAAGGTCATTTGCAGCTCCAGTTGAAATCTCTCTTATTAGAACTTCTTCTGCTGCCCGTCCTCCTAACAAGCTCGATATACGATTCATAAGTTCTGATTTTTTTTGCAAGTATTTATCTTTTTCTGGAAGCTGAAGATTATAACCAAGCGCCATACCTCTTGAGACTACTGAAATTCTGTGAACGATATCTCCAGTTGGCAATGCTTTAGCCACTACTGCGTGACCTGTTTCATGGACTGCTACGATATGCTTTTCTTCTGGAGATAGGACAAGAGATTTTCTTTCAGGTCCTGCAATTACTTTGTCAATTGCTTCTTCGACTTCTTTTTGAGTTATTTGATCAGTGCCTTTCCTTACTGTCAAAAGAGTTGCTTCGTTTAAGAGGTTTTCTAAATCAGCTCCAGTAAAACCAGCAGTTTGTTGTGCAATAGCGTTTAAATCAACTTCGGTTGCAAATGGTTTACCTTTTGCATGTAATTTAAGAATTTCTTCTCTTTCTTTTGTATCAGGAAGTCCAACGACGATTCTCCTATCAAATCTTCCAGGCCTTAAAAGGGCTGGATCTAAAATATCAGGTCTATTAGTTGCTGCCACAATAATTATTCCGGTATGTGGATCAAAGCCATCCATTTCAGATAGAAGTTGATTTAGTGTTTGTTCCCTTTCGTCATTCCCACCGCCAATACCCGCGCCTCTGTGTCTTCCAACGGCATCTATTTCATCAATAAATACTATACATGGGGCATATGTTCTTGCTTGAGTAAATAAATCTCTTACCCTTGAAGCCCCGACTCCTACAAACATCTCAACAAATTCGGAGCCAGAAACAGAGAAGAATGGAACATCAGCTTGACCTGAAATAGCTCTGGCAATTAATGTTTTGCCACAACCAGGAGGTCCTACAAGCAGTACTCCCTTTGGCATTTTCGCACCATATTTTGAAAATTTCTTTGGGTTTTTCAGAAATTCTATTATTTCTTTAACTTCTTCTTTAACTTCTTCGGCTCCTGCAACATCTTTAAATGTTATTTTTGGCTTAGTATCTACAAATAATTTTGCTTGGCTTTTTCCAAATTTAAAAGCTTGATTAGCTCCACCACCTGCACCCTGCATCATTCTTTGCATAATGAACCACCAAAAACCTATAATTAACACCCAGGGAACTATGCTCCAGAAAATTGACCAGAATGTTGAATTAGAACGTTGAACACTGAAAGTAATGTTTTTATCAGTTAACAGTGTTATCAGCAAGTTTACATCGGGAGGAGTATTTGCTTGGATACTTTGGCCATTTTTTAATACTCCAATAACCCCAGAAGGAGAAGTATCTTGCATTTTTATTATAACAGATTGCATTTCTTCATTTTTAATATCTGAAATAAATTCAGAATACGGAACAGTTTGAGCCTGCGGTGTTTTAGAGGATGTAAAAATCCTGGAAATTGCAAAAAGAAGCACTAGCATTATCCCCCAAGTTATGATTTTTCTTATTATCAATTTTTTGTTGTTTTTATTATTTTGCGCCATTATATATTAATACTCCCTTCTTTATAAATTTCTTCCTTTAATACCCCGATATATGGAAGATTCCTATATTTTTCTTCGTAGTCCAGTCCATATCCCACAACAAATTTATTTGGAATTTTGAACCCAAAATAATCTATATTTACTTTTATTCTTCTTCGCTCGACTTTATCAAGTAGAGTACAAATTTTTAGACTTTTAGGCTTTCTCGTTTTAAGCAATCTTGTTACGGAGTCCATTGTAAGACCAGTATCAACTATGTCCTCAATTATAAGTACATGTCGTCCTTCAATTGATGTGTCGAGGTCCTTTAAAATTTTAACCTCTCCACTTGATTCTGTTTTCCCGGCATAGGTTGAAATTGCCATAAAATCTATTGATAAAGGGATTTTGGTCTCTTTTACCAAGTCTGCAAGAAATAAAAAGGCACCTCTGAGAATACATATAAGCAAAGGAAACTTTTCTTTATAATCCTCGCTTATTAAAATCCCGAGTTCTTTAATTCTTGCTTTAATTTCGTCTTCGGTTATAAGTATTTCTTTTACATCCTCATCCATTTTATAATTATATCAGAATTTTAGTTTTTGTTAAAATTGGCTTCTAAAATTACTTTATTTTTGGTGTCTTTCTCGATTTTTGAGATAGAACTTCTTCTAACACCTACAACCCATAGAATTTCGTCATTACCATCCACTAAAATCGGGGTCTTATATCTTTGGTCTTTTCTAATCTTCATATCTACGAAAAGATCCTGTAGCTTTTTAATCCCATTTTCTAATCGAATTGTATCTCCTTCTTTCCTGAATCTTATTTTTAAGGGCAATTTAAGTTTGTCTAAATCAAATGCGACCTTGAAATTATTCAATTGAGGCAAGTCTCTCACAATATATGTTTTTATTTTTACTCCTGCTTCTTCAATTAAAGTATCGCCAGGTATATTTATCGTACTTTCATATTTTATTGAGAATGGCGACTTTCTTTCAAACCAGAAGCTAGATAAATCTTTCTCAATAAAAATATCTTGAGCAATATTAATTCTTCTTTTGCTTGATTCGAGAAAATTTATAAATCTTTCGACCCTGTCAAAATTTGCTTCCTCTCCTAAAATATCTTTTATGACTCTTTTTTTTAAAGCAACTGGCAATCTTTTTAAAAGGACAAGAGAGTAATGATCATTATTTTTTACTATTCCAAGTTCTTCTTTTGCGATAGCATCGATAAAGTTATCTTCTTCCACTGTAATTAAAGAGAGATGAAGCAGCTGTTTTTTGGCTTCAGGGAAAATTGACTCAATAAGTGGAATAACCTGATACCTCATTTTATTTCTCAGGTAGCACAAGGAAAAATTTGAAAAGTCAGTTTTGTAAGGTATATTATTTTCGGTTAAATATTCCTCTATTTCTTTTCTCTCTATATAAATAATAGGATGAATTATCCCATCGAAGCTTAAAGGTTTAATTCCAACAATGCCAGAGACTCCGCATCCTTTGAAAATGTTAATAAGCATTGTTTCTGTAAGGTCATCTAAATTGTGACCAAGTGCAATTTTATCAAACCCTTCCTGTTCTTTAATTTTAAATAAAAATTTGAATCTTTCTTCTCTCGCCATATCTTCAATTGATCTTTTCGTTTCTGATGATATTTGTTTTACATTTGCCTTGCCTTTAAAAAATCTTATATCTAATCTTTTTGTAAATTCTTCAACAAACTCGACTTCAGAATCGCTTTCCTTTCTCAACATATGATTGAATGTCGCAACTGCTATTTCAAAACTTAACCCTTCCTTTAATTTGAATAGTATATTTAATAAAGCCATTGAGTCTGGCCCTCCGGAAACACCAATCAAAACTTTCTCTCCTCTTTTGATTAGAGAGTAATTTTGTATTGTTTCCTTTACTGTTTTGACAATATCGTTGCTCATTTTGCCCCTTTGAATTTTTTACTTTTTTACTTTATTTTGTTTGATGATTTTTATCAGTATATTATACTATAAACCAATGTTAAACTTAAGCGTTATTAAAAAACGTGTTGCCTCATTTAATTTTCTTTACTCCTCTGTAATCTGTGAACCTCTCAGCAGATTCCTCTTTTCTTACTCCTCTGGAATTGCAAAGACGGCAATTAGAGAAGAGTAAATCCGAGATCCTTTTCATCGGATTTACCGCAAAAGCGATTAGAAAGGATTAAGATTGATTGATGAGGTAACGATTCAATTTCATATATAGATCTTCAATGATTCAATTCACTCTCAAAATTGATAAGATTTGGACAGTTAGCAATCATAAATAATAGCCTAAAATCAAAGTTTTAAAAGATAAATTTATCCTAAGTTCAATTATTAAACAATTTATTTACTTAATTGGTATCTATCTCCATACCTATTTTCTACTTGTAACCCCTTGGGAAAGTGTAAACTTAAAAAGAATTATTAATGTTCCTGAAAGAAGAATTGGAAATTTTTCTTTGCAGTTAATTAAGAAAGAGACTTACTTTTATTTTAGCTTCTTCTTCAGATTAACAATCGGTTGTCTAATGTTTTAGTTTTATAAGTTCGATCAGAAGGAGTAATACTAAAGATGAATTCGTTAGTTTAAAAAATCTAATGGCTAATTGACAAAATATATTTAAATATATAAACTT
>MNXV01000059.1 GCA_001871575.1 Caldisericum sp. CG2_30_36_11
GGATGTTTTCATTTCTCACCTTGTTGTGGGTATGAATATAGGGCAGATAAAAAGTGGCGCTCCTTGCAGAATTGAAAGAGTTGAAAAGTATAACGAACTTATGCGAATTGAGGAAGATCTTGGAACATCTGCAAAATATGCAGGTAGAGAATTTTTCAAAAGATTTTTGCAAGAGTAAATTGTATGCCTGAAGTAATTGAAGTTGATTTTTTAAGAAAGGAAGTTCAACAGCTTTTAGTAGGTAAAACTGTTTTGAAAGGAGTTCTTATAAAAGAATCCCTTTCAAATTTAAATGCAAACCAATTTTCTGAAATTCTCGAAGGGAAAACAATAATTGGCGCAAGAAGAAAAGGCAAAGTTCTTATCATAGACTTTTCAAAAGAAGTTTCACTTTTAACGCATTTTTTACTTACTGGCTTTGCAAGGTTTTATGAGCAATGTCCGAATATAAATTACCAGGTAGCCCTTTATTTTGCTGGCAACGGATGCCTCTTAATTAATGGCATTATGCTGGGTGGCTTTGTAAAAATTCTGCGAACCGATAAGGTTTTTGAAGAAGATGGAGTTAAAGAACTTGGCATTGATGTGCTTAGTCTAGATTTTACTTTAGATAGATTCAAGCAAATTTTAAACTCAAATAGAAGAAAAACTATAAAGCAAGTTTTAATTGACCAACATATCATTGCTGGAATTGGAAATGCATACTCAGATGAAATCCTTTTTGAGGCAAAAGTTCTTCCTTTTAGAAAGTGCGAAGATTTAACCAATGCTGATACTGAAAATATTTTTAATGTTAAAGAAAAAGTTTTTGAAAGGTCAATTGCTTTTGGAGGGGAAAGCGAGCTTTCTTTTGTTCATCTTGATGGGAAAAGAGGAGAGTTTCATAAACATTTTAATGTTCACAAAAGAGAAGGAGAATCCTGTCCAATATGTGGCACCCCTATAATTATGAAGAAAATAGGAGGCAGAAGTTCATATTACTGCCCTAATTGTCAAAAAGAGGAGGCATAAATGGAGATTAAAGGAGGGGTTGCAGTAGTAGCGAGAGCATCAAGTGGTATTGGCCGAGCAACTTTTATCTTACTTGCTGAAAAGAGAGCTAAAATTGCCTGTACAACAGTTTTTCTGATAGAAAATGATTATGTTTCGGGTCTAGTCGTTAATGTAAATGTAAGTAGATATATGAATTGGAGGAGACCATGAAAGAATTTACATTAAAGCAATGGATTATTGTAGTAATTTTAATTTCTGTAATTACTTTCGGCACAGGATTTCTCTTTGGAAGAAATTTTGGTTTCAAGAGCGCTACTGTAAATGTGAACAAGGAACCTGTTGTAATCTCGCAAAGTCCACAAGAACCTGTCCTTATTACTATATATGTTACGGGGGCTGTAAAAACCCCTGATGTTTATAAAGTGGATGAGGGAAGTATTGTCAAGGATGCTATAAATACAGCAGGTGGTCCATTAAGCAATGCAGATTTGATAGCGGTGAACCTTGCAAGAAAAGTTCAAGATGGAGAGGAAATAATTATCCCATTTAAAGAAGAAAATACCAGTACAGGTGCAAGTAACAGTAATAACAATTCCACGAAAAGCCAAAAAATAAATATTAACATAGCTTCAGTTAGTGAACTCGAAAGTTTACCAGGTATTGGAGAAGTTAAGGCAAATGCAATTATTAATTATAGGAAAAACTATGGACCCTTCAAAGACATAAAGGATATTATAAATGTCTCAGGCATTGGTGATAAAACTTTTGAGTCGATAAAGGATCTGATTTGCGTTAACTAATGCCTGCTTTTATTTCATTTTTAATTAGTTTAGCCTGTGTTATAACAATTTATTCTTTTGTATTCAAGCATTTCATTCTTATTTTAATTTTTATACCTTTGATAGCTTTTCTTCTACTTATCTCTAAAAAGAAATTTTTGATCTTGAATTTGATACTCGTTTTTATCGTTTCTTTATCAAGTTTTGCACAAATAAAACCATATTTTCTTAAGAGTATTCCACAGAACTTGTATGGCAGAATTATCTCGATAATGGGGAAAGTTAACGATTACTCAGAAGAAACTATTTACCCAAAAAGTTTTGTAATAAATAGTGTAATTATAAATAGCGAAAGATATTCTGGCAGCTTAAGAGTTTATACTGACCAGGATTTTCCTCCTCCTTTCAGTAATGTTACGATTAGGGGAACACTAAATAAAGTTGATTTAAAATCAGATATCGAGAAATTAACTCGCTGTCAATATTCTATGTACTCCAATGAGATTGTTGTTGATAGTGCTTTGGGTTACGCTCAAACACTAAGTAAAATAAGACAGGAGATAATTGATAGAATTAGACTTTCCATGAAAAGTGAAGAAGCCTTTTTGTTAATTTCGTCTATAATGGGCATATATTCATTATCAAACGAAGAGCGTGCTCCATTTGAAAAAACTGGAACAGCTCATATTTTTGCGGTATCAGGTTTGCATATGAGTATCCTCGGAGAAACTTTAAATAAATTTTTAGGTTATTTTTTTATTTTTTCTCCCATAATAACTTTGATTATACTTTTATTTTTTATTTTACTTATCGGATTTAAAATATCAGCTTTACGTGCAATCTTAATGTATGCAGTTTTTGCTCTGGCAAAAACGACTGGAAGAGAATCGAATAATTTAAATGTACTCGGGTTTGCAGGGATTATCATAGTAATATTTTTTCCAGTTTCGATTTTTTCCATAAGTTTCCAGCTTTCTTTTGTATCAATTTTTGCATTATTTGTTTTTGCTCCATTTATTTCGCAATCATTGCCAAATAAATTTCCTTATAAAATTCTTGCTGCAACTGTTTCTATTCAAATTTTCCTATTACCCCTAATTGCATTTTACTTTGGTACATTCTCTATATCTTCATTTATTGCAAATTTATTTGCAATACCTTATATGTCAATACTTGTACCCGCTGGATTTATACAGGTCATTGCCTCCGTTCTTGGGAGACAGGTATCAAATTTTTTTGCACCAATTTCTAACTTTTTATACAGCATTTTGAATTCAATTATTGGATATATTTCTAAATTACCATTTTCGTCTATAAATGTAAATTTTTCCTTTATCAATATTATTTTGTTTTTCACTATTCTTTCTTTTTTGTTGCTTATTTTGTGGAAGAAGAAAAAGATGCTTTTACTTTCTATTGCTATTCTTGTTTCTTCTTTTGTTTTCTCAAGTTTCATGCCCAGAAGTTTTACCATTCATCCATATAAGTTAGGCGGTGAAAACTTTTTCATTGTTAGAGATACTTCAAGTACTGTTCTTCTATTTTTTAAAAATCAGGATAAGCAAATATTTAATATGAGCGATACCCTTGAGAGAGATCTAAGATTAGAAGGAATCAATAACATCAATGTGATTTTGGTAGCCTACCCAATAGATAATGAAAGCTATTCAAATGCCTTGGAGTTTGCAAAGAGAACTAATATTAAAATTGGATATTTAATGCTTCCAAACTTAGATAATGAGCTGATAAAGATTTTTTCTGAGCAGACAAAAAATAAAATAAATTTAGCTACTTTTAAAAATGATTCTACGATAAAAATTGGAGATTATTCATTTATATTATTTTCTGAGAGCAGTAATAATGCAATTTTATTAGAAAGAAATAAGCGAAAATACCTTCTTGTAGGTTGCAGCAAACTCTTCAACTCTCCATTTAAAGAGCGTTTAAATTTAGATGAGATCTATTTCCCTGATGGCTTTGAACTAAGTTCTTTAAAAGATCATTTCGAATTTAGTAAAATATACAAATATTAACTATAATAACTTAATGAATACTACTGAGAAAAAACTTTTACTCATAGATGGTAGCGGTATGTTGTACAGGGCATATTTCGCATTGCCACACTTTTTAACTAAGAAAGGTGAACCCACCGGGGCAGTTTATGGATTTTTGCAGATGATGCTTCGCGTAATGAAGGATGAAAAACCTGATTTTATTAGTGTTGCTTTTGATAGGAAAGCCTTGACTGCAAGACATATTGCATATAAGGAATATAAGGCCACAAGGCCTCCTATGCCAGATGAACTTTCTAAACAATTCGAAACGATTCATGAAGTACTCGATGCCTTTAAAATCCCTGTTTATGAGATTGATGGTTTTGAAGCAGATGACGTTATTGCAACGATTGCAGAGCAGACAAAAAATGAAAATATCAAAATTTTTGTAGTGACAGGAGATATGGATTTGGCACAATTGATTTCTGCCAATGTTTTGCTTTTAATGACCAGGAAAGGCGTAACAAATATAGAAAAATTTGATCGAAGTAAATTAAAAGAGAGTCTCGGCATTTCTCCTGAACAAGTGCCAGATTATAAAGCTCTCGCTGGAGACCTGTCTGATAATATTCAGGGAGTGCCAGGAATAGGCCCAAAGACTGCATTAAAGATACTCAATAAATATAATAATATTGAAAACTTATCTCTGCACCTTGAGGAAGAACATTTAGGCGAATACAGAGAAATAATACTCCGAAACAAATCTTTATGTACGCTTTTAAGAGATGTTCCAATAAAATTTGACATAGAAGTTGCAAAGATGCCAGATTTTAAAGGTGAAAAGACAAAAGAAATTCTTTCAAGACTCGAATTCAAAAATATAATTAGAGAGCTCAATATTGGAAATAGTATATTTGACGTAGCTAAAGATACCAATTTAAAGCATATTGGACTTTATTTTGAAACTTCAAAAGAAAAGCCTTTTGGATTTGCTTATGCAGATAGAGATTCTGAACAAGAATACAGGATTGGTGAAGAACTTTTTACAAATCAAGAATCACTTGAGAAATTAAGGAACTTGCTTTCCGATGAAAGTACTCAAAAAGAAATTTATAATTTGAAAGAACTTCTCTGGATTTCCAGGAAATATGGTTTGTCTGTAAAGAACGTTCATTTTGATATTGCTTTGGTGGCATATCTTCTGGATACGGGCCTAAATTCATATTCCCTTGAGTCTTTAACTAAGATATTTTCAATACCCCTGGATGGTAAATCTATGAGGGATAAGGCAAGGTTTATTTATAATATTGGAAGTTGTGAAGATAAACTTTTTAAAGACAAGGAACTTTTAAAAGTTTATGAAGACATAGAAAAACCTCTTGCAGAAGTTTTGTTAGATATGGAAGAAGCTGGCATAAGAATAGACGTTGCTTATTTTAAAGAGCTCGAGAAGATTATTGAGAAGGAGTTAAAAGCTCTTGAAGAAAAAATTTATAAACTTGCAGGAATATCATTTAACATACTTTCTTCTAAACAACTTTCCTCGGTTCTTTATGATATTTTAGAACTCGAGCTCACTAAAAAAGGAAAAACTGGTTTTTCAACAGGAAGCGAAGTACTTGAAGAAATGGCAGACAAACACCCAATTATTCCTCTCATCCTGCAGTACAGAAGCTTGTCAAAATTAAGTTCAACATATATTGAGGCTCTTCCCCATCTTATATCTAAAACGGATGGTAAATTACATACGCATTTTCACCAGATAGGTACTTCTACAGGAAGACTAAGGAGCTCTGATCCCAATTTACAAAATATACCCATAAGAGGTGAATGGGGTGAGAAAATAAGGAAGGGTTTTACTTCGGGAGATACTAATCATTTCTTAATAAGTGCAGATTATTCACAAATTGAATTGCGAATTCTTGCACATCTCTCGCAGGACAAAGTTTTGATAGAGGCTTTCAGAAAAGACGAGGACATACACGTTCATACGGCTTCAATGGTTTTTGGAATTGATGAAAAAGAAGTAACAAAAGAAATGAGGAGCAGTGCAAAAGCGATTAATTTTGGGATAGTTTATGGTATTTCCCCCTATGGCTTATCTAAGCAACTCGGATGCTCGCAAGTGGAAGCTACAGATTATATAGAGAAGTACTTTCAGAAATATCAGGGAGTAAAAGAGTTCATAGAGATTCTTGTTAAGCGCGCAAGAGAAACCGGGGAAACAAGGACCATTTCAGGAAGAATAAGAAAAGTAGATGGATTAGATAGCAAAAATTATAATATAAAAGAAAATGCAAGAAGAATTGCTATAAATAGCCCGATCCAGGGGAGTGCTTCTGATATCATTAAAATAGCCATGGTAAATATTTACGATCAAATTAAAGAGCTTGATTCACATATTTTGCTTCAAATCCATGACGAACTTATTGTCGAAAGCAATAAAGATGTTTTTGATAAAGTTGTTTATATAATAAAAGAGAAAATGGAACATGCATATGAGCTCTCAATCCCGCTTAAGGTAAATATTGGATATGGTTATAATTTACTCGAGGCAAAGACATGAAGATAATTGGACTTACTGGTAATATTGCTTCTGGAAAGAGTGCTATATCTTATATTTTAAAAAATCTTGGTGCAGAAGTCGTAGATATGGATAAGATAGGTAAACAAATCCAAGAAGTTAATTATAAAAAAGTTATTGAAAAAATTGAAAAAAGATTTGGAAAAGAAATTATAGAGAACGAAAAAATAAATAGAAAAAAACTTGGCTCAATCGCCTTTTCTGACAAACAAGCGCTAATTGATCTTAATTCTATCATGATTCCTTTAATGACAGAAAAACTCAAACGAACTATTGATGAAAATAGAAAAAAGGAGACGAAGGTACTTGTTGTTGACGCTGCAATTTTATTTGAAGCTAATTGGGATAAATTTGTAGACTATGTCTGGGTTGTATATGTTCCGAGAGAAACTCAAATAAATAGACTTATCAAAAGAGAAAAGATTACTCAGGAAGAAGCAATAATGAGAGTGGATTCTCAAGAAAGCATTGATGAAAAGATTGAAAAGGCAGATGTTGTTATAGATAACAGCAAGAATCTTGAAGCCGTTAAGTTGAAGATATTCGAATTATGGAACGCGATAACAACTTCTATTTAAGTTTTTCAAGATTATCAACATATTTAAAATGTCCTATGAGGTATAAGTTTATCTATGTAGATAAGCTTTCTACTATTCGAAGAAGCTATTTT
>MNXV01000087.1 GCA_001871575.1 Caldisericum sp. CG2_30_36_11
TGGTTTAAGAAACTTTACAATAGGCCCTGGAATGATGGGCCGTGGGCTATGGAACTATGGAATGATGGGCCCTAACAACTGGGGAGAGCACCCGGGTTTGGTAATACTCGCTGTAGTAATTACGATTGCAGTAGCCTGGGTATTTTCAATAGTTGCAGGTTATTTCACAAAGTCAAGTTTTGACGAGATAAGCAAGAAAACGGGAGAGAAAAACTTCAAAACAGCGGGTTTGCTTATATTCCTCGGAAGTATACTTCTTGTTCTGTTTGGGGCAGGCGTAATTGTATTACTTGTTGGAGTGATATTTGAAATAAATGCTTTTTTCTCACTTCAAGATAAACTGGCAGAACCTGAGCTTCCACAAACATAAAATTGCAAAAGTTAAAAAATTCTTTACGTTGAAAAACATTCTGGTAAATATTTTTCGGTTTTATTTCCACAAAGTTTTAGTATAATGTTTTATACCCCCCAAAGGGTCAATTCCTTAAAGGAGGATAAAATGGATTTAAAGACAGCGAAGTTAATGGGAGGAATAGGGGCAATTTTGACTCTGCTTTCATTCATCCCGAGCATTGGCTGGCTGCTAAGTATTGTTGGTTTTGTACTTGTTTTGCTTGCCGTAAAAACAATTTCAGATGAAGTTAAAGAAAGTAAGATTTTTTCAGACTACCTTGTCGCTGTTGTTTTAAGTGTGGTCAGTGTATTAGTGCTATTCTTCGGCGGAATTGCCTCTATATTCGGAATAATGAGAATGTTTATGCAAGGAGCTTGGTCAATGGGACTGCGTTCAGGAGCATTTTCAGCTCTCGGTATAATACTGCTGCTTTTAGTTGCATGGGTTATTTCGATAATTGGAAGTTATTTTATAAAATCAAGTTTTGACGAGATAAGTAAAAAAACAGGAGAGAAAAACTTCAAAACAGCTGGTTTGCTTCTATTCCTTGGAGCAATTCTTCTTATCGCTTTTGGAACAGGAGCAATTGTATCCCTTGTCGGAGGAATATTTGAAATAATTGCTTTCTTCTCGCTTCCAGACGAACTGGCAAAGCCAGAAGAAACACAAACAACAGAAGGAGGTGCGTAAATGAATTTTTTAATCCTTGGAATTATCCTTGTTATCGTAGCCTGGTTTATTCTCACCTACAACAATTTTGTAAACTTAAGAAACAGAGTAAAGAATGCCTGGGCACAGATCGATGTGCAACTTAAAAGAAGGTATGATCTGATCCCGAATATTGTGGAAACAGTAAAAGGTTACGCAAAACACGAAAAAGAAATTTTTGAAAACATTGCAGAACTCAGAGCAAAAGCTATGGGTGCAACATCAATAAAGGACATTGGAGAATCAAATAATCAGATTACAGGCACATTGAAAACGCTTTTTGCCGTAGCAGAAAACTACCCTGAACTTAAAGCAAATGAAGAATTTTTAAAACTTCAAGAAGAACTTACAAACACGGAAAACAAGATTGCCTTTTCAAGACAATTCTTCAATGACATTGTAATGAACTACAATGCAACACAACAAAAAATACCAGCAAACCTTATTGCAGGTATGATGAATTTAAAGCCCGAGGAGTACTATCCTGTGGATGAGGCAGAAAAGGGTCCCGTAAAAGTACAGTTCTAATTTACGGAGGTTTTTAATTTGGAAAAAACAATATATGAATTAAGAGATTCGAATATAAGAAGGACTTATCTGTTCCTTGTTATATTTTCTCTTATTCTTTTTGGAATTGGCTATTTCTTTGTATATGAGTTTAACTGGGGAACAACAGGACTTATAATTCTTGCACTGTTCATAATTTTTTACAACATAATTACGTATGTGAATTCTGATAAAATCGCTCTTGCTTCAGTTGGAGCAATACCTGCGGATCCTAATGAATACCAAGTGCTTCACAATGTTGTTGAAGAGATTGCAATTGCTGCGGGTATACAGAAGCCAAAAGTATATATAATGAATGAACTACAACCGAATGCATTTGCAACAGGAAGGAACCCAACAAACGCCTCTATATGCGTAACTACAGGCTTGCTATCTATGATGAATCGTGAGGAACTTCAGGGCGTTGTGGCACATGAGATGTCACATATAAGAAATTACGACATTTTTCTTATGACGGTAATCGGGATTGTTGTAGGACTTATAATAATACTTCGTTCTGTTGCCTTAAGGGGCATGTGGTTTGGAATGGGCGAACGAAGAAGGAATAGAGACAGTGGTGGAGGCGGTAACATTATTGCAATTATAGGACTCGTACTCGCTATTATCGCCCCTCTCCTTGTTATAATCATAAGGGCGGCAATTTCAAGGCAAAGAGAATATCTTGCAGATGCAACAGGAGCCTACATTGTAAGAGATCCATACGGCCTTGCTTCCGCTTTAAAGAAAATTGGGGACTACAAAAAGCCAATGAAAACTGCAACGGACGCTACAGCACATATGTTTATCAGCAATCCGTTTGCAGGTGAAAGATTGCTTGCAACACATCCTCCAGTTGAGGATAGAATCAAAAGGCTGATGAGCCTTACAGTATGAAAAAATTAAAGGAAAAATCAATTAAAAGGGGGTAATAAACCCCCTTTTTTTTCTAATTTTTAGAATCCAGTGCATTGCATTTATTTATTTTTTTTAAAATAAGTTTTTAATTAAAATAGAATGGCTCAGGTACTTCATAAAATAAGGAGGATTTAAATGCTTGCTTTGGAAGTGAAAAATCTCACAAAAAGCTATGGGAGCCTTAAGGCTCTTGATGGTATAAGCTTTGAGATCAATGAAGGAGAGATATTTGGCCTCATAGGCCCTAACGGAGCAGGCAAAACAACTGCTCTAAGAATCATCTCAACGATTCTATCAAGGGATGGTGGAGATATCAATATTTTTGGTATGGCGCTTGGAAAAGACGACGAGAAAATAAGAGAAATTATAAGCTATCTACCAGAGGAAGCAGGGGCCTATAAAAACCTCACCGGCATTGGTTATTTGAACTTCATGGCAGGCTTTTATGCAAAAAGTGACGGAGTCAAAAGTAGTTTTGTCGATACAGGTGTTGAAATTGCAGACCTTGGCGACAGATTAAAAAGTAAAGTTTCGACGTACAGTAAGGGCATGACAAGAAAAATTCTCCTTGCAAGAAGCCTTATGATGATGCCAAAGCTTGCAATTCTTGACGAGCCCACAAGCGGACTCGATGTACTGAACTCAATTGAAATAAGAAATATAATAAAAGATTTTGTTAAGAGGGGGATCACCGTACTTCTTTCATCGCATAATATGCTTGAAGTTGAATTTCTTTCAGATAGAGTGGCACTTATTGATAAAGGGAAAATCCTTGAAACAGGAAAGCCAGATGAATTAAAGAAAAAGTTCGGCGCTCGAAACCTTGAAGAAGTGTTTATAGGGGCAATGAGATGAAAAAGTTCATGAATTTATTTAAAAAAGATATAAAGGAACTTGTTACAATTCAGTTAATATTGCCTTTGATCATAATGATTGCAATTTATGGTTTTCTCGGGACGCTTGTAAAATCCGAAACTAAAAAAGCAATGGCTCCTCAAAATGTTGTTATAGTGGACATGGATAAAAGCGCCTTTTCGAATTCACTAATTGAAACTATGAAACAAGGAAACCTCATACCTGTTCAATCTCAGTCTGATAATATTGAAATTTCCTTAAATGTTGCCAAAGAAAAAAACATAAAGGTAGTAATTGTAATACCAGACGGCTTTGGGCAGGATGTTTTGAGCTTCAAACAACCAGAAATACAAGTTTACTCTGTAATGAATAGTTTTTCCATAATGAGTATGGGGCAGCCGTCCGTTGTTAAAGGTATTATTCAAACCATTAACGACTCTATTTCCTCTCAATTTATTGGAGAGAAATTTACCGGTATTCCGCCTGAAATTGTTAAATCACCTATTAAAACAAAGGATTTCGTTATGGTAAATGGAAAAGTCGCTGCCATATCACCTGACATTGTATCTCAGGCATTTGCATCACAGAATCTAATTATTCCGATTGTACTTGCTTTTGTCATTATTTTTTCAGCACAAATGCTTGCATCTCTTATAGCACTTGAAAAGCAAAACAAAACCCTTGAGACCCTTCTTACGGTGCCGATAAAAAGATCCCTTATCGTTTTTTCAAAAATGCTGAGCGTTGGGGTTGTTGCACTCATTATTTCTGTAGTCTATCTCATTGCAATGAATAGCTACATGAGTGGCATAACAGGTGGAAGTATTGGCTTTGGAAATAACAATGTTTCAGCTGTTCTTAAACAAGTTGGAATGAATTTTACTCCTTTAACATACAGCCTTTTAGGTCTTTCGATTTTCTTTGCAATTCTTGCGGCGCTTTCTGTTACTACAATCCTTGCGGTCTATGCCGAGGATTTAAAAGATGTCCAGGCAATGCTTGCTCCTTTAATGATATTTATTTTAATACCTTATTTCCTTACATTATTTACAGATCCTGCAAACCTTTCCTTGCCTTTAAAGCTAATACTATATGCAATTCCATTCTCGCATCCATTCCTTGCTACACAAAACCTTATGTTTGGGCGATTTAGCCCCGTTATATTAGGAATAATCTACCAGATCTTATTTTCATTTGTTTGCATTATGATTGCGTCAAAAATATTTTCTTCTGACAGAATCCTTACTGCAAGGGTAAAATTCAGGAAAAGACTTCTTTCAAAATGAAAAAAGTCATCAGTTTTTCGCTTATCCTAGTACTGATTTTTGTTGCTGTAAATAAGCAGCCTATTAATGCTTATAACCCTTATAAGATTAAGGGAATATGTATCCGTGGAGATGATATTGCAAAAGAAGGAGTGGCAGATGCAATCGATAAAATCTCAAAATTTGGATACAATACAGTTTTTTTGCTTGTAAAAACTCCCGAAGGAAAAGTTTTTTATAAAAGCGAATTTCTTCCAGTTGTACAGGACATACTCCCTTCTCTTATAGAATACGCACACAAAAAATCAATAAAGGTTTACACTTATTTTCCTATAGTTATGGATAAAAACTTTTCATCTCAAAACCCTACCGAACAGATGGTAAATTCCGGTAACACAAAAGACCCTTATTATGTCTCTCTTATAAGTGAACAATATATGGCCTACGTTAAAAACTTTTTAATGGAACTCCTAAAATATGACATAGATGGGGTTGCTCTTGATTATATAAGATTTCCCAATGGAAATTGGGATTTCTCAGGCACTTTTCTCAACTATGCAAAACAAAACGGGATAGATATTGAAAAGATTAAAAGCATTGCCTATAACACATTCGTAAAACCCGCCGACTGGAAAAGCATGTTCACTGCTTATGAAAACGGAGATAAGGATGTTGTTAAGTGGATAGAATTACGGAATTCGGTTGTCCGAAATGTTGAGTTCGTTATAAAAGAATATGTCAAATCAATAAAGCCAGATATGACAGTGGGGTCTTTTATTGTCGCAAGAGGGTACAGGTATAACAAAATATCAGAAGCTCCTTCAATTACAGACACATTTACCTATCAAATAGTAAATTTTGCACAGAGTCCTGATCTTTTCAAAGACAACATAGATTTTCTTGCACCTATGGTATATCTTTCATCTTTAAAAGAAAATTCATCTTATGCAACTGTCGTCACCAGTAACATAAAAAGTTCGCTAGGAGAGGATTTTCCAGTTTATATAGCAATTAATCCTGATGGAATTTCAGCAGAAGAAACAGAAAAAGAAATCTTTAATGCTTTTAAGGACTCAGATGGCATAGTGCTGTTCAGGTATCCACTTTTCGACATGGGAAAACTGACTTTTGATACTTATCCAATTCCTCAAAGCACAGCCAATTTAACATTCGAAACCTCAAAAGGAGAAACGTTAAACGCACAGTTGAAGATTGAGAACAAAAATTTTATACCAGAGTTTAAAGATACAGTCTTTGTTTCCAATTACTTCTATTTTTTAGAATTAAAACTTATTATTGGCAACAAAACCTTCCTCATAAACGGAGAAAATTATCAAATGGATGTTGCTCCTTTTATTGAAGATTCAAGAACTTTTGTACCTGTAAGATTTGTTTCTGAGGCACTTAATTCAAATGTGCTCTGGAATGGGGTAAAAAGGGAAGTAACGATACTTAATCTGTTTAAACTCGACTGATAAATTCTACTTTGCTGTAAATACCCTTCCTGAAGAATATGATTTAGCCTTATAAAGGGCTTTATCAACCCTTTTCTGAAAGTCTTGTATTGGTTCGAGTTTATACTCTGCTAAACCAATTGATGCTGCGACCTTAACTTTTTCATCAAAATTAGAACTTTTTACGAGCTTTGATATTCTGTGAGCGGTGTTTCTTGCCTGTACAATGTCTGTTTCAGGAAGAAGGATCATAAATTCGTCCCCACCAACCCTAAATGGAATATCAGTATTTCTTATTGACTTACGAATTATATCTGAAAATTCTTTAAGTAGCCTATCCCCTTCCAGGTGCCCATATGTATCGTTCCATTGCTTAAAGTGGTCCAGGTCCATGCTCATAATACTTAAAGACCTTGAATACCTTTCGGCTCTTTCAGTTTCAACCTTTATCCTGTTGTCAAATTCTCTCCTGTTATAAAGGCCTGTTAAAGGATCTGTGATAGAAGATTTATTATATTCTTCGAGTTTTTTATTTTTTTCCACAATTGTACTAACAGTAAGAGACAAAGCTTCAGCAAATACCAAATCCTGATCGTAAAATTGATAAGGCTTATATCCGTCAATATTAAGTACTGCTATTACTTCTTCATCGAATATAATCGGTATGCCTATATAAGAAAAGGCATATCCATTCACCTGAATCCATCCAGGATAATCAGCAGCGTTTACTATATGAAGGACAGATTTCTTTTCTTTAATAAGCCTGAGGTTTTCGCCAAACTCAGGAGTTTTTATTCTTTCTTTAACTACTGCAATTCTTTCATTGGGGACATTTTTTGATGCGGCAAAACTCCACTGAGATTGAGGCCCGGAAACGTCGATAATTGAAGCACTCGCAAAAGGAAAGATTTCAACAGCTACAGAAACGCTTTTCCAGTAAATATCCTCATAAGTCCACAACGCCTTTGACTCAATGATAAATTTATTTAAAACTTGATACTTTTTAAGCAATTCCTCAACTTTTGTTTTTTTATTTTCAACACTAATCCCAAGCCTCGCACTGCCTAAAACTGGCCTTACAAATTCGATATACTCACTAAGTTCGTTTAATGCCTTAGCATTTAATTTACCCGAAATGACAATGCTACAATCTGCATCAAAAATCTCGAAAGACTCTATTGTCGCATCAAGCGGTTTTTTTTCAATCGAACTAAATAGATAATCTCTTTTCTCCTTATTCCTTTCGCTTACAAATTCTACCTTGAAACCATCTTTTGCACTTACAAATACACCTACCAGAGAAACGCCAAGGAAATCAACTATTCCCTGCCCGAAGATCTTTAATTTTTCCCCGAAATCTTCAACCTTTAAGATATCTTTCGTTACACTGTCTATAGTCTTTAATTTGCTTAATTCTTCGAGAATTGTAAGCCTACGCCTTATTGCCATAATCGACAGGTAAACTACAGAAAAGAACAGGAAAACCAGTAAAAAGACAAGCAAGTAATAAGAAACTGGAAGAAATTCAGATAATCTCAAATAGAAAGGAGAGCCGTAAGTTCTGAAATCATAATAGAAAAATAGCAAAAACAACACAATGCCTGCAAGCAGGATAACAATACTTAAAGTATATTCACCTAAGAATTTTAGAAATCTCTTCATAATTTGTAACCGAATTATCCTTTGCTATTTCAAATATGGTTCTTATCATACATTAAACCTGAAATGTACTATCTCGTGCTCTCTCAACACATAATTCTCGCCTTCAATTCTTAACAGTCCCTTTGCTTTTGCATCTTTAAATGAGAAATTCAAGCTCTTGAAATCATCGATAGAAATAACTTCTGCGGCAATAAATCCCCGCTCGATATCGGAGTGAATAGTTCCTGCAGCACTTCTTGCATTGGTTCCTTTTTCAACAATCCATGCTCTAACTTCATCCTCTCCAACTGTATAGAAAGTCTGGTAGTTTAGAATTTTCATAGTCGCCTCAATAACCTCAGGCAGTGCTGGTCTTTCAAGCCCGTAAGATTTCAGGAATTCAGACATTTCTACTTCACTCAGATCGGAAAGTTCAGTTTCGAGTTCTACTGGTAGTGAAAGGAAAAGATTCTTATTGAATTTAAATTTTTCAGAAAGTTGGTTTCTTAAAGTTTTACCCCTGTCAATCTCGCTGTCTTTTACATTTAAAAGGTAAAGGACTGGCTTAATTGAAAAAAAACCAAATGGAGAAATGAGGCTTTTTTCTTCTCTGCTTAGTTCAAGAACGCGAATAGGTTTTTCGGCATTTATTTCATTTAAACATTTTTCAAGAAATTTTTTCTCCATTTCCTTCTTTGGATCAAACTTTTCTTTGTTTAGCCTTTCAAGCCTTTTTTCTACCACATCAAGGTCCATTATTATCAGATCTGAATCAAAGTCCACTATCTTTGTCTCGACATCTTCACCCGAAAATGCATCAACAACTTCAATAAGAGCATCAACCTGTCTTATGTGGGAGAAAATCTCGTTTCTTCTTTTTGCATTTTCTATACCTTTAGGAACACCTGGTATATCTACAAAGGTAATTTCTGCATAAGTTGTCTTTTGAGGTTTAAAAAAGTTTGACAGTTCAAGAATGTTTGGATCAAAAACTTTTGCATTCCCTATATTGGGTTTATCATACGAAATTTGAACGCCCATCCCAACAAGCGCCTTAAAAAGCATCGTTTTCCCCGAAGAAGGAAGTCCCACTATTCCTGTTTTCATAAATCCCTTTCATTTAATTATAGAAAAAAGAGCAAAAATAAAAAATGGTAGCGTAGCAGGGAGTTGAACCCTGGTCTGGGGATTGAGAGCCCCCCGAACTCACCGTTGTTCTACTACGCCACCTCTGGCTGAGAAGGATGGATTCGAACCATCATTAGAGGATCCAGAGTCCCCTGTCCTACCATTAGACGACTTCTCAAAGCTCAAGAATTATACATGAAAGATAAAAAAATTCAACTACTTTTCTTCGCTTTCTTCCTGTATTTCTACTCCCTTACCAGTAAGAAGGTCTCTCCCCCTTGCTTTAGTTTCTTCTACAAAATCTTTTGTTTTTTCACCAAGTTCCTTTGTTTTTTCTTTTAAAATTTCTCTTGTTTCAATACCAGGTCTTGGTGCATAAAGAATACCAATTACAAAGCCAGCAATTACTCCCCAGAAAAAGCCGCTTATAAAAGCACCAGTTTTTTCTTCAGACATTTCCTTTACCTCCTCTTGAAAAATACTTCTTGTACATCGCAAACCCCTGATAAGCTATAAGAGCAAATTTTCCAATCCTAAGCAAGTTATCTAAAAAACTGCTATTTTTGGTTTTATCGCTTCTTGATGCAATGGAAAATGTAGCTAAAGGAGTGATGCCATTGATGATTGAAAGAGTATTGTTTATCTTTTTAACAGTATTTTTTAAATTTGCAGTGACTTCAGACGAATTTTTTAATGTCTTTTGAAGTTCATCACTTAATAAATTAACTTTTTCATTCACGGTATTAATAAGAATATGCGTTTCCTTCAGTGTTTGCGTCACTTCATTTCTAATGCTCACGAGGAAAACGAAGATTGCAACCAATCCTATTGATACTTCTACTACGAGCACCCAAATAGCAACAGTTAACGCAACCATCAAACCTCCGTAACCCCACATGAGCCGTGACTTAGCAGATTTCGGGAGTCCAAAGGACAAGTGGAGACTACCAGCGCACTTTTGGGAAGCCCGCAGGCTTCATCCTAAATGTACATCCATCTCCATGAATTAAGCGTTAGCCCAAATCCGCTAAGTTTAGCGCGAACTCCGCAGGGTTCCAATATATTTTATCATAATACAAATAAATTACAAATATTTAAATTTTTATGTATTCACATACTTTTAGCAAGTTTTAACATCTGAAAAACGCAAAAAATAATACATATATTCTTGAGCATACCCCGCGAACTCTCCAAAGATCTTTCGTCCTGTTTCACTAAGTTTTCTCTCCGTGCCAACCTCATTAAAGAAATATTTCATCCCTCTTTTGATCCATACATCCACTGGAAATGCAGATAGCTCGTCAAGAGAAAAGAGAAGTATGCACTGACCAACTTTTTCACCGATTCCTTTTATTTTTAAAAGCTCTTTCCTCTTTTCTTCATAATTAAGCTGTTTTAAATTTTCGAAAAATGTTTCATCGTATTTCTTAATAAACTCTGCAAAGAACTTCTCCCTGAAGCCAAGTTTAAGCAAAGAGATCTCTTTTTTAGAAAGGCTTTTTAAATCACTGCTTTTAGGAAAAAGATGAAATTTTTCTCCACCGATCTCGATGCAATGTCCTGCATATTCAGACAATGTATTCAACCTTTTTTTAATCACAGGTATTGAAGATTGAATTGAAAATATAAAAGAAATGGCAGTTTCATAGGGAGGCAAGCTCATTATCCTTAACCCGTTGGCAAATTCAATTACTATTTTAAACCTAGGATCTCTTTTAGCAAGATAAGAATTTATTTTATTAATACTATGATTGAGTCCCAGAATTTTCTTAATTTGCAAATCTGAAAGGGCTTCTCCAAAAACTGAATAATAAATTGTAGAACTCTTTTCTTCAAGCTTGAGCAGGCTATTTAAATAAGGAAGGAAAATTTTTCCTTCCTTAAAATAAAACCTGAATACTTGCCCACAGTGAAGGGTCTTTTCTAAAGAGAATGATCCTTCAACCTCTATGCTACCTTGCAAGTTCGTAAATTGCCCTGCCGTAGATCCTGGCAAGTTTTACAATATGATCAATTCCAATAAACTCGTTTGCCTGATGAGCAATATCCTCCATTCCTGGAAAATATGGACCAAATGCCACTCCTTTATCCATAGCCCTTGCATATGTACCGCCGCCAATTGAGAGTGTATAACCCTTTTCACCGGTAAAATCTTCATAAACTTTAATAAGTTTTGTAATAATGGGTTCATTTTCAGCAACAAAAAGAGGGGGCTGGTTTTTAAAAGATGCAACATTAAGATTGAAATTATTCCCCTGTTTTTTAAATACATCCACAATACGTTCATAAGAGTCTGTCACAGGATATCTTATATTGAAAGATAACTCACCATAATTTTCGGTCACTTTAATTACTCCAAGGTTAAGCGTTAAATTTCCCGAATATTCATCAGTCTTATCAACTCCGAGGGTCTTTCCATAGAAATCTCTGCCAATTACATTAACAACAAAATCAACTATTTCCCTTACTTCGAGCGGTAATTCAACCGATTCGAGCACCTCGAAGAGTGTTACTATTGCATTTTTCCCTTTCTCAGGAAGAGACGCATGCGCAGAAATACCCTTTGCAAAAATTTTGTTCCCGTCAACAGAAATATCAGGGTTATCAGATTTCAAAATAATCCTGCTCTTAAAAACTGCCTCTGCACGATCAGGCACCACATTAGACCTATCTCCGCCAGATATTTTAACAGAATCGTTCAACGTAACAAAATCCTTACGTAAGATGATATTTAAAATACCTTTTTCTCTGTTAATTACAGGAAACTGAGCATCGGGAGCAAAACCAATTATAGGTTCCTTGACTTTTTCTCTGTAATAAGACATATCTTTCCAGCCGGTTTCTTCATTTGTGCCAAAAACAATACGCACTCTTTTAGATATTTTTAAACCTGTTTCTTTTAATGCATAAAGTCCAAAGAGGGCAGCCATTGTTGGCCCTTTATCATCTACCGCACCTCTGCCATAAATTTTTCCATCGTGAATTTCTCCACCAAATGGCGAATATTTCCAATTATTACCTTCAGGCACAACATCAAGATGCCCAAGAACACTTATAATATCATCGCCTTCACCATATTCTACATATCCTACGAGATCATTAAGATTTACGACTTTGAAATTCAATTCATTTCCGATATCAAGAGCCTTGAGAAGTGCTTCTTTTACTCCTCTACCAAAAGGGGCATCCTCTTCATACTTGCCTTCTACGCTTCTGATCATTAGAACCCTTCTTGTTATATCAATTAACTTTTCTTTATTTCTCTCAATAAAATAGTCCATTTGCCTGCCTCCTATTCGTTGAATTTTAGCAGAATCTTTCAGTATATCCAAATTAATTTTGAACATTTTAACTATAGTAAACTATAGTTAAAGAAGAATGAAGTGGAAGAAGAATTTTTAATGAAAGAATCCGGGTTTATTAAAAAACTTTCCTGGTACTATGCATGAAAATTTAACCTCGAGAGAGACGATTTATTTTAGGAAGGGTGCCTTGCAACAATCCTCATATTCAGAAAATATAGCAACTCTCGTAGCATCGAAGAGGTGAAAAAAATAGCTAAAAAAGTCTCAAACAGAGCAATGTACAGGTTTATAAAAGAAGAGTTAAATAGAAGGAAAGCTGTGGAGGAGAATTATGATATCAATTAAAGAAAATCCTGAAACAAGTTCAGGACAGGACAAGTTGTATATGAGGAGGCAATTAAGGAGATAAAAGAAATTATAAGAAGAAATTTAATGAAATTAAAAAATAGCGAAAGAACCGTAATCGAAGAAGTTTTCTTTAGAGGCAAAAATATAACTCAGATCTCAAAAGATCTAAAAGTTAGTAGAAGTTGCATAAATTATAGATTAAAGAAAGGAATGACAAATTTAAAGAAATTAATTGTTGAAGAGATAGGCGTTGACAATGTGGAAAGATTGATTAAATCAACAATAAAATTACATTGATTTTTTACCCTAAATAGATAGAATATTAAAATGACTGTAGAAGATCTTCATGTTCATACAAAATTCTCTAAGGACTCTAAAGAAGAGCCTGAAAGGTACATTACTCTGGCAATTGAAAGGGACATAAAATACCTTGGTTTTAGTGACCATATTGACCTTGATCCCACTGATAAGGACTATGGCTACTATAGATATGAAGATGCTCTTTCAAGCTACAACATGTTGAAAAAAAAGTATGAAAATAACTTAAACCTTTTTTTTGCAACAGAAGTAACCTACCAGAAAGACCTTGAGAAAAGTATAGAGGAAAATATATCAGGCAGACCTTACGATTATATAATTGGCTCAGTGCATCGTCTTGAGGGTATCACCTTCTCAGGAGCACACGGAATACCATTTTTTAAAGACAAAGACGAAAATTACTCTTACAATATGTATTTTGATGAACTTTACAGGATGGTCAACACAGATTTCTTTCAAATTGTGGGGCATTTTGACATCATAAAAAGGCATGGTATTTCTCTATACGGAAACTTCAAGATTGAGAAATACAGAGAAAAAATCAAAAAAATTCTTGCAACAATAATCGAAAAGAATATGGTAATAGAAATAAATAGTTCGGGCTTCAGATTTGGTTTAGGTGAGCAATATCCAACAGATGATATTATAAAGATGTACAGAGACCTTGGCGGAAGAGAAGTAACTATTGGTTCAGATGCACATAACATTTCAAATTTCGGGGCGTATCTTGAAGAAGCTATCAAAAACACCCTATCAATCTTTGACTTTGATGTCATAATATTTAAAAACAAAAAGAAAACAAAAGTGGCGAGGCTGAGTGAATTAATTACCTTAAAAAATGCAATGGAGGTGCATAATGATTGAAAAAGAGAAAGTAAATGAGCAGGTACTTGAAAGAACAGTAAAAAGAGCAAGAGAAAGAAACATTATTATTCCCACTTATGAAGAGATGAGAGACCCTTCAAAAATTCCAGATAAGATAAAAGAAGAGTTAAAAAGTATAGGACTCTGGGATTTACACCCAAGAAACCTTTTCAGAATTACCTGGAAAAATGAGCCTGTTAAATCTGGAGGTAGGTTTGATGGTGTAAACTATATTGAAATCCCACCTGAACTAAGCGGAGTCAAGGCAAGGATTTTTGTTCTTATTGGGAAATTTTTCCCCACTGGCGCACATAAAGTGGGAGCAACATTTGGTCCGCTTGTTGAGAAACTCACAAGAGGTGCATTCGACCCGACAACTCAGAAGGCGCTATGGCCATCAACAGGAAACTACTGCAGAGGTGGTGCCTATGATTCGAATCTTTTAGGATGCAAAAGCATTGCAGTGCTTCCTGAAGGAATGTCAAAAGAAAGATTTGAATGGCTCGAGAGTATCGGGGCTGAAGTATATGCAACCCCGGGCACCGAGAGCAATGTAAAAGAAGTATTCGATAAAACAAAGGAGCTTAAAGCCAAATATCCAGAAGAAATTGTCGTCCTGAACCAGTTTGAGGAGTTTGGAAACCCAACGTGGCATTACACCGTGACAGGTCCTGCAATGGAAGAAGTATTTGAAAAGGAAAAAAAACAAGGAGATAAACTTTCTGCACTTTTCCTTACACAGGGTTCAGCAGGTACTCTTGGAAGTGGAAATTATTTAAGAAATAAGTTCCCAAAGATTAAAATTGGAGCAGGCGAAGCACTTCAGTGCCCCACAATGCTTTACAATGGATATGGAGCCCACAGAATAGAAGGGATTGGAGATAAGCATATACCATGGATTATGGATGTCAAGAATCTTGATATGGCAATTGCTATTGATGACGAAGCAACAATGCATCTCATTAGGCTATTTAACGAAGAAAATGGTAAAATGTACCTCAAAAAAGTTTTAAAAGGCAATCCTCTTGTTGATAGATTTGACCTTCTTGGAATTTCATCAATTGCGAATATTCTTGGCTCAATTAAAATGGCAAAGTATTACGAGCTTACTGAAAATGATTTTGTATTTACCGTATCAACAGACTCAATGGAACTTTATCAATCAAGAATACAAGAGTTAAGAGAACAATATGGCGAATATGCCGAAATGGATGCAGGAAAAGATTTTGAAAGATACCTTACGGGAATTTCAGTAGACTGGGTGCTTGAAATGTCCCACTGGGATAAGAAAAGGATTCATAATCTCAAATATTTCACATGGATTGAGCAACAGGGAAAGACAATCGAAGAGCTTAATACACAATGGTTTGACAATAATTATTGGGTTGAGAAATTTGAATCTTATAAAAAGTGGGATGAACTCATAAAAGAGTTTAACGAAAGGGTTGGACTTATAAAGAACTATAGATAATTAATTTACCTGAAGCTTCAGGCCGGGCTTGACTGCCCGACTTTTTGCATATATAGCGGCATCTGTAACTTTTAGTTTCAAGCTCTCTGTGAGATTATCCTTTGGAGCACATAAAAGTTTATTAAGTTTTAGTTTTATTCTTTATTTTATGGTTTTCAGTTAAAGCGCTTTTTTAATTAAAAAAACAGCAAAGTTAAGAAAACTTTTTCTTCACTACTCTCCAAAATTCAAACATCTTACTTCTTTGGAATCCACTGATAAAGATTGTGGATTACAGAAGAATAAACCTCTAATCCTTTTCAAGAGGTTTACTTTTTTCTAACCTGTATTCTGTTCATCAGGTTATTTTTCTTCTTTTTTAGACTGAAGTCTCCCGATTGCTTTTGCAAATTCAGTTGGGACAAGGATAATCAAGCTGTTTTGTTCTGCACCAATTTCCTGCCATGTTTGAAGTTGTCTTAAAAGTATTGCTCCAGGTGCTTCTGACATATTTTTGGCCGCTTTTAGAAAAGCTAAGCTCGCATCTTCTTCTGCAGATGCTTTAATTTGACGAGCCCTCTTCTCCCTTGTTGCTTCAGCTTCTTTTGCCATTGCACGCTTCATATTATCAGGCAACTCAATATTCTTAATCTCAACGCTTACAATGGTTATTCCCCAATCATCTGTTGGTCCCTGCAAGGCTTCGAGGATTTCTTTTCCTATTTTATCTTTACTTGCAAGAAGAGTGTCAAGGTCGTATTTCCCCACGACATCTCTTAACTTAGACTGTGCCATAAGGGTAGATGCTGAAACAAAATTTTCAACTTGAACGATCGACTTCATCGCATTAAACACCCTGTAGTAAACCACTGCATCAATTTTAACTGGAACAGAATCTTTGGTCATAACTTCCTGTGGGATAACATCCATTGTGCGAGTACGCACATCTACATATCGAACATATTCAAAAACAGGTATTATTAAGTTGAACCCGGGCTTAAGTTCCCTCTTGTACCTTCCAAGGAAAAAGACAACGCCTCTCTGCCACTGCTGCACGATTCTGATACTCAGTACAAAGATAATGATTACAATTAAACTTATGGGTATTAAATATACCGATGACATCGTATCCACCTCCTGCCTAAGTTTACCACAAAAAGAAAAAATTGAAAATTTTTGTAAGACTTTTATTATAAGATTGTAAGGCAAGTAAATTCACATTTAATAAATGTGTGATAGTTTGATATAATTAAAAAACTTTGAGGAGGTTAAAATATGGGAGACAAGATTAAAGTTGAATTAAAACAAGCATACGGTATGACAGTTATTGCAAAGGCAAACTCAAACCACTGGATTGTAATGGATTCTCAAGAAGAATCAGGCGGACATAACGCAGGTCCAAGGCCAATGGAACTTATTCTTATGGGCCTTGCGGGTTGTACAGGAATGGATGTAATTTCAATTCTCAACAAGATGAAAGTTAAATACAATGATTTTAGAATTGAAATTACTGCCGAGAAGGCAACGGAGCACCCGAAGGTTTACACAAAGATTCACCTCAAGTACAGAATTTGGGGAGATGTACCTGAAGATAAATTGAGCACTGCCATTGAGCTTTCAAGAACAAAATATTGTTCAGTGGGGGCAATGCTTTCAAAGGCAGCCGAAATAACCGACGAGCACGAGATTATAATCCACTGAAAGGAGTATGGATTTAATCCTTTGTAACCTTTACTCTTTTCAGAAGGTTCCAGAAGAGTAAATCCACTGATCCTTCTCAGGTGATTTATACTGAAACAGTAAATATTCTTGATATTTGCGAACATTAAAGCACGAAAGTAAATATTAAAACACGAGCATAAGGGTATCGAATTCTCTAAAGACAAGAAATTTCTTTTTAATCCTCCGGAATCCACTGATAAAGAGCATGGATTACAGAAGATTAAATATCGTGGATTAGAAGCATTTTTTAAAAAATTTCGATTGGACTTAGCCCCTTCAAATTTAGAAGTCTAAAATATTTTGACAACATGTATATTTTCTTGACTATAAATTACATTATCTTATACTTTTTATATATATTTTGAGCAAAGGAGCTGAATATGTTTAGGAAACTGGAAGATGCAAACAAGATTCCTCTTGAAGAGAAGAAGATAATTGATTTCTGGAAGGAAAACAAGATATTCGAGAAAAGCCTTGAGATAAGAGAAGGAAGGCCTCGTTTTGTATTTTTTGAAGGTCCGCCAACTGCAAATGGCATGCCTGGAGTTCATCATGGACTTTCAAGAATTTACAAGGACACGGTTCTGAGATATAAATCTCTTACAGGATACTATGTGCCAAGAAAGGGTGGCTGGGATACTCAGGGACTTCCCGTGGAAATTGAGGTCGAGAAAATGCTCAATATTCATAAAAAGAAAGAGATCGAAGCATATGGTATAGAAAAATTTAATGCTCTCTGCAAAGAAAATGTAATGAAATATACCGAAGAATGGGAGAAGATAACTGATAGAATTGGGTTCTGGCTTGACATGAAAAATGCATACAAGACTTATGACAACACTTACATTGAAAGCGTCTGGTGGCTGCTGAAGCAAATATTTGATAAGGGCCTTCTTTATGAAGGATATAAAGTTGTTCCATACTGCCCGAGATGTGGGACAACCCTATCTTCACACGAAGTTTCACTCGGTTATAAAAAGATTAAGGATCCTTCAATTTTTATACGTTTTAAAGTTAAGGATAAAAGATTCCCGGATACATCGCTGCTCGTGTGGACAACAACTCCCTGGACTCTCCCATCAAATGTAGCTACAGCAATAAATCCTGAATTCACATATCTTCTGGTTAATTATAAAGGTGAGAAATTAATCCTTTCAGAAAACAGAGCAAAAGCAGTTCTGGGCGAAGGTTTTGAAGTAATTAAAAAACTCAGCACAAATGACCTTGAAGGGATAAAATACGAATCACCATTCGATTTTGCAGAATTTACAAAAGACGAAGAAAACAGAGCTTTTAAAGTTATATTTGGCGACTTTATTACAGGAGAAGACGGCACGGGTATTGTCCATATGGCACCTGCATTTGGTGAAGATGATCTCGAGGCAGGAAAAAAGTATAACCTTCCATTTATTCAACTTGTTGACCTTGAGGGAAATCTAACAGCAGGTAAGTGGAAGGGAATGTTTGTTAAAAAAGCAGATCCTCTGATTATTGAAGACCTCAAAGAGAGAGGTTTACTATTTAAAAAAGAACTTTACGAGCACGACTATCCCTTCTGCTGGAGATGCGATACACCTCTTCTTTACTATGCAAAGAGCTCATGGTTTATAGAAATAAGCAAGATAAGAGACCTGCTCATGGAGAATAACGAGAAAATAAACTGGTTCCCTGAAAACATAAAGCACGGAAGGTTTGGCAACTGGCTTGAAAACATAAACGACTGGGCGTTATCAAGAGAAAGGTACTGGGGAACACCGCTTAATATATGGAAATGTAAAAGCTGTGGTCATATTGAATCAATTGGAAGTATAAAAGAGCTTCAGGAGAAAGCAATTGAGGAAGTACCTGAAGATATCGAACTTCATAAGCCATATGTTGACAAAATCCACCTTAAGTGTCCTCACTGCAGTGGTGAGATGGAAAGAGTACCAGAAGTAATTGACGTCTGGTTCGACTCTGGTTCAATGCCATTTGCACAGCGGCACTATCCATTTGAAAACGTTGAAGAATTTGATGAAAACTTCCCTGCGGATTTTATCACCGAGGCAATAGATCAAACAAGAGGGTGGTTCTATTCATTGCTTGCCATCTCAACCCTTATAAAGGGAGTGCCTCCCTACAAAACCGTTATGTGCCTTGAACTGATCCTGGATGAAAAAGGGCAGAAGATGAGTAAATCAAAGGGAAACGTGATAGACCCCTGGGAAATCCTCGATAAACAGGGAGGAGATGCATTTAGATGGTCAATATACACTGCTTCACCTCCATGGAACCCACGAAGGTTTGGGCCGAATGTTGTAAATGATGCAATGAAAGATTTTATAATTCCTTTGAGAAATGTCTATTCCTTCTTCTCGCTTTATGCAAATATTGATAAGTTTGACCCAAACAGTGTGGAATATATACCAATAGAAAAAAGAAGTATCCTTGATAAATGGATTATTTCAAAACTTGAATCTATAAATAAAGAAGTAAAAGACAAGTTTGATAAATTTGAAATTACTCCAATTACAAAAGATATTCAAAAATTTGTAGACGAGCTTTCAAACTGGTACGTAAGGCGTTCAAGGAGAAGATTCTGGAAGAGTGAAAATGACGCGGATAAAATATCTGCATATTTAACCCTGTATGAAGTATTAAAGAAACTTTCCCTTATACTTGCACCATTTACACCCTTCACAGCAGAAACATTCTATCAAAACCTTACAAGAGGAGTTTTAAAAGACGCTAAGGAGAGCGTTCATCTTGAAGATTATCCTGAACCTGATATTACACTCATTGACGAAAAACTCATAGACAATATGGAACTTGTAATCGATATAACAAGCATGGGAAGAAGTCTTAGAAAGGATTCAAAGATAAGGGTAAGGCAGCCACTTGAAAAACTGCTCATATATCTTAAAGAACCATCTGAACAGAAAATTATCGAAGAAAACAAATCCATCATAATGGAAGAATTGAACATAAAATCCATTGAATTTATAGATAGCATTGACGAATACTGTACAGTAGAACTTAAACCGAATCTTCCGGTAATGGGTGAGAAATACGGGAATAAAATCCCACAGATTTTAAAAGAGATCGGGAATAAAGAAAAAGCTCTTGAATTTATAAAAAACGGAAAACTCGACTTAAAATTAGACGATGAAACAATTACTTTAAACCTTTCAGATATTTTTATTTTAATAAAAGGAAAACAAAATTTTATGGGAACATACGATAACGGATATTTTGTTTTCCTCGACACAACTCTTACAGATAAACTATTAGAGGAAGGAGTTGCAAGAGAAATAGTTCACACTGTACAGAATATGAGAAAGGAAGCAAACCTCAACATTTCGGACAGGATTCTCCTTTCAATAGAACCTGAAGAGGTTGTAATCAAAAATTATGAAGATTACATAAAAACAGAGACTCTTGCAGAAGAATTGGGAGCAATCGAAGATTCACTAATTGAAAAAGAATTCAAGCTTGATAAAATGATATATAAGATTAAACTGAGAAGAGTTTAGAAATGTCTAAAAAATTTACTCCAGTACAACTGGTAGTTTTAAGTTTCCTTGCTGTAATAACTACTGGTGCAATCCTTCTTATGTTACCGGTTTCCAGCCTATCCCAGAGATTTACTGATCCAATCACCGCTATTTTCACCGCGACTTCTGCAACATGCGTTACAGGACTCGTTGTAGTTGATACAGGCACTCATTGGTCCTTATTCGGACAAATAGTCATCCTTCTTCTCATCCAGATAGGTGGTCTTGGGTATATGACTATCTCTACATTTTTCCTGATATTTGCAAATAGAAGAGTTACGCTGAGACAGCGTTTTTTGTTAAAAGAAGGTTTGAATGTTTACAAGCTTACAGGTATAGTTTCCTTTACAAAAACAATTTTATTCACAGTTCTTTTTTTTGAAGGACTTGGTGCGTTTGCTCTGTCATTACGATTTCTCAAAGACTTTACTACTGTTAAATCGATATGGATGGGTGTTTTTCACTCAATTTCTGCGTTCTGTAACTCAGGCTTTGATATAGTTGGAAATTTCAACAGTTTTACAGGATACACAAATGACTTAACGCTTAACCTTACAGTTATGACACTAATTATTTTTGGTGGAATTGGCTTTTATGTTATCTGGGAAATACTGAATAAGATAAGAGACCGTTTTGCGTCAGGTGAAAGAAAAAAACTTTCGCTACACTCTAAACTTGTATTAAGAATAACTGCAATACTTATAATTTCTGGAGCTATTTTTATACTATTGCTTGAATGGAATAACCCTGCTACTCTCAGTAGCTTGCCCTTAAGAGGAAAAATTTTATCTTCATTTTTCTATTCAATTACCCCAAGAACGGCTGGTTTCAATACACTGAACATAAAATTAATGAATCCGGCCGCACTTCTTATTACCATATTTCTTATGTTTATTGGAGGTTCCCCCGGAGGTACTGCAGGAGGAGTCAAGACAACTACATTTGCAGTAGTTATATTCCTTTTGTTGAGTGCTTTTAAGGAAAAAATGCCAATAACATCAAATGGGAGAACCATAAAACTTGGCATTGTTAGAAGGGCAGTTTTTATTATAGGATTTGCAGTCTTTATCATTCTTGTATCAACGTTTTTAATTCTCGTTGCTCAGGGACAAAAATTCACTCTTTTGCAAGCACTATTTGAGGTTACTTCTGCATTTGGAACAGTGGGGCTTTCAACAGGAATTACAAGACAACTCTCCAGTTTTTCAAGAATCGTAATTATTGCTACAATGTTTATAGGGCGTGTTGGTCCTTTAAGTTTTATATTAAGTTTTGCAACAAGAAAAGAAAAAATACACCCTGAATACCCAGAGGAAGAAGTTGCAGTGGGTTAGGAGGAAATATGAAGAAGCAATTTGGAGTAATAGGACTTGGAAGATTCGGTACTGCTGTTGCAAAAGATCTTGAAAAATTAGGCTATCCTGTCCTTGCAATTGATACAGACCCAAAACTTGTTGACGCAGTAAAGGAATATGTAAGTTTTGCAGACATAGTTGATGCAACAAATCCAGATGCACTCGCCGCTGCTGGAATTAAAAATTGCGAAACAGTTATCATAGCCGTGGGTGATATTGAGTCGAGCATCCTTATATCGCTTATCCTGGAAGAATTCGGTATCAACAATATCATTGCAAAGGCTACAAGCGATGTGCATGAAAGAGTCTTAAGAAAAATCGGTGTTAAAGAAGTTGTTTTTCCCGAGGCAGATATGGGAATAAGGGTTGTAAACAGGCTTACTTCTGCAAATATACTCGACTACATATCAATATCCGCAGATGTTGACCTGATAGAGTATAAGGCTTCTAAAAAACTTGCTAATCAGAGTCTAAAAGACCTTGCCCTTAGAAATCGTTTTGGAATAAATATTATCGCAATCAAGAGAGACGATAATGTAATTGTATCACCTTCTGCAGATGAGTTGATATTAGAAGGAGATGAATTGTTCTTTATTGGTAAGACCCCGGATATTCTTGTGTTTAAAAAGGAGTTTGAGGAATGATAAAAATCGTGAGTCTGGACTTGTGGGAAACCCTCATAAAAGATGATTCAGAAAAAGACAACGAAAAAGAAAGGGATAATTTAAGAGCAGAATTCATTTCAAAAACACTTAAATTAAACCAATCTTATATGCAAAAAATACATTCGTTCTTTTGTGAGGTCGTGGCATCTTTTATAAACCCTGAAAAAGAAAATGAATGGTCACTCCTTCCCGAAACGCAGATTGACTATCTTATAAATAAGCTTGGCATAGAAGTTAAAAAAGAAGATTTTGACAAAATCCTTAAATTCTACACCGAATGCATACTCGATTATCCACCATCTTTTACAGAGGAGAATATACCTGATATATTAGCAGGACTTAAAAAGAAATATAAACTCGCCCTTATTTCAAACACAGGTAGAACACCCGGGAGATCTCTTCTAAAACTACTTAAAAATCTTAAAATTAAAAAATACTTCGACTTTTTCGCATTTTCAGATGAACTTCTCATAAGAAAACCAGACCCAAGAATCTTTGAAATAGTATGTTCAAAACTAAATGCTTCCCCCGAAGAAACTGTTCATGCAGGTGATTCATATAAAATAGATTTCCTTGGAGCAAAATCGGCCGGATTAAATCCAATTTTATATGTACCGGGTACTGAAAAACCACAGGGCGCCCCTTACATAAGAACTCTTAAAGAAATTGAAGAAGTAATTGAAAAAGAATATGTTCATCGACGGTAAAAGCCTTGATTTAGATGGTGTTTTAAAAGTTTCGAAAGACTTTGAACCTGTAAATCTCTCACCTCTAACTTTTAAAAAAATTGACCGATCATCAGAATTTATAAATATAATATTAGAAGAGAAAAAAATCGTCTATGGTATAAATACTGGCTTCGGAAAATTATGCGACGAAGTTATATCTGACGAAAGTGTTTCAGAACTCCAGGAAAACCTTTTATTGAGCCACGCAGCAGGTACAGGGGAGCCAATAACTGAAACTGAGGTAAGAGCTACGATGCTCGTAAGGGCGAATTCGCTTGCAAAGGGCTTTTCAGGTGTAAGAAGAGAAGTTATCGAAAAACTACTGGAACTTCTCAATAAAAAAATATATCCTTATGTACCTTCATATGGCTCTCTTGGCGCTTCAGGTGACCTTGTTCCACTTGCACATATTGCACTTTTACTTATAGGAAAGGGCAGGATAATAGATGAAGGTAATGTGAAAGACGCCTTACCTGTCCTCAAAAAGAAAGGATTTAAACCCTTTAAAAGGCTTCATGCAAAAGAAGGACTTGCATTAATAAACGGCACAGCAGTTGAAGCAGGTATATCTTCGATTCTTATATCGGATGCAAAATATCTTTTAAAGACGACGGTAAAAGCTTCTGCACTTTCTATGGAGGCCTTGAAGGCAAAAAAAGAGGCATTCGACCCAAGAATTCAGGAAGTCAGAAATATTTCAGAGCAAAAAACTATCTCGGATATGATTCTTAAGGAGATTAATGGGAGTAAGCTTATAGACAGCACTCAAAAAGTACAGGATGCCTATACGATAAGGTGTATACCTCAAGTTTATGGTGCAGTACTTATGAACCTATCATATATAGAAAACATTCTAAAGGGCGAAATAAACTCTGTTACAGATAACCCAATCGTTTTTGCTAAGGATAAAGAAATACTTTCTGGCGGTAATTTTCATGCCGAACCTTTGGCATTTGCAATGGACTTATTTAGCATAATACTTGCGGACCTTGGCAACATGATCGAAAGAAGAATAAACAGACTGCTCAACCCTGCGTTGAGTGAACTTCCTCCTTTTCTTACCAATAAGTTTGGTTTGCACTCAGGATTGATGATTTTGCAATACACAGTTGCATCTCTTGTTTCTGAAAACAAAATGCTTGCCCAACCTGCAAGTGTTGATTCAATACCTGTTTCAGCAGACCAGGAAGATCATGTAAGCATGGGAATGAATTCTGTATTAAAAGCAAGAAAAGTAATTGATAATCTGAGGAAAATTATTGCCGCAGAATTAATCATTGCCTCTCAGGCAGTAGATTTTAGGGGAAACAAGCTTCTTGGAAAAGGCACAAAAAATACATATTCAAAAATAAGGGAGTGTATACCATTTGTATCATCTGATAGAATATTATCGTACGATCTCGATAAAATTGAAGAGCTAATAATTAAAGAAGAAATTTGATTTTTTCGAAAAAAATTTTTGAAATTAGTTTTTAGAAAGACGAAATTGCTGCGAGAGGGGAGGAGTTTAAATAATAAAAGCCTGCGAAAAGGAGGAGTAAACGCAGGCCTTGAGTTGTTTTTAAACTCTTCACTTATTATTATAGCACAAATTGTGAATAAATTATGAAAACTATAAAAATAAAGGAAAAATTTGTTTCCATTTAATTTTTAATGGCTTTTTAAGATTTCCTGAATCAAGCCTGCACTGAAACGTTGCAGTCCGGGGTTCAGGACAGGTTTATTTACTCTTTTCTAATTCATGTTCACTTAAGTGAATTCTTTTTTATTAATAGAAACAAAATTTCTATAAATCTCTATTTGTAAACTAAATGCTTTTAATTAAAATAATAAGATGAAAAGGTTTCTTGACTTCGTCGAAAATAATGTTTCTCTTATTCTAACACTTGGTGTACCTCTCGGTTTATTATTCCCATATTTCTCTTTCCTTAAAAATTACATCACTTACTTTTTGATGTTCGTTCTCTTTCTTACCTTCCTAAAAATGGATATTCTTGAAGTGGTCGAGCATATAAAAAGACCTATTTTGATGATTTATATTCTTATTGTAAACCTTATTTTATTTCCTGTGATTATTTACTTTGTTTTTAAACCATTTAACCTTAGCTACGTTTACTTATCTGCACTTGTACTTTTTGCGGCAGTACCATCAGGCGTTGCATCTGGTGCAATGACAGAAATTATGAGAGGAAAAACGCCACTTACCATAACGATTATAATGCTCTCTCACTTTGTTTCTGCAATTACTATTCCTCTTGTTTTCTTTATCCTTTTCAGAAAAGTTATAAAAGTAGATTACCTCGGGATCATGATGACAATGGTAAAATTGATAATTATTCCTCTGATACTGGCGATGTTAACAAAAAAATTCATAAGGAATAGAGCAGTGCAAATACTCATCGACAAAAATAGACTTTTCACGATTATCCCACTTTTATTCATATCGCTCGTCGTGATGTCGGTAAATTACAATCACATAATACACAATCCAGTTGAAACGATTAAATATATTCTGATATCTTGCCCTAGCTACTTTATTTTTATGTTTTTAAGCTTTCTTTCTGTGCCTTTTCTCAATTTTGATGAAAGGATAGCAGTGATGACTGCCAAAACATTTGCAAATATATCAATTGGTATTGTCCTATCTCTGTCCTTCCTTGACCCAAAGGCATCGCTTATTATTACTATGGCACAGATCCCCTGGTCTATGATGATCCTTCCTGTGGAAAAGTTTGTTAGAATAACGAGAAAAAACATAAATCAGGTTAAGTAACTCCATATTTTCCTTTAAACCTTGATATTTTGAATCTTACATCGTTTTAATATAATCTAACTGGAGGAATGACATGAAGCATATAAAAGTAATTGCAAAGAAACCTTTCTGGAATATTGATAAAAGACACGACTGCAGGGAATGTCAGACACCCTGTAAATCTGCTTGTAAGACAAGCGTTACAATTGGAAATCAGGTTTGCGAAATCAAAAAGCCTGTAAAAAGGTGGATCTGGTAGTTGATTGACCTTTCAGACAAAACATCGGTGCACCTTTTCACTTTCAATGGTGAAAGGTTTGCACTTGATGTGAATTCTGGTTCACTTCTTAATTTTGATAAACCCTCTTTTTATTTTTTAAGTGAATTTTTAAATTCAGGTTCGATAGATTTAGCCAGACAAGGAATTAAAGAAAAATTTAACATTGATACAGAAGAAATAGAAAAAGAGTTTGAGACACTTATTGAACAGGGAATTCTGTTTTCAAAACCAATCCCATACTTTGAGTCTAATCTAACTTTAAAATCAATATGCCTTAATGTAGCGCACAGTTGTAATTTTGCCTGCACTTACTGTTTCGCAAAGAAAGGCTCTTATGGTGACTCAGAAAGTTTGATGACTCCTGAAAATGCAAAAGCTGCAATTGATTTTCTTGTGAAAAACTCAGAAGGAAAAGGCGCTCTTGAGGTCGATTTCTTTGGCGGAGAACCCTTACTTGCCTTTAACACGGTTAAAAAGACGATTAAATATGCAAAAATTTCTTACCCAGACAAAAAATGGAGATTTACCATTACAACAAACGGTTCTTTGCTTACTCCCGACAAGGAGCAGTTCCTCTATGAAAACGATGTAAGTATTGTGCTGAGCCTTGATGGAAATAAAGAAACAAATGACAGATTCAGGGTTTTGAAAAACGGGCAGGGTACTTTTGACTTTGTATTTCCAAAGATAAATGAAGTAGCTATACATAGAAAGAAATCAGAAGGATATTACGTAAGAGGTACATATACAAAAGAGACGCTTGAAATATCAAAAACTGCTATGGATTTAAGGAATATGGGATTCAAATTTATTTCCCTTGAGCCTG
>MNXV01000081.1 GCA_001871575.1 Caldisericum sp. CG2_30_36_11
CCCTCTGTACTCAATAATTGCTGCATTAATAAGTAATTATGCAATTGACATAGCACAAGAGGGTTTTAGATTCTATAAAACAGTATTAATAATTACAAAAGAGCCTGATAAAATTAAAGAGGCTGTATTAAATGAGATGGAAAGAGGTATTACAGAGTTAAAAGCAAAAGGAGCTTACACTGGCGAAGATAAAACAGTTCTAATGGTCGCCATACCTCATACTGAAATCTCAAAAATTAAAAAACTTGCAGTTGAAATAGATCCAGAAAGTTTTATAATAATCGGAGATGCATCAGAAATAATAGGACAAGGATTCAAATCGCCTAAGGAGAGAATATGATAGAAATAAGAGACCTTGAGAAAATTTACCCAAACAGCACAACTGCTCTCACAAAAATAAATTTAACAATAGAAAAAGGCGAGTTTGTTTACGTTGTTGGAGAATCAGGTGCAGGGAAAACTACACTCTTAAAGATTTTGCATGGAGAAGAATGCTCTACAACTGGATACATAAAATACTTGGGTAAAGATATAAGAAACATACCTTCACATACTCTAAAAAGAAAGATAAGTTTTTCTTACCAGGATTTTATGCTAATCGAAGACAGAACTGTATTTGAAAACATAACTCTGCCATTACAATTTATCGGGGAAAGTCTTCGAAGTTTAGCAAGCAAATCTTTCACAATCCTTGAAGCTATGAAATTAAAAGATAAAATGTATAAACTCGTAAAAGAACTCTCAGGGGGCGAGAAACAAAGGATATCAATTGCACGAGCAATAATAGCCAATCCTGAAGTAATTCTATTAGACGAACCTTTCGGGAACCTTGATAAGGAAACTGCAGGAAAAATGATGCCTTACATAGAAGCTTTGAACGAAAAAGGTACAACGATTATAATGGCAACACACCACATGTTGGAAGAAAATTCTACTCCAAAAAGAATAATAAAATTAAAGAAAGGCAGGATAATAAACAAAGAATATGTTTAGATTTTTCTATTTACTAAGACAAACAATGCTTTTATTTAAAGAGAGTAAAAAGATTATTTTTATTACAATTGTTTTCCTCACAATAGGCATAGTTACCCTCGGTTCGACGTATATTATTGGTACAAAACTCTTTCAAAGTTCACTTTCTGCGACAAATAAACTAAACATCACTGCATTTTTTTCCTTAGATACCACTCCTCAAGAAATAGCCAATACAACAGAGGAGATTAAATCAATTGATGGAGTAAAATCTGTTTCTCTAATAACAAGCGAGCAAGCAAAACAAGATTTTTTAAATGTTTTTCCACAATACAAAGATATAATGAATTCTCTCAAAAGAAATCCATTACCATATACGATTAAGGTAGAAATAAGCGATCTTTCCTCGGGTGAAAGAATTAAGGATCTCATAAAAGATTTCCCAAATATCGATTCCGTTGTTTTTTCAGCAGATACTGCAAAGAAACTAAATAACCTTGTAAAACTCCTATGGACATTATTCGTGTCAATTTTGATTGTAGTAATTGCAGAGTTCATATTTATTGTACAAAGTTCCACTTCTTTTCTTATTGACTTCAGAAAAACCGAGATAAAGGTTTTGAACCTTATAGGCGCCGACAAGGGTTTTATCGAATTTCCCTTCCTAATTTTATTTTCTATGTTCTCTATTATTGCCTGGGCAATATCAATTTTAATACTACAAAAGATTAATATATGGAGCGATTCAATAGTGCAAAGTTTATTGCCCTTTTCAAACGTTTATTTTTCTGTAAACACTTTTAATGTATTCTTGTCCTTGCTTGCATTTTCACTTGTCCTGAGCATCATTGGAAGCCTAATACCGTTGAGGAGAGTAAGTTGAAGAAAATAATAATCTTTCTTATAATTGTTTCGTTTTTTTCGCTGTTTTTTGTGAAACAACCTGCTCTTTCAGGGCTCGATGAAGAAAAAAAGAAGCTTGAACAGTACAAAACTGAACTTGAGAAAGTTAAATCTACCATTAAAGAAATAACAACATCTTCTCAGGAAATAATCAGTCTAATAAACGGCCTTGATGGTGAAATAAATATAGTTACAGGTAACATAAATTACGCAGAAAATAAAATTTCAGCTCTTGAGAATGAAATATCACAAAAAGAAACCCAAATAAAATCAAGAGAAAATGAAATAAATTTGAGAGAGGGAGAACTTGAAGAACTACTGAATCTATCTTATAAACTTTCGCAAGTTTCCACAATGGAGCTGCTATATGAAGGAAGCGAACCAGCAATTGTTCAGCAAAGAATCTCTTACATTTCTTATATATCTTCATATAGTAATTCATTGATGGGACAAGCTCAAAAGGATAGACAAGAACTGTTAGTGGAAAAAAATAACCTACAAAAAGGCAAAAACGACCTTACTAATTTTCTTAATCAAAAAATTCAAGAACAAAGCATTCTAAAAGATGAAGTAGAAATAAAATCAAGCTTGTTGAAAAGCTTACAAGAGAAAAAGACTTATTATTTATATCAGAAAAGCGAAATAGAAGAGGAAATAAAGAAGGAAGATGCGCTGATAAAAAAATTAATCGAAGAGGCCATGAAGTCCCAGCTTACGTTAAAAACTGGCCTTATTTGGCCCATAAAAGGCGAAATTACTTCTGGTTTTGGATGGAGAACAAGCCCCATATGGGGAGGAAAAGAGTTTCACGAAGGGATTGATATCGCAGTAAATACCGGAACTCCGGTTAAAGCGGCAGCAGATGGTGAAATTATTTATGTAGATTGGATGACGGGCTATGGAAATCTTGTTATAATTTCTCACGGATCAGATGTTTCAACCTTTTACGCTCACTTAAAATCTTTTACAATTAAGAAAGGAGAAATGGTAAAACAGGGACAGACAATTGCATATTCCGACAATACTGGTTGGTCAACTGGACCTCACCTACACTTTGGGGTATATATTGGCAATAAAGCAATAAATCCGTTAGACTATTTACCCAAAAATCCTTGAATTTAAATGAAAATTCTTTATAATAATAACCTTGAGAGGTGAATAAATGGAAGATAGTGAACTTTACGTGGAACTTCTAAAAAAAATTAAGGCCAATAAATACTGGCTTATACAAATAATTCTTAAGAAAGGCAAAAATTTATCAAAAATAAGCCCTGAATTCAATCCATTTTATGCTGAAGATTTTCTCACTAAAGTTAATAAAAACCTATTAAAGGAGAAAGAAGATAAAAAATAATGTCTTGCTTGCCGTAACTGGCAGCATTGCAGCTTACAAAGCAATTGAAATTTTAAGAGGATTGCGCAATGAACAAAAAAGCGTAAAAGTTATTTTAACAAAGGGTGCAGAGCAATTCATTAATAAACTCTCCTTTGAGTCATTAGGCGCTCATGAGGTATTAACTGACGAAGATCAGTTTAGTGTCGATAAAGATGGGATTTCGATACATCTTTCCCTTTCAAGGTGGGCTGATTGTATTATTATTGTGCCAGCGAGTGCAGATATTATTGCCAAAATAAGAGCCGGAATAGCTGATAGTTTGCTTCTAACAGTTGTTCTTGCTTCGAAAAAACCTCTTTTTATAGCCCCTTGTATGAACGAGAATATGCTGCTTAACAAAATCACAGCTGATAATATAGAGCATCTGAAAAACAACAGAGTGATGTTTATTGAAGCAGATGAAGGTCAACTTGCTGATTTTAAAATAGGCAAAGGAAGATTACAGGAACCTAACAAAATCGTTTCATTAATTACCGACTATCTTAACTACAACGACAAATTCTTTGCAGGAAAAAAAATACTAATAACTGGAGGCTCGACAAGAGAATATATTGACCCTGTAAGATTTATAACAAATAATTCCAGTGGCAAGATGGGTATTAGCATCGCAAGAGTAGCCAAGGCAATGGGGGCATACACAAATCTAATTTCTGGAGAAATCTTGACTAATTTACCAATTTTAGATAAATACCAAAAAGTAGAAACAACAGAGGAAATGCTAAAAGCAACTAAAGAAGCTTTTAAAGCTTCAGATATTCTCATAATGGCTGCGGCCCCGGTTGATTTTAAACCAGAAACAATTTCTACTACGAAAATTCCAAAGAAAAAGGAAATAACGCTCAAGCTTTTAGAAACACCTGATATTCTTAAGGAAATATCTAAAGAAAAAGGTAATAAGATTATTGTAGGTTTTGCTCTTCAAACTGAGAATCTTGAAAATAAAGCATTAAAAAAAATGAAAGAAAAAAATATGGATATAGTAGTAGCAAACAGAGAAGTAAATATTGGAAAAGATGAGGGAAGCGTAATAATGTTTGATAAATTTGGAAAGAAAAAAATTATTGAAAATGCTAAAAAACAAGTTCTTGCTGAAGGAATTTTACAATTTTTGAAAGAATTTATCGAAGGAGACGAAAATGGTCAAAAATGAAAGAAAAAGGTTTGTTACAACAGAATCTGTCACAGAGGGTCACCCAGACAAACTCGCAGACCAAATATCCGACAAAGTATTAGACGAAATTTTAAAGAATGACATCTATGGTAGAGTTGCTTGTGAAACTTACGTAACACACGGGCTAATAATCGTAGGTGGAGAAATTACTACAAAAGCATGGGTAGATATAACTGATATTGCAAGAAATGCAATAAAAGACGTTGGTTACACTTCCCCCAAATATGGTTTTGACTATAGAACTTGTGCTGTACTAAACGCTGTAGGGAGACAATCTCCAGATATTGCACAGGGCGTAGATAGAGGTGGTGCAGGTGACCAGGGGGTAATGTATGGATATGCAACAGACGAGACTCCCGAGTTGATGCCCCTTCCAATAGTTATAGCACACAATTTAACTCGACAGCTTGCAAAGGTAAGGAAATCTGGAAAGCCTGAAGATCTCTCTCCTTTTTTGGGTCCGGATGGGAAAGCGCAAGTAACATTAAAATATGAAGAAGATAAAGCAATAGAAATTACGGATGTCATCATTTCAACTCAACATACGGAAGAACTTTTAGACCCCAAAGATCAGTCACATATGTCAGATAATGCCCGCCAGAGGATCATTGAAGAAATTGCAAAACCCGTTTTACCTTCATCCCTCATTACAAATAAAACAAAATTCCATATAAATCCAACAGGTAAGTTTGTCATAGGTGGGCCACAATCTGATACAGGAATGACAGGTAGAAAATTAGAAGTCGATACATATGGTGGGATGGTGCCCCACGGCGGTGGAGCTCTTTCAGGGAAAGACCCAAGTAAGGTTGATAGATCAGCCAGCTACATGATGAGGTATCTTGCTAAAAATGTAGTTGCTTCTGGAATTGCAAAAGAATGCTTAATTCAAATTGCCTATGTAATTGGAGAAGCAATGCCAATTTCATTTATGGTTGATACATTTGGAACAGGTAAAGCGAGAGACGAAGAAATCGAAAAAACGCTTTTAGAAATCGTAGATTTAACTCCTGCAGGGATGATTAAAAAACTTGATTTGTTGAGACCAATCTACCAAAAAACAGCAAGTTATGGACATTTCGGAAGAGAAGAAAAGGAATTTACCTGGGAAAAAACAGACCTTAAAGAAGAAATTCTAAAGAAACTTGAATAATGCACTTTTTGGGGGAATTACAGTAGATAAGGTAAGTTCTAAAGCAGATCTTTTCTATTATGCAATTCCTTCTTCACTTTCAGGGAAAGCTAAGATTGGTGCAAGAGTCGTTATACCATTCGGTGAGAAAAATGAGCTTCGCTCAGGATTTATTCTTCAAATAACGAAAATTCCTCCTCAATTTAAAGTAAAAGAAATTATCGCAATTATCGAAGAACCCGTCTTTAGCCAGAGAATATATGATCTTCTACTTTTTACCTCAAATACTTTCTTAATACCAATAAATTCGCTTGTTAACAGGTTAATTAGAACAACAGCATCCACAAAAATTGAAAAATATGTTGAATCGATAAACGTTAAAAGTCTTGAGGAAGTATATAATTCCACTCACGGCAAAAAAAAGGAGCTTGCGAAAATTTTTTTAGAAAAAAAGTTTATATCAATCGAGTCTTTAAAAAGAAAATTTAAAGGAACATTAAGTAAGTATCTCTTAGAATTTCAAGAAAAAGGAAATATTGCAATTAGAAACATTGAGATTTTTTCAAAAATAAGAATCTTGAAAATAAGCACAATAAATAATGAAGAAACATTAAAAGCAATAAATCAAATTGATAATACTTATAGGAAAAGAGCGCTATTAATATGCCAAAGATTGATGAACGCCGATAACAGAATTCTCGATGAAACAACTTTGATTAAAAAGATAAAAGACGGAAAACATGTTTTGTACCTACTTACCTCAAAAAAAATAATCTTAGAGTATCAATTTGAAAATGGCAAAAAAATTAATAATTTTAAGGTAGAAACTATCTTTAACGAGAATCTTGAGGGAAGGAGCATAAAAATAATTGAAAAACTTCTTATAAGCTTAGGGCCTGCAGAAAAAGCTTTAATTGTTTTTCCAGAAGTCGTTTTATTAAGCAGAGTAAAAGAAATCTATAAAAAGGCTTTTGGGAGTAAATTGGTCACATGGGAAGGAAAAGGAAAATTAAAATTAATTGAACAAATTAAAGCCGGGAAAACAGTTATTCTTGCAACTCCTTTTTCAATGTTCCTTGATATTCCTAATCTTAAAATTCTTGTAATCGAAGAGGTAAATTCAAAATATTTTAAACCTTCTGAATTTACAGATTTTGATGTAATGACCGTAGCTTTAAGAAAAGCTTACAAAGAAAAAATAAATATAATTCTTTCATCAGCAATACCAGATGAAAATATTTTCTATTTGTTTCAAAATGGCTTAATTGATAATTTGTCTTACCCGTTTAATACCAATCTTACAAAAATTATAGACATGAGAAGAGAATTCAAAATGAAAAACA
>MNXV01000052.1:0-15767 GCA_001871575.1 Caldisericum sp. CG2_30_36_11
AACAATTGGTACTGGAAAAGATGATGTTGGTAAATTAATTTCAGTACTTAAAAATATTAAACCAAAGAAAGAGAAAAGTAGGATTAAATTTCCCTGCTTTCCTTATGCTGGAAAACAGGTAATGTCACCTTCTGATGCTTTTAATAAGGACTACGATGTCGTTGAGCTTTCAAAAAGCGTAGGCAGAGTAAGCTGGGGAATTGTTGCTCCTTATCCTCCAGGCATACCAGTTTTTGTTCCAGGGATGGAAATTACTCAAGAGGAAAAAGATTTTATTAAAGAGGTCTGCGAAAAGGGCACTCTTGTTCAAGGATCAATAAAGAAAAACAAAAAAACCTACGTGAGAGTTTTAAAAGCTTCGCAGGGGGAATAAATGGCTGAAAGAGATTTGCTTAATCTTATAAAAAATAGTGAGGAAGAAGCTCAAAAGATAATAGAGTTGGCCCAGGAAGAAGTTAAAAAATTAAAGGTAGATTTAGAGGAACAAAAAAGAGAAATAGTTGATAAATTGAATGCTAAACTTTATAAATCAATAAAGACAAAAAAAGAAGAACTTCAAAGAAAATTTGAAGAAGACTTAACTGTTTTAAAAAAGGAAAATGAAAGAAGACTTAAGAATATTAGAGAAATTTCTTCTAAAAAAATACCCGAACTTTCAAAAAGTCTTATTGAAAAGGTTGTTGGTTCTGTATGATTGAAAAAGTAAAAAAAGTAAATATTTTAGTTGATAAAGATAAAGAAAATGAAATCTTAGATAAACTTTTTCATTTAAACCTGGTTCATATATCAAGTTTTAAAGAAGAAGACCTGAATGATTTTTCTTGTTTTACAAAACCCATTTCAAAGACTTCTTATCAAGAGGAACTTTATGAAATTGATTTTGCACTGTCAATTTTTAAACAGTTTGGTGTAGGTGAAAGTGGATTTTTTAAATCTTTTTTTCCTGACAAGCAAATTTTATTGCGAAATGAATTTGATAAGATTGTTGAAAACTTTAACTTGAAAGATTTTTACCGAAACATGTCCGAACTTTCCAGTAAATTTAATTTATTAATCGAGGAAGAAAATGTATTAAAAGAAGAAAAACATTATATAAATATAATGAAAAGTTTTCCTTTTCAATATTCTATTTTTTCTGGAACTAAACTTACAAAGTCAATTTGCTTCACCGTAAAAAACAGGGATTTAGCAATTTTATCTTCTGAAGAAAACAGTTTTTTATCTGATATATTTTTTTATCCGTTTGAAACCGAAAAAGATAGTACAAAGGCATTTATACTTTATCTCAATGAGGACGATGACAGAGTAAATAGTCTAATTAAAAAGTATAACGTTTCTATAATTCCACATTTAGAGAATATTACAGGCTTTATAGAAGAAGAAGTTGAAAGAATAAACTTGAAACTTACTGAGATCGAAAAAGAGAAAACTGTAATAAAATCAAAAATAAAGGATTACTATAAATTCAAAATAAATCTCCTTGCATTAAAGGATTTTTATAATTCTCTTAAATTCAAAGACAATACTTTGGAGAATTTTTTGCAAGGAAAAGAAGTTGCTCTTTTAAAAGGCTTTGTAAAAGAGATTGAAGTAAATAAAATCTTAGCAGTGTCTAACGATAAAGATTGTATTGTAATGATTTCAGATCCTGAAAAAGATGACATTGTGCCAGTTTCTCTAAGAAATATTCCACTTTTTAGGCCTTTTGAATTTTTAGTAAAACTATTTGGTGTGCCATCTTATTCTAATGTTGACCCGGTACCTGTTATTGCCGTATTGTTTTCATTATTTTTTGGTATAGCCCTTGGCGATGCAATTTATGGATTAGTTCTCGTAGCCTTTGGCTTCTTTTTCAGGAGAAAATACAGGGAAGATGCAGGTGCTCATAATTTCTTTTCAATTCTTTTATACGGCGGAATAATGTCTATTATAGTGGGAATCCTAACTGGTTCTTTTGCTGGAAATTTATTTGAACTTTATTTCCCTTCGGGAGCTATTACAGGAGTCATAAAAAGTGTTAGAATAATTGATACACTTTCACCTACCGGCTCTGTTAATTTTCTCATTTTTGCCATAGGTATAGGCGTCGTTACGCAATTATTAGGCGTTATTATAAATATAATTACCAAAATAAGGGGCAAGAACTATCTTGATGCGATATTCAATGGAGTTGGCTGGCTACTTTTCCTACCAGGACTTGTGCTACTTCTATTACTAAGCAAATTTCCATTCTTAAAAATCTTTGATTACTCTTTAATTATTGTTGGAGTAATTTTACTTCTCCTTGGTGGTTGGAATTCTGTTCATAGTTTTATGTTTAAACCTGTAGCAGCACTTGTAAACATATATGGGATAAGAAGTTCATATGGAGTAACAAGCTTTCTTGGAGATACTCTGTCTTATTCGCGACTTTTTGCATTAGGACTTAGTAGCTCTATTTTAGCTTCCTCATTTAATATGATGGCACAGGTTATTGGTAACATGTTTGGAGGTTTTGGAATAGTGCCACTTTTACTTGTTTTAATTGCAACACAGTCTCTTGCGCTTATGATGAGTGTACTTGGCGCATTTATACATTCGATGCGTTTGAATTTCCTTGAATTTTTTGGAAGATTTTATGATATGGGTGGTTATGAATTCAAACCATTAGGCTTTGAATTTAAAAATATAATAGTTGATAATAAAGAGGAGGTAAAGAATAATGGGAAACACGGGAACAGTTGGTCTTCTTTCTAATGGGTCGTTATGGGTTGCAGCAGGAGCCGCTTTTGTTGCTGCTTTAGGTCTAACAGGCTCTGGAATGGGCATTGGAAGGACTACTGCACATGCGGGTGGTATTCTTTCAGAAAAGCCGGAATTATTTGGTAAAATGCTTGTTATTATGGCACTACCTGGTACTCAGGGTTTTTATAGCCTTATTCTGGCTTTTCTTTTCATGCAATTTTTTGGATTTGTCGGAGGTAACCCTCACGCTACGGCTGGTCAGGGTTTTGCAATTTTTTTCCTTGGATTGGCTATTGGATGTGTTGAATTTAAGACTGCTTTAGACCAGGCACATTCTTCAATAGGATCTCTTGATTTAACAGGTAAGAGACCAGAAGAAGGCGGAAGAGCAATTCTTTTACCAGCACTTGTTGAAACGTATGCTATTCTTGGTCTGGTTATTGGACTACTTTTGACGCTGTGGATTAGTTCTAAACCATTTTAAACAGGTTTTTAAAGACTATGAGTTTAAATAAAGTCCATGCAAGAATTATAGAAAAGGCAAATTTAGAAACTTATAAAATAATAGAAGAAGTAAAAGCAGATATTGATAAAGAAATAGAAAACTTTCGCAAAGACCAAGAGTTGAAGTTTGAAGAAGCTAAGAAAAAGGTTTTTATTGATCTCGGAAATACTCTCAAGATGAAACTTGATGTTGAAAGAATCAATTTAGAGAGAGCTGACCTTATTGAAAAAAGAGAGATTCTGGATGCATTATTCAGGAAAGTAGAAGAAGAGTTACTTTCCATAAACAGTGATCAATACTTCAAATTTTTATCAAGTTTGTTGAAAAGGGATATTCCTGCTGGTAAGTCAACGATTTTTTTGAATAAAAAGGATTTGGAAGCTTATGGTAAAAAGCTTAGCAATTTTTTGAAAAAGGAGCTTGGTAAAAGCAGAGAGAGTGTTATTTCTGAACAAAACGTTGATATCAAAGGTGGTTGCATAACAAAGGGCGAGGAGGTTGAAATTAATGATTCAATAGAGGTTATTTTGGAAGACTTAAAGGAAAAATACGAAATAGAAATATCTAAGGAGCTATTCAAAGAAAATGGATGAAGGCTTTTTCCATATTGAGTTAAAGTCGCCAAGTGAATATGATTATATAAATGGAAGAGTAAAGATCCTTGAAACTTATCTTTTCTCAAAGGAAGCTATACAACGTTTGGTAAGTTTATCATTCGATGAATTGGTTAATGAGCTTCTCAATTCTCATTATAAAGAACATATGCAAGGTAGTAAATTTATAGATGTTATTAAAGGAATCTCAACTTTCAATAATAAAACCCTTTTAGAAATGGAGAAATTTGTTTCTCCTGGCTTTATCAATTCATTTTTCAGAAGTAAAGAATTTTTTTTGAAGTTAAAAAGATTGGCTATTGAGGGGGGAGCTTTTGACATAGCAGATAATGAGATTAAGAGCCTTATTAAAACTACTTCAAATAAAGATCATACTGGCATTTTTAGTACGGCATATAAAAAATTAACAGAAAATAGGGATGATATACTTAAGGTTAATTTAATTATTGATATTTATTACATTCAATTTCTTCTGTTATCTGCCCTGGAAACAAAAAGTGATTTTATAAAAGGTTATTATGATATCTACGCAAGTTTAAATACAGAGTTAATCTTGAGAAGATTTCTTAATCTTATAAAGCAAAACATAGTCGATGCAATATTTTTTAACAATGCAATTGTTATGATGAAGAAAATATTTCCTGATTCAGATTTTTTTAAAAAGATTTTTGCTGTCAAAAATTTTGAAGATTTTGAGGAATTTTTAAGAAGCGAAGAGATGCATTATGGTGTAAATGAAATGTTCGGATCTCAGCCAGATATTTTTGTTAGAAAAAAACTTGAGGATTATTTGGATAACGGCAAGTTCATAACTGTTGGCATTGAACCTGTATTTATATACATTTCAAAACTTTGTTTTGAATCAGAGCTTCTTAAAAAAATACTTCATGCCAAAAACATTAATTTCGAAAGCCAGGAAATATTAAAAGTTATAGGATATAATTATGAGTAAAATCGCTTTTTTGGGGGAAGAAAAGTTATCTTTAATGTTTAAAAACTTTGGTATTGACATTTTTACTGTTCAAAACAGGGAAGAGGTCATTAAAAAAATTAACGAAGTTATAAAAATGAATTATGAAATTATCTTAATTACTGAAGAAAATGCAGGGAACCTTGGAGATTTTTTAGAGAAGAGAACTGAAACTTTCCCGGTTATTTTTGTCCTTCCTTCTTCTTGTTATTCTGGCTTCGGAATAAACTTAATAAGTAATGTTGTAGAGAAAGCGGTTGGCATTAATATCCTTTCAAAGGAGAAGAGTCAATAAATCAAGTTGATGCTGAAGGAGAGTGTTATGAAAGAAAAGTCGGGTTTAATTGTTAAGGTTTCTGGTCCACTTGTTGTGGCAGAGAATATACCTGGTGCAAAAATGTACGAGATGGTTTACGTTGGAACTAAAAGACTTTTTGGGGAAATAATTGAGGTTAAAAAAAACCTATCATCAATCCAGGTATATGAAGATACAAGCGGTATTGGTCCTGGAGAGCCCGTTTATTCAACAGGCACTGCATTAAGTGTTGAACTTGGGCCTGGTCTTATTGGTTCAATATATGATGGTATTCAAAGGCCTCTTGATGTTTTAATGGCAAAATATGGTGATTTTGTAGTTAGAGGACTTTTTGAGCCCCCTCTTGATAGGACAAAAAATTGGCTTTTTAATCCTATCGTAAATAAAGGTGATTTTCTTAAAGGTGGAGATTTTATTGCTGAAGTTGATGAAACACCGCTTGTTAAACATAAGATAATTGTACCTTCCGGGATGGAAGGTACAATTTTGATGATTGCTTCACAGGGTGAATATAAAGTTGAAGACGTAATAGCAAAAATTGAAACTAAAAATGGAATTCAGGATTTAACTCTTTTCCATAAATGGCCAGTTAGAATACCAAGGCCTGTTAAAAGAAGAGTTCCGCCCGATGAACTTCTTGTGACAGGTCAAAGAGTTATTGACTCGTTTTTCCCTATTGCTAAAGGTGGAACCGCATGTGTACCTGGACCTTTTGGTAGTGGAAAAACGGTCGTGCAACACCAACTTTCAAAGTGGGCAAATGCTGATATTATTATTTTTGTTGGTTGTGGAGAAAGAGGAAATGAGATGACAGATGTTTTAATGGAATTTCCAGAATTGAAGGATCCAAGAACTGGAAGACCTCTCATGGAGAGGACAGTTTTAATTGCAAATACCTCGAATATGCCTGTAGCTGCAAGGGAAGCTTCTGTTTTCACAGGCATTACTATTGCAGAATATTATAGAGATATGGGCTATAGCGTTGCATTGATGGCGGATTCAACCTCAAGATGGGCAGAAGCAATGAGAGAAATGTCTGGTAGACTTGAAGAAATGCCAGGTGAAGAAGGGTATCCAGCCTACCTGGCCTCTAGAATTTCATCATTTTATGAAAGAGCAGGAAAAGTGGTTTTGATGGGTAGGGAGAAAAAAGAAGCCAGCCTGAGTGTTATTGGAGCTGTATCTCCTCCTGGTGGTGATTTATCTGACCCTGTAGTTCAAGGGACTTTGAGAACTGTTAGAGTTTTTTGGTCACTCGACGATTCACTTGCCTATGCAAGGCATTTCCCTGCAATTTATTGGCTTAAGAGTTATTCTCTTTACCTTGATTCCTTGGCAGAATTTTACAAAGAAAAAATGGGCAAGGATTGGGTTGATTTAAGGGTTAAGGCGATGTCTATTTTAAGAAAAGAATCTGAACTTCAAGAAATGGTACGACTTGTGGGTATTGATACCCTTTCTCCAAATGATAGAGTTGTGCTTGAGACTGCTCGGTCTATAAGGGAAGATTTTTTACAACAGAATGCTTTTATGGCTGAAGATACTTTTACTTCTCTAAAGAAGCAATACAGAATGATGAAATTGATTGGTTTGTTTGATAGAAGAGCGCATGACTCTTTAAATAAAGGAGTAGAACTCGATAACATAATTTCTCTTCCTGTGAGAGTAGAAATCTCAAGAGCAAAGCTTATTCCCAATGATGAGCTTGAAAGGTTTGACAAGATTGAAGAAGATATTAATAAGTCTTTCGTAAACTTATTGGAAGAGGTGAAAAATGGCTAAAGAGTATATTACAACGAGACAAATTGCAGGACCTCTTATTATTGTAGAACACGTTGAAAAGGCAACTTATAACGAAATAGTTGATATAAAAGCACCTGATGGTTCCCTTAGAAGAGGACAGATACTTGAAGTTAATGGAGATAGAGCGTTAATTCAGGTTTTCGAAGGAACTTCTGGACTTAACTTAGGTGAGACTAAAGTTCGTTTTGAAGGAAGGGGAATCGAAATCGGTGTTTCTCCGTCTATTCTTGGAAGAATATTTGATGGATCAGGGCGACCAATCGATGGAGCCCCTCAGATTATTCCAGAAAAGCGCTTAGACATAAATGGCAACCCTATAAATCCTTATGCAAGGGATTATCCTGCAGAGTTTATACAAACTGGTATTTCTTCTATCGATGGTTTAAATACTCTCGTAAGAGGGCAAAAATTGCCTATTTTTTCTGGCTCAGGTTTGCCACATGCAGAACTTGCAGCTCAAATTGCTCGACAGGCAAAAGTATTAGGTGCTGAAGAAAAATTTGCAGTTGTCTTCGCTGCAATGGGTATAACTTTTGAAGAAGCAAATTATTTTATACAAAATTTCAGAGAGTCCGGAGCACTTGAAAGATCTGTTATTTTCCTTAACCTTGGAGGTGACCCTGTTATTGAAAGAATTGCAACGCCTCGTTTTGGGTTAACTGTGGCGGAATACCTTGCTTTTGAACTTGGAATGCATGTTCTCGCGATTCTTACAGATATGACTAATTATTGTGAAGCTTTGAGAGAAATTTCTGCAGCTCGTAAAGAGGTTCCAGGCAGGAGAGGTTATCCAGGTTATATGTATACTGACCTTGCAACAATTTATGAAAGAGCCGGTAGAATTAAAGGTAAGACTGGCTCAATTACGCAAATTCCTATTTTGACAATGCCAGAGGATGACAAAACACATCCTATACCAGATTTAACTGGTTATATTACCGAAGGGCAAATATTCCTTAGCAGGACTCTATTCCAACAAGGGCTATACCCTCCAATTGATGTACTTCCTTCTCTATCAAGGCTTAAGGATAAAGGAATTGGTAAAGGTAAAACGAGAGAGGACCACTCCGATGTTCTGAATCAACTTTTTGCAGCATATGCGAGAGGAAGAGAGTCAAGAGAACTTGTTACAGTGCTTGGAGAGAGTGCTTTAACAAAGACTGACTTGATCTTTGTAAGGTTTGCAGACGAATTTGAAAATAGATTTGTGAGACAGGGAATAGAAGAAAATCGCACAATTGAACAAACTCTTGATGTTGGATGGGAATTACTTTCGATGATACCTGTTGAGGAATTAAAGCGAATAAGACCTCAGTTTATTGATAAGTATCTCTCGAAATATATTAAGAAAGGAACAGTTCAGAATGCTTCTTAATGTAAATCCTACAAGAATGGAGCTTTTAAGGCTCAGAGATAGACTCATTCTTGCAGAAAGGGGCCATAAGCTCTTAAAAGAAAAACTTGAGGGATTAATGAGGAATTTCCTTGATGTAGCAAATCAATTTATCAAAAAAAGAAGCGATTTTGATAAAGAGTTTTCCAATTTGATTAAAAGGTATTACATTTTTACTTCAGCCTATTCCCAGGAAGAATTGAAACTTCTTTTCTCTGGAAGTAGCTTTACAATAAATCTTTCATCAAAAGAAATATCAATTATGAACGTTCACTACCCAGTTTTTTCGCTCAAGACAGAAGGACAGGCTTTTTCATACCCTTATTTATTTACAGAAACATCTTTAGATCGGGTTTTTATAGATTTCAGAAGGCTTCTTAACAAAATGGTAGAGCTTGCTTCTATTCAGCAAGAACTTTTCCTTATTTCTTTGGAGATCTCCAGAGTAAGAAGAAGAGTTAATGCGCTTGAGTATGTTATGATACCAAATTTGATAGAAACTGTTAAGTACATCACGGATAAGCTAGAAGAGCTCGAGAGAGAAAACATAGTAAGACTTCTTAAAGTTAAAGATATTATTAGTGAACATTGATGAAAATATTAGAGCAGGAGAAGATTTATTCGGGGAAAGCCCTGACTATTTATAAAAAAATAGTTGAAAATAGCGATAAAAGTGTATGGGAAAGAGAAATTGTTAGCTATGGGTCCAATGCAGTTGCAATTGTAGCAGAGTTTAAGGGAAATATTATATTTGAAAAACAATTTAGACCTGCAGTGAATGAAGTTATTATAGAGATCCCCGCTGGTAGAATTGAAGATGGTGAGACTCCTGAACAATGTGCTTTGCGAGAATTAGAGGAGGAGACATCATTAGTACCTGTTGACTTAAAGTTATTGGTTGAGTTTTATTCGACCCCCGGCTTTGTGGATGAAAAGATTTCAGTATTTTATGCCAATAAATTTAGAGAGGGAGAGACTAAGTTTGACCAGGGCGAAGAACTGCAATCATTTTTAGTTCCAATTGATAGAATAGATGATTATATATTTTCAAACAAGATTAAGGATGCTAAAACTTTGATTGGACTATTATTTTGGAAGGAGATGTATTATGCAAAAAAATAATAATTTGTTGGCAGTTTCCGGATTATTTTTTAAACACCTAAAGCAAACTGAATCTTTTTCTAATAATACACTCTTTGCGTATAAAAATGATGTTGATAATTTCATTTTATTTGCGAGACAAAATAAAATAGAAAATCTTGACGATTTAAAAGAAGGTTTAATTTTAGATTATTTCAAGAGAATCAAGAGTAAGTGCAAAGGGACTACTTTAGGAAGAAACAAATCTTCAATAAAAAAATTTTTAAATTATATTCGAATAAACTATAAAGTTAATTTAAGTAAATCAATTAATGAAATAAAAATTGAAAAACAAAAGGCAGAGTATAAAAATGTTAGCGTTGAAGATATCGAGAAAGTAATAGAAATGATAAAAGGGAAAGATTTCTTTCCTAAACGAGACAAAGCAATATTTCTTGTTCTTTATGCTACCGGGATAAGAGCTTCGGAATTAAAAAATCTTAAAACGAAGGATCTTAATCTTAAAAATAGATTTATTGAAGTTAAGGGTAAGTTTAATAGACGATTGCTCTTTGGAGAAAACATTGCTGAGGTTATTAATGAATATTTGATTGAGCGGAAACGAATTATGAAGATACACAATAAAACTGGCAAAGGATATTTGTTTGTTGAGAGAAGCGGCAAAGGACTTACCAGGCAAAGCATTTATCTTATAGTTAAAAAATGTGCTGTTAATGCAGGTTTGAATAAAGCGATTTCGCCTCAAATACTTAGGAATTCGATATTTATACATCTTTTGTCAAATGGAGCAAGAGAGGACGACGTAAAAGAGATGCTTGGAAACAAGACTTTCATTCCACGACTCGAAGAAGTTACGGAAAGAAGAAATACTGATTCAGTTTATATTTCTTCTCATCCAATATTGCTGGATAAATAATAATGTTTTTTCTTTATAAATTAGGAATATTTCTTATAAAAATACTACCTCGTCCTTTAACAACTGCTCTGGCTTATTTCTTTGGTTTTTGTGTATATTTATTCTCTCCAGGGAAAAGAAGGGTTGTCTATAAGAATATTGAAACAGTGCTTGGCAAGGAAGATGTTTCTAGAATAAAAAAAGCTACAAGAATGTCGTTTATAAACTTTTTATTAAATATAAGGGACTATTTTATGTTTCTATACCGCGACTTAAGTGAAATATCACACATTGCCGAATTTAGTGGAATTAAAGAAAGGCTGGATGAACTATGTTCTTCTAATAATGGCGTTATTATACCTACTGCACACCTTGGAAACTGGGAACTTGCAGGTTTTGTTATTGGATATCTTGGATTTAGAGCTCATGGCATTGGGCTTTCTCAGCCAGATGCGAAAGTTGAGAAAATTTTCCAGCAACTTAGAGGTAAAGGAAATCTTGTTGTGCACCCATTTAAGGGTGGTGTCGTAGGTGTTTACAAAGCCCTTAGAAGTAATGAAATCGCAACTATTGTAAGCGATAGGGATATTAACCACGATGGCGCAAGAGTCCGGTTTATGGGGAAATGTATTACTTTTCCAAAGGGAATTGGAGTGCTTGCGCATAAATCTGGTGCAAGAAGTGCGATTGGTTGCCTCGTAAAAGAAAATGGCGGATATCATGCGCATCTTTCAGATGAAATAATAGTTGATAGAAATAAGAATGAAGAAGAATTTGTTCAGGAATATGTAAAAAGATTTGCCGAAACACTCGAATGTTTAGTTAGGAAGTATCCGGATCAATGGTTTAACTTTTTTGATTATTTTGAGGAATATAAATGCTTATAGCTATTATACCTTCGTATAATGAAGAGAAAAATATAAGATTTGTTGTTGAAAGAGTAAAAAAATATGTAGATAAGGTGGTAGTTATAGATGATGGCTCAAGGGATATGACTTCTGTTGAAGCAGAAAGGGGCGGTGCAATGGTTTACAAGAATGAAGAGAACCTTGGAAAAGCAGATGCGATGAAAGTGGGGTTCTCCTATGCAATTAATTTTGGAGCGGATGCCATTTTGACTATAGATGGAGATGGTCAGCATAATCCTGACGACATACCAAAATTTATTGAAAAATTAAATCAAGGTTTTGATTTGGTTGTAGGGGCAAGAAAATTTGCTACCCCAAAAATGCCTGCTATCAGGATTTTTGCAAACTCTTTTTCGTCATTTCTTTTGACTCTTGCGTGCAAAACAAAAATTCTGGATAGTCAATCAGGATATCGAATCATAAAGAAGGAATTGGTTGAAAAAGTTAAATTTGAATCCAAAAGATATGAAATGGAAACAGAAATGCTTATTAAGGCAGCTCGTTGTGGGTTTAAGATTGGTTTTGTAGAAATAGATACTATTTATAGAGTAGAAGCAAAAAGCAAGATAAACCAAATTCTTGACCCGTTGAGATTCGTATTGCTTGTTTTAAGACTTTCTTTTTGGAGATGTAAGTGATAGATGTTTTAGATTTGCACTTACACTCACATTTTAGTATTGCAGCAAGCAATAGAATGACCGTTGACAATATTTTAACTTTTGTAAAAATGAAAGGTATTACCATTATTGGAACTGGCGATGTGCTTTTTAATCCTTGGAAGCTAGAGTTAGAAAAAAATTTAGAGCAAGAGGGAAATGGGTTTTATCTGTTTGATAAAATAAGATTCATTTTAAGTTCTGAAATTAACCTTATTTTTGAAAAGTGTGATAAATTGAGAAAAGTTCATTTAGTTTTAACATTTCCTTCAATTAAATCTGTTGAGAAGTCTAGAAATTTGTTAAGAAAATTTGGCAATCTGGAAACATCCTCTAGGCCTAATATCTTTATAGGTGGAAGGCAGTTAGTCTCAATACTTAAAAATGTTGATGATGATATTCAAATTATTCCAGCTCATATATTTACTCCTTGGTTTGGAATACTTGGTTCTAAATCGGGTTTTGATGCGATTGAAGATTGCTTTGAAGAGAATACAGATAAAATTTTCGCAGTAGAAACAGGCTTGAGTGCAGATCCCGGTATGTGTTATAGAATAAATAGTCTCAGGAATTTTACTACAATTTCGAATTCCGATGCACATTCTCCAGATCAAATTGGTAGAGAAGCTACAATATTTAAGGATATTAAAAGCTATGAAGATCTTTTTTCTGTGATTAAAAACTATACACCAGAACGATTTCTTTTTACTCTTGAATATTTCCCGGAAGAAGGAAAATATTTTGCAGATGGCCACCGTAAGTGTAATTTTTCTGTTTTACCAGATAGTACTTCGCATTTGAACTGTTCAGTGTGTGGCAAACCGTTGACTTATGGGGTATTTCACCGTTTGTTAGAACTATCTGGAAATTCTTATAAAAACACATTATCTAAAATTAAGTATTTTCACACTATTCCTCTCAAAGGTATTATTTCTCAAGTTATCCATAAAAGTAATAAATCTTTAGCTGTTGATAGAGAATACAAGAAAGCTATAGATATCTTTAAAAATGAAATTAATATTCTTCTTTTCGCAAAAGAAAGTGACCTCATAAGTTCCCTTCCTATTGAAATAGCGGAAGGGATTATAAGCATAAGAAATGAAAAAGTTATTAAATTCCCTGGCTTTGATGGAGAATATGGCAAAATTATTCTTAATTATTCATAGTAAAACAGTTAATTTTTTATGTTTGGTTGTTTAATTTTAAAAATTGTTGGAGGGCTTCATGAAGAAAAAAGAGGAAAGCGGTAATATCAGAATGATAGATGTAACTGAAAAAGAAAGTTCTTTGAGAAAGGCAAGGGCACATGCGCGCGTTCTATTGAATTCAGAAGTATTTAAAAAGATCCTTACAGAAAAGATAACAAAGGGAGATATTTTTACGGCAGCAAAAATAGCAGGTATCATGGCAGCTAAAAAAAACTGGTGAGGTTATACCGCTTTGCCACCCATTGAATTTGACTTATGTAGATTTAATTTTTTTTCCAAAAGAAAAACCAACTTCAATAGAAATAGAAAGCGAAGTAACTGTAGTTGGGAAAACCGGAGCTGAAATGGAGTCTCTTAACGCTGTTGTAACAGCTGCACTTACTATATATGATATGTGCAAGGCTTTTGATAAAAATATTGAAATTGATCAAATATTCTTAATTAAAAAAACTGGAGGAAAAAGCGGGCAATTTATACGGGGAAAATATTACACTTGACAGGAGATTAAAAATAATTATAATTTAAGCCTGTGCATTCAAGTTCAAGGAGGTTAAATGGAAGAAATACGGGATTTTAGCAAGACGAAGAGTACTTTTCCCGTTCCAAATCTTCTTCATATTCAAAAAACATCTTATAAAGATTTTTTAGAAAGAGGGATTGGGAAAATATTAAGTAAAATTTTTCCAGTTGACACAAAGAACATCAAGGTGGAGTATGTAAATTATTCTGTAGATAATCCTGTAAGACCAATTGAAGATTGTTTAAGGGTTGGTGCTACCTATGAGGCAAGAGTCAATGCTCGTTTCAGAATGATATTCAAAAATACTGGAGAAATTAAAGAGCAAGATGTTTATATTGCCGATGTTCCTTTGATGTTGCCAGACAGTTCTTTTTTAATAAATGGAAGAAAAAGAGTTGTTGTGCAACAACTTATAAGGTCTCCTGGAATATTTTTCCAGACTTCTAAAGATTCCGAAACAGGCGTGACTAATTACCTTGTAACAATTATTCCTGATAGAGGAAATTGGATGGAAATAGAAGTAGGGCGAGACAACGTGATGTATATAAGGCTCAAAAAGAAGATGAGAAAAATACCAATGACCGCAGTTTTAAAGGCAGTAGGTTTTTCTGGAAATGATGAAATTCTCTCTACTTTTGTAAGGCCAATGACTATAGAAATACTTACGACTTCACCTTTTTCTTATGAAATTGCCTTAGGCAAAGAGCTTGTTGAAAATATTTCAACAAGCGATGGGAAAATTATTGCAAAAGCAGGCTCAGTTTTTACTGATGAAATCCTAGCAAAGCTTCTTAAACATGATATTGAAAAAACTTTCGTAAAAGTAAAAGGTATAGATTTTTGGGTGGAACAAACTCTTAAAAAAGATAGAACAAATAACCCCAATGAAGCTAAAATTGAAATATATAAACTTTTCCATCCAAGGGAGAGGGTAACTATTGAGGCCGCTGAAGAGCTTGTTAATGGACTTTTAAATGATCCTCAAAAAAATGAGTACTTTCCGGTTTCAAGGTATAAGATTAATAAAAAGTTTGAGAAAAGCAGCACAAGCAAAATTTTGACTAAGGAAGATTATATAGATATAGTCAGTTATTTATTAGGTATTCGTGAAGGAATTACAAAAGAGGATGACATAGATAGCCTTTCGAATCGTAGAATCAGAACAATTGGAGAACTTGTTGCAGAAGAATTTGAAAGGGGAGCAGCAAAGGTTCATAGAAATGCTAAGGATAGGATTTCAATTACTAAGCCTGAGGAAATAAAGCTTACAGAAATAATTAGTGCTAAAACTATTTCTGGACAATTAAGACAATTTTTTGGAGCAAGTCAACTATCACAATTTATGGAGGAGACTAATCCTTTGTCTTCGATTACTCATAAAAGAAGATTGAGCTCTCTTGGTGCTGGTGGATTGCATAGAAAAAGGGCTGGAATTGAAGTTAGGGATGTGCACTATTCACACTATAGTAGAATTTGTCCCATTGAAACTCCTGAAGGCCAAAACATTGGGTTGATAAATTCGTTAACAACATATGCTGGAATAAACAAATATGGGTTTATAACTGCTCTTTATAGGAAGGTTAATAAAGGTGTTGTAACAAACAAGATAGTTGAGCTTACTGCTGATGAAGAGGAAAAATATATTATTGCTCAGGCTAATACTCCTGTAGATGAAAAAAGAAGGATAATAAGTGATTTTGTAATTGCAAGAGAGCGTTCCGAATCTGGCGAAATCCTGCCTCGTGCTGTCCCAAGAGAAAAGGTGCAACTCATGGATATTGTGCCTCAACAGGTAATCAGTGCTTCTGCAGCTTTAATTCCTTTTCTTGAGCATGATGATGCAAATAGAGCCCTTATGGGGTGTAATATGCAAAGGCAAGCAGTGCCATTACTTGCCCCTGACCTATCAAGAGTCTCTACTGGTATGGAACGCAGAATTGCACTTGATGATGTGGATCTATCGCTTGCAGAGGAAGATGGAATAGTATCTAATGTTTCAGGAAGCGAAGTTCATATTGTGCCGGATAATGCTGAAGAAGAGGAAGTTTCTGTTTATAGGGAAGCTAAAGATCTGAAATCGAATCTTTTAAATAGATCAAAACAGAAAGAAATAATACTTTTTGAATTTAAACCAGACATAGAAGATTATAGTAA
>MNXV01000052.1:15782-26942 GCA_001871575.1 Caldisericum sp. CG2_30_36_11
ATTAACTCCTTCAATAATTGATAAATTGATTTCAAAAGGAATAGAGCAAATTTCTATAATAGAGCAAGATAAGATACAAAAATTTCCCGTAATAAACTGCTTTGAAACAGAAAAAAATGAACTTGTGATAAACTTTATAGCTCAGGAAACTATAGTGAGTAAGAAGAATAAGCCAATCATCGAGCAAGGTCAAAAGATATCAGATACAAAACTGAACAGACTCTTTTCAAGCGGAATAAAGGAAATAAAAGTGGAAGAAGATGGCCATATAGTTATGAAACCTGTGTTCTATTTGACTCTTACTTCGTTAGGAAAAAATATTATTGGAAAAGGACTATACGGAACCCTTATTAATACTAAAAAGACCATGCAATTTGTGAATAGTATAACTGAAAACCTTTTAATAGAATTGTATGATAAAGGAGTAACAGACCTTCTTATTTATTCTCCTGTTGAAATTGAAAAGTTTTTCCTTGGTAAAATAAACCTTGACATAGCTGATAGAGTAGTTGCTGAGAATTATTATTCCATGAGTGGAAAAAAAGATATCATTGTCAAAAAGGGTGAATTGTTAAATGTAGAAAAGCTTCATAACTTAGCTGGAAATGGTATCACACGAATTAAAGTTAAAAAAGAAGAAATTTATAGTGTAAGAAAATTTCAACGGACTAACCAGGATACCTGTAGAAATGAAAGGCCGATTGTAACAAAGGGGCAAAAAATCAAAAAAGGAGAACCAATAGTCGAAGGTTATTCTACAAAGCAGGGGGAACTTGCCCTTGGGATAAATGCACTTGTTGCTTATGTGTCCTGGTATGGTTTTAATTATCAAGATGCAATGATTGTAAGTAGAAGACTTGTAAGCGATGATCGTTTAACTTCTGTTCATATAAAAGAATATACTGTAGAACAGCATGAAACGGAACAAGGTCCTGAAGAATTAACTATTGATCCCCCGGATGTATCAAAGGAAGCCAAAAGATTCCTTGATGAGAGTGGTATAGTAAAAATTGGTTCAAAGGTTAAACCTGGGGACCTGCTTGTAGGGAAAATTACACCCTTCCCCGAAGAAGAGGAAACAAATGAGGCTAAATTATTTAGAGCACTTTTTAATAATAGACCTGGTAATATTAAAAATAGTTCTTTCAGAGTGCCACCCGGAGAAGGTGGAACGGTTGTTGATGTTCAGGTATTTTCAAGAGAAGAAGGATATGAGCTCGCAAAAACTGCAATTAAACTGATAAAGATTTTTATAGCTAAAAAGAGAAAGATCATTGTAGGTGATAAACTTGCTGGAAGGCATGGAAATAAAGGTGTAATAAGCAAAATTGTTCCGGAGGAAGACCTTCCATATCTTGAAGACGGTACTACTATTGATGTCATTTTGAGTCCTTTGAGTGTTCCTTCAAGGATGAACCTCGGGCAGATACTTGAGGCAAATATCGGTTTGGCGGCAAGAAAATTGAATTTGAGAGTTATAACGCCTTCTTTTAACGGCGCATCCGAAAAGGAAGTAAGGGGATTATTAAAAGAAGCTGGTTTGAATGATTCAGGCCAGTTTGTTTTATATGATGGAAGAACAGGAAAACCATTTAATTATAAGGTAACAATTGGAGAATCTTATATTTTGAAACTCAATCATCTTGCTGAAGATAAAATACATGCAAGATCGGTAGGAAAATATACTCTTATTACACAACAACCAGTAGGAGGCAAGGCTCAATTTGGAGGACAGAGATTAGGAGAAATGGAAGTCTGGGCGCTTGAAGCTTATGGTGCGGCAAGTCTTTTACAGGAAATGCTTACCATAAAATCTGACGATCTTGAGGGTAGAAAAAGAGCATATGAAGAAATTGCTAAAGGAAACACAATGTTTGAAACTGGAGTTCCTGAATCATTTAATGTTCTACAAAGAAGTCTTAGGGGATTAGCCCTTGACCTAAAAGTGTTACCAGAGGAAAAGGCAGAAAAACTAAAGAAGATTCCGATTATAACTTCTAAAAATGTTTCTGTCACTTTAAATTCTAACAAAGATAAGGAGGAAGTTAATGAAGGTTAACGAAACCAAATCTATTAGAAATTTAGTTGTAGTGTCCCATGGAAATGCAGGGAAGACAACGCTATCCGAAGCTATTCTTTTTAAAAGGAAAATAATTGGAAGAATAGGAAAAGTAGAGGATGGAAATACAGTTTCAGATTATCAGCCTGAGGAAAAGGAGAGGAAATTTAGCATAAGTCTTTCAATCATTCCTTTTGAGTACAATGGAGTTAAAGTTAATTATATTGATACGCCGGGATATTCTGATTTTGTCGGAGAAGTGCTTAGTGGCATTCGAGGTGGAGATAATGGATTGATGCTTATAAATGCAGCAGGTGGAATAGAAATACAAACTAAAAAATATTGGAAATTTCTTGAGAATGGGCATAAACCTCGTGCGTTTTTTGTAAATAAACTTGATTTAGAGGGTACAGATTTCTTAAAAATAGTAGAACAAGTGAGACAGACTTTTGGAATGAAAGTCATACCTGTCACTGTCCCAATATACGAAAATGGTAAACTATCTAGTGTTTTTAGCTTGTTTGACGGAAAAGACCAGGGGTTGAATGATTCTGAAACCGTTGAAGAGTTTAAAAAACAGCTTCGTGAAATTGCAGCGGAAGGAGATGATTCACTCCTTGAAAAGTATCTTGAAGGTGGAGAGTTGTCACCCGAAGACATTAAAGTAGGTTTAAGAAATGCATTTATTAGGGAAAACTTTTTTCCTCTTTTTGCTGGTTCTGCCCTTTCACTTATTGGAATAGATGAATTTCTGAATTTTATTGTAGATTTTATGGCAAGTCCTGAGGATATTGTAAATATTGAAGGAACTAATCCAAAGAATAATGAGTTGGAAAAAAGGAAAATTTCTACTGATGAGACCTTTTCTGCTTTTGTTTTTAAAACCTTAAGCGATCCTTACGTTGGTAAACTTTCATTTACTAAAATTTATTCAGGAATTCTAAAGTCTAATTCGCAAGTATATAATAGCAGTAAAGATGCTCTTGAAAAATTATCACAACTTTTATTTTTAACAGGCTCTGCGCAAGAAGCAGTTGATGAAGTAATTGCAGGAGATATATGCGTTATTACAAAACTAACAGTTACTCAAACAAATGATACTCTGTCAGATAGAGATAATTCAATTTTATACCCTGTTATAAAGTTTCCAGAGCCAATGCTAGTAAAGTCTATGAGACCCAAAACTAAGAATGATGAAGATAGGATGAGTATAGGTTTAGCAAGGGTTATTGAAGAGGATCCAACCTTGAAGGTGTCTAAGAACCTTGAAACGAAGGAGCAGCTAATTTCTGGAATTGGCGAAATCCATCTTTCTGTTGTAACAGAAAAGCTAAGTCAAAGATACGGAGTGAACATAGATTTAGCAGTCCCTAAGGTTCCATATAGGGAAACAATAACCACAAAAATCAAAGTTGAAGGAAAGTATAAAAAGCAAACGGGTGGCCACGGGCAATACGGCCATTGTTTACTTGAAGTAGAGCCTATTGAAAGAGGTAAAGCATTGAATTTTGAGAGCAAAATATTCGGAGGCTCGATACCTAAACAGTATATTCCGGCTATTGAAAAAGGCGTTAAAGAGGCTATGGGAAGTGGTATGCTTGCGGGATTTTCTGTTGCAGATATTGGCGTGGCGGTAGTTGATGGTTCATATCATCCTGTAGATTCTTCTGAAATGGCCTTTAAAATAGCAGGTTCTATGGCTTTGAAAAAAGCCCTTGAACAAGGAAATTCTATTTTACTCGAGCCAATTGAAAATATTACTGTACTTGTAGATGAGCAATATATGGGAGATGTGATTGGTGACCTCAATAGCAAAAGGGGAAAAGTCCTTGGAATGAAAATAGAAAACAACAAACAAATAATTGAAGCACTTGTTCCTCTTGCAGAAATTTTGAATTATGCGAATGATCTAAATTCAATAACTCAAGGAACGGGAGAATTTACAATGGAATTTTCTCATTACGAACAAGTGCCTCCTAAAATAGCTGATAAGATAATCCAGGAGTCTCAGTTAAAAAAGGGGAAGGAAGAGTAAACGGAGGTGAGTTTTTTGGGAAACAGAGACATAGAAGCTCTTAAAATAGTCCTTGCTTCAAGTGATGAGATAAGGAAATGGTCACACGGAGAAGTTACAAAAGGAGAAACTTATAGTTACAGGACATATTCTCCAGAGTTAAATGGACTTTTCTGTGAAAGAATTTTTGGTCCTGTGCATAGCTATCAATGCCATTGTGGAAAACTTAAAGGCATTCAATATAAAGGCTTGGTTTGCTCTACATGTGGTGTTGAAATTTTACCTTCTTCTGTTAGGAGGGAAAGGTTTGGACATATTGAGTTAGCTTCCCCGGTTGTTCATATTTGGTATTTTAAAAATAATATAAATTATATAGGTCTTTTGCTTGATGTCCCGGCAAAAGAAATAGAAAAAGTAATTTACTTTGATTCATTTGTTGTAGTAGATCCTAAAAAGACCAAATTACGTTTCAAACAAATACTTAAAGATGACGAATATAGGACGTATAAATCCGAAGGTTTGGATTTTGCCGCCAAAAAAGGTGGAGAAGCAATAAAAGATTTACTTGAGCGAATCGATTTAAATAAACTTAAAGAGCAAGCTCTTGAAAAACTTAAAGGCGGTGTTAAACAAGATAAAATTATTGCTGTAAGGCTTCTTAGTGTTGTTGAAGGCTTACTCACTAATAATATAAAACCGGAAGATATGGTTCTTACAGCAATACCTGTTATTCCTCCGGACTTGAGACCATTGGTTCCACTCGAAGGTGGCAAATATGCTTCTGATGACCTAAATGAACTTTACAGGAGAGTCATAAATAGGAATAATAGACTAAAGAAACTTTTTGAAGTTAATGCTCCTGATATTATGTTGCAAAACGAAAAGAGAATGTTGCAAGAAGCAGTAGATGCTCTTTTTGACAACGGAAGAAGACCATATCCAGTAATGAGCTCTACAAGAAAACCTCTGCGATCTCTCACTGATATTCTTAAGGGAAAAGAAGGGCGTTTTAGGGAAAATTTGCTTGGGAAAAGAGTTGATTATTCAGGAAGAGCTGTAATTGTTGTCGGGCCAGACTTAAAAATAGACCAATGTGGAATCCCTAAAGAAATGGCTCTTGAGCTGTTTAAACCTTTTGTTATATATGAACTTTCCAAATTAGGCTTCAACAAAAGAAGAGCAAAAGAACTTGTTGAAAATCCAACGCCTGAAGTGTGGAAGGCAGTAGAAGATCTTTCTAAGAACTATGTTGTACTTCTCAATAGAGCACCTACATTACATAGGTTAAGTATCCAGGCCTTTAAGCCCGTTTTAATAGAAGGCAAAGCAATACAGATATCTCCACTTGTTTGTACTCCTTTTAATGCTGATTTTGATGGAGATCAAATGGCCATACATTTACCTCTTTCAATATCTGCTCAGACTGAAGCCAGGCTGTTGATGCTTTCAGCGCATAATATTTTGTCTCCGGCTCATAGCGAACCTCTGGATACTCCTGTTCAGGATATGATTCTCGGAACCTATTATCTTACCCTTATTGACGAAAAGGGCAGAACTTATCCTAAACTTCTGAATTGTCCTTACGAGGTTGAATTGTTATATGAAAAAGGTGTTTTAAGACTTCATGATAAAATAAGATATTTGATAGGCAAAGAAGTAATTGAAACAACAGTTGGAAGAGTTATTTTTAACTCCAGAATTAGAGAAGGGATTTTTGATGAAAATGAGGAAGACAGTAAATTTAAGTTTATTAATAAGGTTATAGATAAAAAAGAGGTTGGAAAAATTGTTTCAGAATTCTATGATAAATTCGGCCTTGTAAAAACGGATATACTTCTTGATAATCTGAAAGAAGTTGGTTTTAGCTATTCAACGAGCGCTGGAATAAGTATAGGCATTGATGATGTAAAAATTCCTGATAAGCGAACCGAGATCGTCAGAAAAGGTGACGAAAAGACTGCAAAAATTAATAAAAATTATGAAGAAGGGCTTCTTTCAGAAGAAGATAGATATAAGAAAATAGTAGATGTTTGGCAGGATGTTGCGAAAAAGATTGAAGTAGCAGTTTTCTCTAATTTTGAAAAATTTGATCCACTTTATATGATGGCGAATTCTGGTGCAAGAGGAAGTGCTACACAGATTACTCAAATGTCTGGAATGAGAGGCTTAATGGCTGGACCAACTGGTAAAATCATAGAGTTTCCTATTAAGTCTAACTTAAGGGAAGGGTTAACAGTTCTTGAATACTTTTTGTCTACACATGGAGCAAGGAAGGGGCAAGCTGATACTGCTCTTAAAACTGCAGATGCAGGGTATCTTACTAGAAGGCTTGTTGATGTAGCGCATGAAATTATAGTTAAAGAGGATGATTGTGCTATGAGAACTATTTATCCAACAAAAATAGGAGAAGAAATTGCCGAAAATCTCTCTCATAAAGTTATAGGAAGGGTTTCTGCGGAAGATGTTGAAAATCCTAATAATAATACAGTATTTATACATAAAGGGGATACGTTAAGTGTTGAACAAGCTGAGTTTCTGGATAAATTTGGCATTAAAAGTATTCAAATTGAAGACCATATCGATGGGATAGATATAGAAGCAATTACAGAAGGTGGATCGGGAGATAAACCTGTTTTATCAATTGCTGACCAAATATGGGGTAGATATGCTGCTGAAGATATTTTTGCTTCTCAAACAGCGTCGTCCTTAAAAGTTTCTAAGAAAGTATTAGAAAACATTTTAGCTGATAATATTATTGATAAAGATACAGGAGAAGTAATAGCTACAAAGGGAGATAAAATCGACTCAGGTCTTATTAAAAAACTTAAAAAATTCAATATAGACAAAATAGACATTTATAAAAATGATCCTGTATTGCTTATTAAACGTAATCAGTTTATTACTAAGGAGATAGCTAATAAAATTGAAAGTTTTGGTATTAAAAAGGTTAAGGTTCGTTCACCAATTACATGTAAAACAGATCATGGCGTATGCGTAAAATGTTATGGAATTGACCTCTCTTCAAGAAAAGAAGTGAAAGTAGGTGAATCTGTTGGTGTTGTAGCTGCTGAATCAATTGGGGAACCTGGAACTCAGTTAACTCTAAGGACTTTCCATACAGGAGGTATTGCTGCTGAAGATATTACTCAAGGATTACCGAGGATCGAGGAACTTTTCAGTGCAAGAAGTCCTAAGGGTAAAGCCATTATAGCGTCTCTTTCAGGTAAGGTAGAAGTTTCAATCGACAAGGTAAAGCAAACAATAACTTTAATAAATAGTAGAGGAGAAAAAACAAAACTCATTGCACCAAGGGACAAAAAATTAAAAGTTAAAACTGGTGATTATGTACGAGTAGGCGATATTCTAAGCGATGGCTCTTTGGACCCAAGAGAGTTGCTTGGAATTAAAGGAATAAATTTTGCTGCACGATATCTTGTCCAAGAAATTGAAAAAGTATATAAGTCACAAGGTGTTGATATAAACGTTAAACATATAGAGATTATTACTAAGAGGATGTTTGATAAAGTTCAAATACAAAATCCTGGAGATACCCAATTTTATGAGGGAGAAACCGTTAATAGAGATGATGTTCTTAGAATAAACAGAATTATACAGTTAGAAGGTAAAATGATTGCCAAATTCAGACCAATAATAAACGGTATTACAAGGACTGCGCTTTCCTCTGATAGCTTCCTATCTGCTGCCTCCTTCCAGGAAACCCCGAGAGTTCTTGCAGAGGCTGCAATTAAAGGCAAAATTGACTTCTTGAGAGGAATGAAAGAATCGATAATAGTTGGTAAAAAAATACCTGCAGGCACCAACATGGACTTTGAAAAATGATGATGCTTAAAAAATTTCTTGACTTGTTTGATTGTTTTGGTATAATTGTTATTTGTGTGATGAAAAGTAAGTAGGAGGATAAATTGAATGAGTACGTTTAACCAATTAGTTAGAAAGAAGCGTAGTAGTAAAAAAATTAAAACTAAAACTCCTGCATTGCAGAAGTGTCCTCAGAAGAGAGGAGTTTGTATGCAGGTAAGGACAATGACTCCTAAAAAGCCAAACTCTGCTTTAAGAAAGATTGCAAAGGTGAGGCTTACCAATGGAGAAGAAGTAATAGCTTATATTGGTGGAATCGGACATAATCTTCAAGAGCACTCAATGGTTCTTGTGAGAGGTGGAAGAGTTAAGGATTTGCCAGGCGTTAGATACCATATTATTCGAGGGACCCTTGATACGGCTGGTGTAACCGATAGGATGAGAGGACGTTCGAAGTATGGGACAAAGAAACCTAAAAACAAGGGAGGTGCATAATGCCTCGTAAAGGACCAGTTCCTAAAAGAGAAATTCTCCCTGATCCAGTTTATAGAAGCGTTCTTGTAGCCAAACTTATAAACAACCTTATGGAAGGAGGCAGTAAAAGTGTTGCAGAGAAAATTGTTTACAAATCATTTGAAATCGTTAAAGAAAAAGCAAAAAAAGATCCAATTGAGGTTTTTGAACTTGCTGTTGAAAAAGTAAGACCACTTGTAGAAGTAAAACCAAGAAGAGTTGGAGGTGCCACTTATCAGATACCGATTGAAATGGACAAAGATAGAGGACAAAAGGTTGCGTTAAAGTGGATTATAAAAGCTGCAAGAGGTAAGAAAGGCAAGCCAATGACTGAGAAGCTTTCTGAAGAAATTATTGATGCCTCGAACGAGGCAGGAGTAGCTTATAAAAAGAAAATGGATGTTCATAAGATGGCAGAAGCAAATAGGTCTTATTCCCATTTACGGTGGTAGGAGGATTTTTTGTGGCTCTTGAAGTAAATCTTGATAAGATAAGGAATATCGGTATAATCGCTCATATTGATGCAGGCAAGACTACTACTACCGAACGGATTCTTTATTACACAGGAAGCACTTACCGAATAGGAGATGTAGATGATGGTAATACTGTCACTGACTGGATGGTTCAAGAGCGAGAAAGAGGCATTACTATAACCTCCGCCGTTATAATATGCTTTTGGAAAGGATATCAAATTAACATTATCGATACTCCCGGGCATGTTGACTTTACAGCAGAAGTTGAGCGCTCGCTTCGTGTGCTGGATGGGGCTGTAGTAATTTTTTCTGCAGTCGAAGGAGTTGAGGCTCAATCTGAAGCAGTATGGAGACAGGCTGATAGACATAGAGTTCCCAGAATTATTTATATTAATAAAATGGACAGGATTGGGGCTTCTTTTTTTGATACTATCAAAAGTATAAAAGAAAAGTTAAATGCAAAACCACTTGTTTTAGAGATTCCAATAGGTCAAGAAGACGAGTTGATTGGTTTAATTAATCTTATTGACTTAAAAGCTTATATTTTTAGAGATCCATCTGGCGAAACTTTCGATGTTGAAGAAATTCCTGAGAATCTTATGAACGAAGCCCTGAAGAGAAGAGAAGAATTAATCGAGGCAGTAGCCGACGTAGATGAAGAGGCTTTGAGAATATATCTTGAAGAAGGGACGGTTCCTAATGAAATTTTAAAAAATGCTATTCGAAGAGCAACGATGTTTAGTATAGCTTTTCCTATTTTTGTTGGTTCTTCTTTCAAAAATAAAGGTTTGCAAATGTTACTTGATGGTGTTTGTGATTATCTCCCTTCCCCACTCGATAAAGGAGAAATAACAGCAAAAGACTTAAATAATAATGAAATAAGTCTAAATCCTGACCCCAACGGCCCGCTTGCTGCTCTTGTTTTCAAAGTAATTGCTGACCCTTATTCGGGCATTCTTAGTTTTGTAAGAGTTTATTCTGGAACCTTGGAAGAGGGTACATATGTTTTGAATTCCAAAACAAATGAGAAGCATAGGATTTCAAGGCTTTTAAGAATGCGTGCAAATAAAAAGGAAGAGGTTTCTTCGATTCGCGCAGGTGACTTAGGTGCAATAGCGGGATTGAAAGGTGCATATACCGGACATACTATTTCAAGTATATCTAATCCTATTATTCTTGAGGATATAGAATTTCCAGAGCCAGTTGTGTCAGTCTCAATCGAACCTAAAACTAGAGCTGATCAAGAAAAACTTTCTGCTGCCCTTGCAAAATTTGCAATTGAAGATCCAACTTTTAAAATCAAGTATGACGAAGATACAGGGGAAACAATTATTTCAGGTATGGGTGAGTTACATCTTGAAATAATTGTTGACCGCCTTTTAAGAGAATATTTTGTTGAAGCAAAAGTCGGAAGACCACAAGTTGCTTATAAGGAAGCCGTTTCAAAGTCAACAAAAGCAGAAGGTAAATATGTACGTCAAACAGGAGGACATGGGCAGTATGGACATGTCGTGATACTTGTGTCTCCAGCTGAAGCAGGTAAGGGGGTTTTATTTGTTGATCGGACGCGTGGAGGAGTTATTCCAAAGGAATTTATCCCTGCAGTGAAAGAAGGAGCTATTTCGGCTTCTGAAAATGGACCACTTCTTGGGTATCCCGTAACTGATTTGAAAGTTGAATTAATTGATGGTTCTTATCACCCGGTTGATTCATCCGAAATAGCTTTCAGGATCGCTGCTTCTAAGGCTTTCAAAGAAGCTGTTGCAAAAGCAGATCCATACATACTTGAGCCAATAATGAGTGTTGAGATAATAACACCTATTGATTTTTTGGGGGAAGTAATTAATAGTATTAATTCAAGAAGAGGAAATGTTAAAGGGATAAGTGAAAGAGGTCACACCGAGATTTTAAATTGCCTAGTACCTCTTTCAACAATGTTTAGTTATACGACAGCATTGCGTACTATTACTCAGGGAAGAGGTACTAGTTCAATGATTTTCCATTCTTATGAAAGAGTACCTTTAACTGTTCAGGAAGAAATTATAAAGAAAGCCAAAGGAGAAATCTAAGGAGGTAAATATGGCAAAGGAGAAATTTGAAAGGACTAAGCCGCATGTAAACGTTGGTACCATTGGTCATATTGATCATGGTAAAACGACGCTTACTGCTGCTATTACTAAAGTATTAGCTACTTTAGGTCACACACAGGAAAAGAAGTTTGAAGAAATTGACAATGCTCCAGAGGAGAAAGCAAGAGGTGTAACAATAAATGTTCACCATGC
>MNXV01000067.1 GCA_001871575.1 Caldisericum sp. CG2_30_36_11
CTACATTTACTCTTCCCCTGCTATTGCTTCGGATGGAACAATATACATTGGTTCATTAGATTCTAACCTCTATGCAATAAATCCCAATGGAACACTTAAATGGAAATACAAAACAGAAGGTCAGATTGAGTCTTCTCCTGTTGTTTCTTCAGATGGGACACTCTATGTAGGTGTTTGGGGTAACTATCTCTACGCACTAAATCCAAACGGCACACTTAAGTGGAGGTTTGAAGGGTTGAAGCTTGAAAAGGGTGTCACAGTTCTTTCTTCCCCTGCCATTGCGGGAGATGGGACAATCTATATAGGATTTTGGGACGATTACCTCTATGCTATCGGAGAAAAATAAAAGGTGTAAAGGAGGTAAAACTATGATTTGCCCAAACTGCGGTAAAGAAATACCAGATGAATCCAAAATCTGTTCATTCTGTGGGGGGAAGATAACAAGCACAAAGAAGCGCAAGTATTCTAATCTTAAAATTATTCTGCCAATTGTTATTGTGGTAGTTTTGCTGTTTTCATCTTTTGCCGTGTATCAAGTGATTAAAACGCACGGTGACGGTAATAATGAACAGGAAATTACAACACCTAATATTCAGGAACCCCCTGCTCTAATCCCTTACAGGAAAGGCGACAAATGGGGATATTGCGACAGCAGTAAAAAGATCCTAATACAACCTGCCTATGATGAAGTAGGATTTTTTAGCGAAGGGCTTGCAAAGGTTATTGTTGGAGGCAAATTTAAGGTAAATGGTGCGCTCATCGGCAAGTGGGGATATATTGACGAAAAAGGAAATATGGTAATTAAGCCTGTTTATGATGGAGCAGATGATTTTCACGGTAGCGTTGCACGTGTTTGGGTGCATAGTGACAAGGCAAAATACGGAAGCAGGTATAGCCTTATAGATAAAAATGGAAATATATTGATAGAGGCTGATGATATAGACGAGTTCAGGGACGGTCTTGCACGAGTTTATGTTAACGACAGATTTGGTCTTGTAGATACTAACGGAAATTTATTGCTGAAGCCTTCTTATGATGAGATTTCCGATTTCAGTGAAGGTTTTGCTCGTATTAGACAGGGTGCAAAATTGGGTTTTGTTGATGCAAAGGGAAATGTTGTGGTGGAGCCTTTATACGATGTCGCAGCAGATTTTCATGAGGGTTTCGTAATGGTGAGGCTCAACGGCAAATGCGGTTTTATTGATAAAAATGGCAATATTGTTGTCCCTCTTATTTACGGATATGCAACATTTGAATTCAGCGAGAGACTTGCAGCTGTTTGGGCGGACAGGAAATGGGGATATGTGGATACCAGAGGGAATATGGTGATACCTGCTATTTACGATCAGGCAGGAGACTTTAGCGGAGGACTCGCAAATATTATGGTTGAAGGTAAATTTGATGCAAAAGGTGCACTGATTGGCAAATGGGGCTACATTGATGAAAAAGGCAATATGATGATAAAGACTATTTATGATGAGGCATGGTATTTCTATAAAGGGCTTGCAAAAATTAAGCTTAATGACAAATGGGGTTACATAGATAATAAGGGAAATGTAATAGTTCCAGCTATTTATGACGAGGTAGAAGAACATCTCGTTTACGGTTTTACACATGTTAAACTCAAAGATAAGTATGGCTTGGTGGATGCAAAAGGTAATATTATTGCACCTCCTATTTATGACGGGATAGGATATTTTAGTGAAGGTCTTGCATACGTTGTACTCAATGGCAAATGCGGCTTTATAGACACAAAAGGGAATATGGTAGTGGGGGCTATTTATGAGAGTGCGAGGGATTTTAGAGAAGGACTTGCGGCCGTTTGCATTAACGGCAAGTATGGTTTTATAGATAAAAATGGAGATTTAGTCATACCAGCAATATATGACGGTAGTTTTGAGGACATCGATGTACCGTTTTTTAATAATGGCCTTGCACTTGTAAGACTTAACGGAAAATGGGGCTATATTGACAAAAACGGCACCCAGTACTGGGAAGATTAAAAGATAATATTTGCCCATCAAAGGAGAAGATTACGAAATTGCAATTTGTTAAAATGGTGACAAAGAAGTTTAAAGGAGGCAATTTTATGAAAAAAATTATAATTATAGTGTTTCTGTTTGTACTTCTTGCAAGTTTTACAGGGTGTGGAGTTAAGGATACAAACACTTCTCCAAGTAATCCTGTTCAAGTTAAGCAAACGAAAATCGTAAAAATTGATTCAAATCCTCAGGGTGCAACGGTGTTTATTGATAATAACAATCCCATCACAACTCCTGCTGAGGTTGAATTTAGCATTGGCATACATTTTATAACCTTTAGAAAAGAAGGCTACGAAGGCTTTGTCCAGAAGGATTTTGAGGTAAAAGAAGATACAACATCAATCAATGTAACCCTTAAAAAACTACCTACTACAGAAGAAATTTTGAAATTTGGAGTTTTGGGCCCAGTTGCTTTTGACACTGTTCCTCATTTTGCCTGCTGTTCTGCTGCTGCAATTGCATACTCAAACATATTTTACGGAGATACACTTACCATAAGTGGTTTAACTACCTTAGAGTCGTTTGATTTTGTTTTCCCAAGTGGGAAAAAGGTTCACTTTGATACAGAAAGAACTTTAAGTGGAGTGAGAAAATTTTCAAAAGTTGTCACATTTGATGAAGTAGGTGGTTACGAGATTATTTCAAATGGAGAGCGGAAGTATTTTTTTGAAGTGTGCTACAAGGCAACAGTACTTCCTCCCACGCCAAAATTGGAGGATTTATTCCCTAGTTGTGGTATCAAAAACGCAATTGCAGTGCCCATAGGTAAGGAAGTTGAAGCAAGGCTCCTTATAACAGATGCAAAAGGAAATCCAATAAAGAATACATCTCTGGGAGTATATGATTTAAAGACAGATAACGCGGGCATTGTAAGTTTTAAGGCAAGGGTAGTAAGGACTGAGTGCGAACATTGCTATGCAATCTATGTAAACGGAAAGCAAGCAGATTTAACAATCTATGCAGATTTACTTATATGGGGATACGACTATGCAAAGTTTTCTAAGTTTGGCAAACTCATTGAATCGTCTATGCCTCAAGTAAAATTAGATGCAAAAGTTGTTTTAGATGGTGGTAGCGTGTACATGCCCTATGGCTCTTTTGGGCTCAAACTTAATGAAATATTTTTAGGGAGCGGAATTGGAGGAGACGTTATTATTTCTCATCCTAAAAATCCTTCTATAATCTATACCAATTCCTTTGTTTCAAAAGACGGAGGCGAACACTTTGAAAAGTTAGGGATGAGTTTAAACACAATTGCTCTTCACCCAGATATGCAAGAGATAGTCTTTGGGTGGAGCGTAAATTCTCCTAATGACTTTCTCCAATCTACTGATTACGGGTTGCATTTTGAAAAAATTGGCAATGTAAGGATTAACCTTGCAAATAATTTTGTAGAGCAAATAGTTGTCGACCCAAAGAACCCTGAAAGAATTTATTTAGCAACGTCGAAATGGCTTTACAGGTCGGAGGATGGAGGAAAGACATTTAACCCTATCATACAGAACGAACTTGTAAAATTTATAGCAATAAATCCAAGAGACTCCAATATTATCTTTGTAAGCAGTGAAAGAGGAATTCTAAAGTCAGAAGACAGCGGAAAAACCTGGAACATCGTAAAGAACAACACCAATGGAAATATGGTAAACTGCATTGTTTTCGACCCTAAAAATGTAAACACCGTTTATACAGGAAGCTATTACGAATTTTCCGTTTCTAAAGACAGCGGAAAAACCTGGGAAAAGATTGGAGAATTCCTTATTGATAACAATGGAAGCATTGCAGTTAATCCTTTAAAGCACAATATCGTATATGTTGTCTCTTTCAGGGACGGCATATACAAATCGGAGGATTACGGTAAGCACTTTGCAAAAATCGATTCCCCCGTTGGAGATGTTAGTAGCATTGCTTTTGATAGCAAAGGGGAGTTGCTTTTTATTGATAACGGAGTGCCATTCAAAATGAATGAAAAAGGAAACTTCCTTCCTTTGAGAGGAGATATGTTCCTCGTAGGAGGCCCTGAGTGGAAAATTATAGATGGAAAGTTTTTCATTGATGTAAGCGGAGTAAACACGAGTGGAGTTAAAGCTGTCGTAGGCGGAAACTATATGGATATTTATAAAGTATGCGATATGCTGCCGTGAAGGAGATGTGTTTATGAATAAAAAATTTTTAATTGGCATTTTAGTTGGTGTGGTTATTCTTGTTGCAGGAGTCTTTACATCACAGTTTGTGTCTAAAACGTTCATTCCCTCAAGTGAAAAGTTAGAAATTACTACCCTTATTGAAAATTTTGGTTCAAAGTTGAAAGAGGTTTATGTATCCGACCCAAAGGAAATTGCCTCGGGAAGAATAAAAGAGTTTTATGCGCCATTTCTCACCCCTAACCTTTTGTTAAATTGGATGGATAATCCATCATTAGCACCTGGAAGGGTTGTTTCAAGCCCCTGGCCTGAGAGAATCGAAATTATTTCTATGGAGAAATTAGACGTTCATACGATAAAAGTAAAAGGATATGTTGTTAATGTAGCAAGCGGCGGAGAAAACAAACTTGAGATAACAAACAAAAACCCAATCGTACTTATAGTAAAAGATAGCGAGAAGAACACTTGGCTTATCGATAGTGCTTGGTCTAATGAATATGCATTTTACAACGGCAAAGAACTTCTTAAAACTTTGAAGGAGGCTTTTCCAAATTTAAGCACAATTGGAGAAAGAGGAGAGCCCTATGTTGAAAAAAGCATTTACATAGTAAGTAGTTCTTTTTCCTTTGCAGTTGTTGATATGCAAACAGGTGGTGCTTACACCGAATACTATACCATTTGTATGCCTCAAAACGGAAAACTTGAGGTTGCCCAGCTTAAGGATAAGAACGGCAACATTGGACCAATGTTTTTTGATGAAGGTACTTCAGTTAAAAATGAGGTAAAACTAAACTTTTTTATGGATAGTAAAAGTAACCACATCTTATATCAGTCTATATTAGAAAGAAACGATTCAGGAGTGATTGATAACATTACTGTTGAAGCATATAAGTGGAATGAGAAAAAAAAGTTATTTGAATATAGTGAAGAGTATTCACAGGAGATTAAGAAAGAGTTAGAGGAACGTCTTGTTCCAAAGTCCGTTGAAATTTCATCATTGAAATTTAAGGAAATAAGAAGTGAATATTCTGCAATCAGGAGTGTTGCAGTTTACAATGGGAAAGTTGCTTTCTCTGCAGGAAGCGGTCATATAAAGATAAATAACCCAAAGAGTGCAAATCCCAATCATATCTTAGTTTGTGATGCGAAGAGTGAAAAAGTTGAATATTCTACTCAAGTAAGTAAAGACTGGGTGAGCATTGAGGATGTGCAGATGAATGATAACTGGATAGTTTTTAGAGTAGTAGAGGATCCTGCTGGTGCGCCTGCAGAGTGCTTTGTGATCAATAGAAAGACAGGTAAACTTATAAAACTCCTTCAAAACTACAGTTGGGATGGAAATAGTTCAAGTATAGATAAGGATTTCACAGTTGACTACGTACTTCTTCAAGGCGACTATGCTTACCTTGTTTTAAACGGCATAAAAATTGGAAATGCTGGTAAAACACTTTCTGATACAGCGGAATCAAGACTTATTAGAATAAACTTAAACGATGGAATGATGCAAAACTTTTTTAAAGAGGAGTTAATGTCCTTTGGGGTATTTCATTTATGGGTACTTGGTGACGATGCTATTGCATTTAGCGCATCAGAGATAACACAGCCCGGCAACGAGAAACAGTATGTATATCTTTATAACTTTGAAGGGAGAAGTTCAGACTCTGTTACTCTTCCAGACTACATCCACCTTTATGCATTAACCCTAGACGAACATATAATTTACTTTCGGAGTGGGAAAATTGTCATTGCGCCGTTGAGGAAACCTGGGGATTTTGAAGAAATTGGTCTTGAATCTCCTAATGATTTTATGCTTGTTGGCTCTACTGTCGCTTCCAATGATTACATTGTTGCAAGACTTGATAATGGGAATATCTTTGTGTTTAATAGGAAAACAAAAGAAAGAAGGATTATCACAGGAGGAGATGTAAGAAGTGAAATTGCTCTTAATGGTTCCGACCTTAGCTTTATTAATTACCCTGAAGATAGAAATGATAGTATCATCTATCTTGATTTGAAAGAAAATGGATTTTAGAGAGAACGAGAAGGACTATGAAAACTTATCTTAGAGCCATAAGCACTCTTCAGGGAAGAATGGGAGATATATCTTTGCATAATATGTAAATGGAGAAAGCAATGCACAATTCAAATTATAATTACAAAAACAGCAATTTAATTTTCTCTAACCTGCAATCTTCGGGAGCAGGTTCCAGAGGATTAAAACGCACACTTATTTTAAGTGGTATCGTTGGCTTTGTAGTTGCTATCCTTACAAGGCTATCGCTCATTGTGTTTGCCACAGATTTTTCCTACATTAAGATAGGGAACGTTGTTCTTCTTCCTGGAGATAATCTTTACTTTACGCCCAAGCTCAACTTCACAACCGAAATGCTTAAATATCTTGGCAAAAAAGTTGTAGGTGTTGGAGGGCTTCCATTCTCAACCTTCTCAAAATGTTTTCTTGAGCCAAGTGCTTTTTTTATAATTCCAATTTGTGATAGGTGGTCAACTCTAAGGGAGTTTTCAATTTTGCTCAATACTGTATTCTGGGGCGTCATTGTATTTGGCGTAATTAACTTGTTTTCAAAAATTTTTTGGAGGGGCAAAATACGAAAGAAATTGCTTACTTTAATCATTAGCCTGTTTATCGTTGCACTTGCATTTGGATGCTCAAAAGTTCAAGAAGAAAGTACTTCAACAAGAATTCCTGTTGCGAAGGGAAATGAGATTTACTATGTTGAAGTGTCACCTAATAGTCCTTTCCCTAAAAAATCTATAGGCAGTGGAAATATCATAGTAGGAGAATTAGATAAAAAGATATTAGCCTTAAAAGGAGATTACATAACATCTCTTAGAATGGAGCAAATATCTTTTCCGACAGGAAGAACTCTAATCTTCATTGACCCGAAAACTGGTGATACAGAAGAACTCATTAAAGACACAATAGTAATTAAAGCTTTTCCTTCACATAACGGTAAATACATTGCGATACTTACAAAGGATTTGCATCTTGGAATTCTGAACTTGGACACAAAAAGTTTTGAAGTAGTGTTTTCAGACTTTCTCCTTCCAGCCTCAACTGATTATGAAGGCAAGATAGCTCTTGCCTGGTCCTTAGATGATTCCCAAATTTTCTTTTCAGCATGCCCTAAAGGCTTTGGCACTGTTCTTTTAAACAACGATGCAGACCTCTACATGTACGACCTTACCTCAAAGAAAGCAACTCTTTTAAGAGGAAGCTATCTCACAGGAAAATGCGATAAATTTGCAGATGAAAAGGGAGAGGAATACATAGAAACAGGCGTATCGTATATCGTTCTTGGAGTTCTTGATACAAACGAGGTAATTGTGGATTATGCGCAATCTGGGAAAGTTTTTGAAGATGGTTCAACTCGAGATGAAGAAGCACGAATAATTGCAGTCTTAAAGGATGGAAGAGAAAGAGTTCTCTGGAAACTATACGAAAAAAGCGCTCCTGTCACAGAAGGAGAATTCTCAGGACTTTATCCTCTTTCATTCAGGGACAACAAACTTCTTGCAGTAAAAGTGAAAATGGAAACAACAAATGGCATTGAAAAAGATTTGATGGATCTGTATCTTGTTGAATTTCAAAATGGTAATCCTGTAAGTAAAAAACTTTTAGCTTCCAATATAAATTCTGGTATGGTTGCAAAATTTATCGGTAATGGATTTATCGCGTATTTCAATCAGATAGATTCGGAAGTAAGTTTCAAAGGTTACTGGACAATTATCGACCAGAATGGTGCAAAGATTAGAGACCTTCCTGAAGGAGTATTGCCGTGAAAAAATTCCTAATAATAAGTTTTTCCTTAAAAAGGTATGGAATCATTATCATAAAAAGCAAAATTTCAATGCTGATGATATGATAAAGTTTTATAAGGCTTGTGATATGTTACCGTAAAGGAGCGAGTTTATGAATAAAAAGACTTTATTCGGCATTTTGGTGGTAGTTGCAGGGATAATTCTTTCTATAATTGGATTGCTTCATTTTTTATCAAAAGGGCCCCAGTCAAAAGAATACCTTCTTGCTGTATCTAAAGGTACATTTAACAGGATTAGCTCTGATGGAAGAGAAATAAAAGAGCTGGGAGAAAGTATGGATGGCGAAGTTCGTGTTTATTCTTTTTCTCCAGATGGAAAGAAAATTCTATTTGGTATTCACCCTTTTGGTAATCCTCAGCCGACTTCTCTCTGGATAATGGACTCGGATGGAAGCAATAGAGAGAAGCTTATTGATGTAGTAGAGGAGGGATTTGAAGA
>MNXV01000009.1 GCA_001871575.1 Caldisericum sp. CG2_30_36_11
TCCCCGTGTAAAGTCCTCCCCCCGAAAAAGGCTTTACCTGAAATGCAGAATCTCCAACAACAAGGACATTATCCTTAACCGTTTCTTTAGTAAGGCCTGTTGGAATGTGCCATACTACTTTATTGGATAGGTCAATGTTCTTTCCTTTAAGCAAGAGCCAGCTATTTATAAGTCTATCAAGTGCCTGATATAAATTTTCGTTTCTATCTGTACCCAAACCGATCCTGGCCCTATTTTTATTCACCGGGATCACCCATGAAAACCAGTTATGCGAAACACTATTATTCATATATACATAAACAATTTCAGGGTCTTCCACTTCAAATTCTGTTTCAACTTGAACAGTTTTTATGTCTTCCTTTGGAGTACCAGTAAATCCAAACATTTTCTTCACCGCTAATGAACCACCTGTTGCAATAACGACTATATGAGCGTCAAGATAGTTATCAGTGGAACCATTGAAGTAAATCCTTACAGAATCATTAACCTTCTCATAACCTTTCACGTTTGCATTGAATATATATTTTGCACCTTTATCTGCAGCGAGGTCTGCAATATATTTATCAAAACCAGCCCTATCTATCACTATTGCATATTCGTTTAATCTTTTAAACTTAAAAACATTATCTTTAAAAGAATAAATAGCACCGCCTTTAATCCTGTTAAGGATAAGATTTTCAGGCATATTTACAAGATCTACAAATCCTTCCGAAACAAGACCGGAGCAGTGACTGGGAAGTCCTACGTCTTCCTTTCTTTCAAGCACTGCAACGTTTACACCGTTTTCTGCAAGAAATTTCGCAACCACAGATCCAATTGGACCTCCACCTATTACTATAACATCAAATATGTTCACAAATTCATTTTAAACGAATTATGAAAATTCGAAAAATTGTATAGAGACCTCTCACGAAAGTATGGAAATATTCGTAGGAGAAAAGAGAACGTAATCTTCTGCAATCCGCACTCTCCTGAAATAAATGCTTGCTTTCGCAAGAAGAAGAGTGCAGGACAAGTTTTCTCAGCGGATTCATACAAAGAGTAAGAATAACCTGCTGAAGAGTAGTACAGGTTACAAAGAAAAAAAATGTCATGCTTGAAACCTTTAGTCTCTGTGAACCTTTAGTCCTGACCCTGAAATAAATTCAGGGTGACATTACTTGTTTCGGGATCCCCACTCTTTGTCATTCTGAACTCGTTTCAGAATCTAATATTTTAAAGAATTAGACCCTGAGACAAGCTCAGGGTGACAGAGAAGAGAGACAAGGGCAGGGTGACATTACTTGATTCAGGGCAGGGTGACATTACTTGATTCAGGGCAGGGTGACAAAATAGGGTTCGTGAGAGACCTCCTTAAATATCAAAAGTAGCTAAATTTCTGAATATTTAAATTACTTTTCCTGTTCAAGTTTTCTATTTATGTATTCAAGATAATCTTTAACAGTTGGTTTATATTCACTTTTGAATAACGGTGAAGATATTATGAAATCAGCAGTAGACCTGTTGGTAGCAGTGGGAACATTATACAAAGTTGCTATACGAAGTAGTGCTTTTACATCAACATCGTGAGGCTGAGGCTCCATAGGGTCCCAGAAAAATATAAGATAATCAATCTTACCCTCAGCAATGAGAGCCGAGAGCTCAACATCGCCGCCAAGCGGACCAGATTTGAGTTTGACGATTTTTGCGGTTATGCCTTTCTTTTTGAGTGCCTCTTCCACAAGCCTACCGGTAGTACCTGTGCACACAAATTCACAATCAGAGAGCGTGCCCCAGTTAAAATCAACCCATTCAATTAAATCTTTTTTCCTGCTGTCGTGTGCCACAAGAGCAATTCTTTTTATTCTTTCCATGTTAGTATTTTACCAGAGAAAATGCCAATTCAAAATCAGAGCTAATTTTCTAAAATATTGACATAGTTTTTTGAAAAGTTTTATAATATGTAAAATACAAATTAAGGCCGCTATAACTATGGGGGCTAATTTTTATATTCTATTGTTACTTTTTTTGTTATGGAATCCCAGTTGACTGCTGCCCCGAATGCCTCTGAAACAAACCTTAAAGGTAAAAATGTGCGTCCTTCCATAATAAATGGCACAACATCGAGATTTTGCGGGTCTATATAAACCGGGATACTATCAACAATCGCCTGGGAATTACCAATCCATAGTTCAATAAGCTTTTTGTGTATCAATGTAACTTTTCTTTCAGTTCCGTTCCAGATGACCTGTGCCCCAAAAGGCTCAGCAACGTAACGCACAGGTACAAAAGTTCTTCCATCTTTAATAAATGGGGCTACTTCCATCTTCATTATGATTCCGTTTATATAAACATATGACTTTCCTATATAAAATTCAAGCTTAACAGTTTTGAGAAATGTATTTGAAAAAACTATCGGCTGTATTTTTACAGGTTCTGAAGGCTCAGAGGAGTTGCCCATGCTATCCGTTGCGATCACCCAATAGTAATAAGGAATCCTTTCAAAAGGCCCCGTATCTGTGAAAGAAAAGACATTATTAACTGTGCTTCCAATATAAATGGCATCTGAAAGTGCATCTATCTTACCTCTAAATATATCGTACTCCAAAACTTCATAGCTGCCAGTTTCTGCCATAGCCCAGGTAAGTTTAATTTTCCCAATTAAGTCCTCTGTACTAAAGTTTGTTACTTTGCCTGGCAATTTTAACTTCTCTAATATTTGAATCTCAGAACCAAATTTCAGGTTCTTCTGTTCCTCCCCATTTGAAAATGCTTTTGCATCGTTGAAATTAATAAGAGTTTTAATTCCAGAAGTGTTTTTAAAGGCATTGAATTTAACTGTAAAAATTCTAAACTCACCACTATTACTTGAAATACTCATACCGTCAAAATATATAAAACCCCTATCCTGTGAAATATTATTCATGGTAAAATTCAAATTATCAGGTGCTATCGAATTAACATCAAAAAATGCAGGATCATATGAAAGCACTAAATCCAGTCTATTAATTGGATTAATCGAGCTTTTTACAAGGGCATCAATAAAGATATTTTCGCCTTCCCGCACAGTTGCCTTATTCGGCACAAGCGAAAAGACGACCGAGGAAAGCAAAGTTGTGACATTGGTAGATACGGTCTTCTTGACAGTGCCAGTATCAAAAGTAATCGTGCCTGTCAAAGTTTTTCCTTCGTCGAGCCATCGTGAATCAATCGAAACAGTAAAAGTTGTTGAGCCAGTAAAACTTAATGGATAAACGCTTATCCATTTTGAAGATGTTCCTACCACGCCGACTTCATCTAATGAGCCATCAAACTGCAAACTTATGTTTTTAAACGGAGAGATACCAGTGTAAATCTCCCCAAAATCAAGACTTTGCGACAATAGATTCAGATTAACCTGGTCTGAGATTGCAATCAAGTCCTTTGATATAGTCTGTATGCCACTTTGAACTGTACATTGAAAGTTATTATTTATAAAACCTGCTTTAGATAGGGTCACTGTATAATTCCCACTATCAAGGGCAACAAAAGACGGAGTAATTAATTTTGTATCGACTCCATTTATGAAAATGTTCGCCCCCTGTGGATTTGAATCAACAAATAATCCGCTCCTCTGGTCGTCAATCACAAAATCTTTCTCAAATTCTTTGAAAACAGGGCTTAAACATGTTGTGTCCTCCGAAGGAAATGCCTGCATAGGCCCATTTTGCAGGAATAACTTTAAGTTCAATTTATACTGTCCATTACTTGCAATACCAATTCCTGCTATAGATTGAGCCGTTATTTCTTCTGTAGCGCCATTCAAAGTCAAATCAGGATCTACAAACGTTGAATAAAGAGGATTGCCTGCCGCATCTTTCAGGGTAATCTGAACAAGTGAGGAGAAACTAATTCCTCCGATCGAATTTAACTTGAACTTTATAGGAACAATATCGCCTATTTTAAACTGGTTATCGAAAGCCCCGGATAAATCCTCAATGTTTAAATTATAAGCAAACAAGCTCGCCTGGATTGATGGACCAAAAGGGTTATCTCCGTTATACATCTGCAAGTTCAGCAAATATTGTCCTTCCGTAGCAACCGATATTTTAAATGTGAAAACATTGTTTCCTCCTGGTTGAACGGGTGAGTAAAGCAACGCATTAACCAATTTTAAATTCGATCCTTTTGAGATTTTTAAGACTGCATGATGCCCGCCATCTTTTGAAAAAACAGAATTTTTCCATATTGTAGTTCCCACATTTTGAATTTCAAAAGAAATTGAAAAGTCGGAGTTCACCAAAACTATTGAACTCTCAGGTCCTGCAAGAAGCCTTGCATTGTCTCCTTCGTATATCCCTGTATAAAGGTCGCCATAGTGGTAAGGAGTAGGTGTTGGAATCCAATCGGGTGGGTTTAAAATACTGTTTGGATCAGGTCTTGAAATTTGGACAGGGGTCCAGAGAGGTTGGGTATCTCCCCCGAAGATTAATTTTGAAATGTTATCAAGCACACGGTCCTGATAATGCTTCCCCTGAGGGTTCAATGGGTGGTTAATATAGGAAAATCCGTTGTATGCCCAGATTGCATAATACCAATTTTCAAGAACATTTCTATCCCTGTCACCTATGCCCGGGGTGATCTTCCATTTATTATCAAGAATCTTTGCGCCTATTTCTATGTTATAAAAGATGTCAGACTTGAGCTTATCGATATCACTCCTTCCAACGCTATTTATCTGCATGATGCCAATATCAAAAGAGCCGCTCAAATTATAATGAATAACGGGATTACCATTTGCATCAAATTGTTTCCAGCCCGACTCTGTATAAGCAATGCCCATTAGAATAACAGAGGGAATATTATATTTCAATGCCATCTCTCTAAGTTTGGCTCTTATAACGGTATCTGAAGAGTTTGGATTTTGGAGAACAGCATTAAAAACTGCTTCACTTTCTACGACAAAAACCGAGACAAGGATGATGGAAAGTATAACTAAAACTACTCTCTTGAATTTGAAGGTACTCACCTCACTTTTCGCTCTCATGCTCCACATCTGACAATATTTCAAGGGCTTTACCAAGAATTTTATCCTTGTTCTCTTTAATAAATTGGTCATTATTCAAGTTGAGATATTTCTCGATTGCTTCTTTAGGAGATATAGAAATTTTAAAGGCAGCTCTTGTAATTGAATCGTTTATAGCTCTTTTATCCTCTACTCCAGCAAAAACAAGAGCATCACTTTTTGCCTGATCAATCATCTTTTTAAAAAGGTTTTCGTCCGCCATGTCATTATAAACAATTACCCTTGTGATGCTCGATTTAACCTTTTCCCAGTTAATATCTTCAAGATCCGCGTCTGTTTTTAAGTGAATTGAATAGTAACTTCTTGCATAAGGGTTCTTTACAAATGCAAAAGATGATGCTTTTGAATTTTTATCAATTTCTACCTCAAAGAAACCTTTTTCCTCTATTTCCTCTCCGAAATTAATCCTGTCAACTGAGCCTGAATAGACAAAAGGGTGGTCAAACCGTCTTGAAGTTAAAATTTGTCTTTTGTGAAAATGTCCCATTGCAATATAGCAAAATTCATCTCTATCAAGCGCCTCAATCGAAACGGGTGCATCGACCGTGAAGCTGCTGTAAACTTCTTCTCCAACAGTCCCTTCAAGTAAAGGGAGGTGTGCAACAAGGATAGTTGGAAGACTTTTGTCGGCTTTTTCGAGAAGTAAATCTATACCCTGAATGATCTTATCATTCATAATTATAGCAATTTCGCCTTCAGTTTTTTCCTTATACTCATCTTTTGCAAACAAGTTTCTCTTAAAAGGGTATGGCACGGTAATTATGTTCAAACCCTTGATATTTAAAAGTTCCATCCTTTTTGAAACTTTTACTCCACTCAATTCGAGCTCTTTATAAATATCAAGGTGTATATTTCTTTCTGGATTTGGGGAGCCATCGTGATTCCCTGTAATTACAAGGACTTCGATGCCTTTATCAATTAATCTTTTTATTTCTTTTGCAAAGCCCATCTGGATGAATGCAGACGGGTCACGCCTGTCAAAAAGATCTCCTGCGATTATAAATAAATCAAAATTTTTCTCTATTGTATAATCAACAGAATAACGAAGAGGCTTAAAATAATCATGGTTCTCTTCCCTGTATACTTCAAAACCAAGATGCAAATCTCCTGTATGTAATAATTTCATCCTATATGATAACCACCATCGCAGAAAATCGTATCACCCGTGATATAGGAAGCGCCATCCGAAAGCAAAAATGCAATGAGATTTGCCACTTCCTCCGGGTTCCCAACTCTTGCAAGAGGTACTCTTTTTAAAAATTCCTTTCTCTGGTTTTTAAAATCGCTACTAAAAAAATCCTCGGTCATTCTCGTCCTTATAAGGCCAGGAACAACTGCATTCACCCTTATGTTACGCGCTCCAAACTCGTACGCAAGTGCATTAGTAAGGCTTATAAGACTCCCTTTTGTAAGTGTATAACCGCTTGAAGGAGCCTGCGCACCAAAGAATGCATCAATAGAAGAAACAAAAACAGCGCTCCCAACACTTTTGAAAAGAGGCAATACACCTCTAAGTATTTCAAAACCTGCATTCACATTTACTCTTTGCATTGCCGTAAGTTCATTGTACCTGAATGTTTCAAAGGGCTCAGTGTAAATAACC
>MNXV01000036.1 GCA_001871575.1 Caldisericum sp. CG2_30_36_11
GAAATTAATTTTATACAGTTTGTTGAAAAGGTAATTTGTAGTTGTAGATAAGAAGTTTAAAATATAGAAAGGAGGCAAAACATGGCTATAAAGGTTGGAGATATTGTTCCTGATTTTTCTTTGAAAGATCAGAGTGAACAGGAATTTAAGTTATCCAGATTTAGAGGAAAGAGGGTGCTTCTTTCGTTTCACCCGCTTGCATGGACCACGGTATGCGCAAAACAGATGCAGTCTCTTGAGGAAAATTTCAAAACACTTAAAGAACTGAATACTGTGCCCGTAGGTTTAAGTGTTGATTCTGTACCTTGTAAAAAGGCATGGGCAGATAGTCTCGGGCTTAAAAAACTACGAATCCTTTCTGATTTTTGGCCACATGGAAATGTTGCTTTTCTTTTAGGCTTATTTATCGAAAAATTTGGCTTTTCTGAAAGGGCAAATATCATTGTGGATGGGCGAGGTAAAGTAATCTTTGTGAAGGTGTATCCAATAAGAGAGCTTCCAGATATTTCTGAGATTATTAAGTTTTTGAGAAGTATGTAATGGATATTTCGGCTTTTTTCAGCATTATCAAAGAATAATAACTGGTTTACAAATGCTTTGATGGCTGTTGTTATCTTTTCAAAGAAGAGTTTTAAATGTGTTATGAAGGATGACAGAGAATATTTCTTCTTTAATATAGAAATTACTCTGGAACTTCTTACTCTTCGGGTTACCGGAATGAGCCTCGTTGCTCGGACGATTGCAGGTGAGAGTCTCCTCTTCTGAATCTTACGGATAGCATTTAAAAGAGGATATCGTGACGGATTTCTTACGAAACCTAGCAATGATAAGCAAAGAGGATAATTAAATGGTCTCAAAGGGAATTCGGGTCTAAGGATTTGCCAGAGTGACAACCAATTCTCTTTATCATCGTATATCATATAGTGGGTTATGGAGGAAACATATCTTTGACTATATTTGGTCTGTATGATTAATGACATGGGAAGAAGTGAGTGAATTATCTCCATCATTACGCACTCTTTTCCTTGCGTAAGCAAGCACTTGTTTCGGAATCTAATTTTTTGTTTAATGAGAAGGCCTGAAAAGTTTCAGGTCAAAAGCAAGACTGGTAAATTTTGAATTGCAAATTTTTCTTCATGTAATTTTCTCGAGGAGTTCTTCTGCGAGATCCTTTATAATGAGTAGCTCTTCTTTTATTTTTTCAATTTCTTTTTTGCTTTCGACATAAAAAATTCTTCTTGAAATTGCTTCGATGTCCTTTATTGCTGACTTCAGCGGATCGCTTGCTTTCCTTTTTTTAATTTTTTTTACAATTTCTGCTGCTTCTTCTGAAGACAGGCTTTCCTTTTCTATAATTTGTATGACATTTCTTATAAGAGCCAGGTCATTTAGTTTTAGAAGCGTTTCAATGTGTTTCGATGTTACGGGTGATAGCGGGTCGTTCAATTTCATTTGCATATCTTCTGGAAGTTCAAGAAGTGATAGCCAGCGGATAATCGTGATAGGGGTTTTACCGATTGTTTTACATAATGCGCTCACCGTGTGCGCAAAGTCCTCAGGAACTTTTCTATCCATTCTGTAATTTATGAGAAGTGTTTTTATTTTCTTTCCGTGGGCAAATGGTTCGAGATAATCATTTATTGCTTTCGCTCTTTCAATGGGCGATATATCCTCTCTCTGCAGGTTTTCTATAATCTGTATTTCCTTTATCTCATTTTGATTTTTGGGTTCGAGCACAATTGTTGGTATACTCGTTTTCCCTGCAAGGATCGATGCTCTCCACCTTCTTTCGCCTGAAATAATGATGTACTTGGAGTCAACCCTTCTTACAAGGATCGGTTCAAGCACGCCTTTCTCAATTATGCTGCTTGCAAGCTCTTTGAGTGAATCCTCGCTAAAACATTTACGCGGCTGCTCAGTATCTGGCGCAATCTTATCAACATCTATATCCATAACCCTGTTCAGGATTTTCTCTGTGGCAAGTTCTTCCACGTAACCCTTTGAGTATTTTGATGTAAAATTATCAGGCAATCCTCTTTTATTTTCCGACACGGTTCAACACCTCCTCAACTATGTTGTTATATGAGACTGCGCCTTTTGAAGCAGGCGCAAAGGCAAAAATATCCTCCTTAAATGCAGGACTTTCCTCAAGGCGAACATTTCTATGAATTACTTCTTTAAAAACAAGCTCACCAAAAGTATTTTTTATTCTCTCTGTTGCCTCTTTTGCAAGAAGTGTCCTTGAATCGAATAAGGTAACAAGAACTCCCAGTATTTTGAGTGATTCATTAAAGGTTTCCTTTACGCTTTTAAAGGTGTCAAGAAAGTCCTGTACACCTTCAAGTGCCCATGGAGACGGGATTATTGGAATAAGCACATAATGTGATGAAACGAGCGCATTAACTGTTATTAAGCCGAGAGATGGTGGAGAATCTAAAATAATGAAGTCAAACATTGCATCAATTGGTGTAATAGCCTTTTTAAGTTTTATTGGTGCATCTATTTCTCCTGCAAGCATCCTTTCGACTTTCGCAAGGTGAATGCTCGAAGGGATTGCAAATAAGTTCGGTGTTTTTGTTTCTTTTATCAAAGAACTGATGTCGTAATTATTTTCTGAAAATACACCGAAAAGATTTCTTTCAGTTGCTTCCGGAGAGAAAAATACAGAAGTTGAATTACACTGAGGGTCGGTATCAATAAGTAGAGTTCTAAAACCTTTTTTTGCAATTCCGGAACTCAGATTTATTGCAGTTGTCGTTTTACCAACTCCTCCTTTTTGATTTGCAATTGTTATAATCATGCATTCTCCTTTAAATTAATTTTATATTTTCCATCTTTAATATTTATTATTGCAATGGATTTCTTTAAATAAACCATGTATATCAGAAATAACCCTGACTATCATCTTTGCCTCATTTATAGTTTATCAGAAAAGAGTTTTATAAAAAAGAAAAATCTATGGAATTTTTACTTTCCATGGATAAAAACTTATTTAATCTTTTAGTTTCTGCTATTCTGAGACAGCGTTTACAAACACCCAGTTTGTCCAGAGCATGACAAGAATGTCTATAGCGAAGATGATAAGAATGTTTGCGATAATTGAACTGCTCCACCCTGTAACAGTCAAACTTCTCATTGGATTGATTGCATATGTAATTGGATTAATCTTTACGATCGCTTTCAACCAGCTCGGCATTACATTTGTAGGAAACAGTGCGTTGCTCGCAAACATAAGGGGCATTGTAAGCATGTTCACAATTGCCATCAATGTCTCAATTGTTTTTATCTTTGCTGCAAGTGCAAGCGAAATGCCTCCAAGGATAAACGCAACCATCATTGCGATGATAAAAATTACGAGGATACCCAATATTCCTGTTTGAAATCTTACACCAAGTATTACTGCTATTACTACAATTATACCTGCCTGAATTACTCCTTGAATGGCAGCTGAAAGCATTTTTCCGAATGGGATCGCAGCCCTGTTAATTGGTGCAGCGAGGAGTTTATCAAGATAACCGATTCTTCTATCCCAGACAATCGACATACCTGAAAATATGCTTGTGAACATAATTGTCATAAGAATTATACCAGGCGTCATGAATGTGAGATAATTGCCTGTACCCAAAAAATTTGCAGCTATTGGATTGTTTGTCAGCCCTGTCATCATATTCCCCATTAAAGTAAGCCATATAAATGGCTGGATGAGTGTCATTAAGAGACGTGTTTTCTGCCTGAAGTATTTCTTCAACTCTCTCAAGGCAACATAATAAGTGTCTTCCAAAAGGTATTTCATCTTCTTATCCTCCTCATTGTAACACGCTGTTGAGCCGCTTCTTCTCTTGAACCTTCTGCCTCTCTTATTGTTTTGCCGGTGTAAGTAAGATAAACATCATCGAGAGTAGGTCTCTTTAATCTAATCGATTCAATGGATATTCCTTCCTTTTCAGCAACTGAAAATACTTTAGGAATCAACTGGTCGCCATTTTTCTCTGCAACAAGACTGTAAACATTGTTGTCAAGAGCATTTACGCTTTTTACGTCCTTGACTGTTTTCAGTTTTTCAAGAAATGCATTTACCTTCTCTTTTTCATTCCCAAAAGTCATTGTAATTAGATCTCCCCCGATCTGTGATTTAAGAACCCCGGGCTTGTCGAGAGCGAGTATTTTTCCGTTGTCTATTATTCCTACTCTGTCGCATAATTCGTCTGCTTCTTCCAGATAATGGGTGGTGAGGAATATTGTCATACCATGTTCTTCTCTGAGTTTCTTTATGTAATTCCAGATAGAATGCCTTGTCTGAATATCAAGACCAAGCGTCGGTTCATCAAGGAAAAGAATTTTAGGTCTGTGAATGAGTGCCTCCGCAATATCAAGCCTTTTCATCATACCACCTGAATAAGATTCAATAAGGTCCTTTCTTCTTTCCCAGAGGCCGAACATTTCAAGCACTTCCTTCGAACGTTTTTCAATTTTCTCGTTTGATAGATGAAAGAATTTTCCCTGGAGGAATATATTTTCGTAAGCCGTAAGCCTGTCATCAAGTGATGACTCCTGTGAGGAATACCCTTTCACCATCCTCACTCGGTTAGGATGTTTAAGTACGTCAACCCCGTCAAGATAAATCTTTCCATCCGTGGGTCTGAGTAACCCGATAATCGTTTTAATAGTTGTAGATTTGCCAGCCCCGTTAGGTCCGAGAAACCCAAAAATTTCGCCATAGTGCACTGAGAAACTTACATTTTTTACTGCTTCAACACCATTCGAAGAATAAACCTTTCTCAAGTTTTCAACTACGATTGCTTCATTTGCTATTTCGCTCATTACTAAAAACCTCCTTCTTGAGCATCTCAAGTTTTTCTAAAAATTCGTCGTACTTGCCTTTTAATACGCTGTAAACTTCTTTATACTCACTTTTTCCTTTTTCAGTCATTGAATATATGAGCCTGGGATGTGGTGAATCTTTTGACCAGGCCCCTTCTATCAAACCTTCCCTTCTCAGTCTTTTTAATACTGGATAAACGAAGCCGGGGTTTGCAATCCACATTCCCTTTGAATCTTCCTGAATTTTAAGCATCAACTCCTGTCCATAAAAATCTTTTTTATTCAGAAGGTATAAAATATAAAATGCAATTAATTTTCTGGAACTGAAGAAGGAAATCTTGAAAGGATTTTTTTCTTCAGCTACTTTCAAAAGTAAAGAAACGATTGAGCATTTTTTATATCTTTCCATTTTTTCACCTGATATATAAATTTTTATACATTATAAAAGAAAATGCATTAAAGTCAAATGTTTGAATTGTTTTAGAAAATTCTATGTGAAATTGAAAAGCGAAAGGCATGCTTTCCTTTTGTCTGAGGAGAAAACCTCCCTGTACTTTCGCAATTAAAGAGTAATTACTGACAACTTTTTATTTTAAGGAATTTCCGTAGAGATGTCCCTCATCTTCTACTTTTATTGCATAAGCTCTTTTATCTTATAAGAATATTGTATTGGGAGGTCTGGGTAAATATTCGGTTTGCCTGTAGAGGCTTTTTTGTGTTATAATATTTTCTATGGGAATTTTGGAATTGTTAAAGATTTTGAAAAATTTAATGGAGCGAATATGAAAGAAGAAATTTACATAAAAGGGGCAAGAGTTCATAACTTAAAGGATATAACTCTCCATATTCCGAGGAATAAACTTGTAGTTATAACAGGAGTTTCAGGCTCAGGCAAATCCTCTCTTGCATTTGATACCATATATGCAGAAGGGCAAAGGAGATATGTTGAGTCTCTTTCTGCCTATGCGAGACAATTTATAGGGGTAATGGAAAAGCCAGATGTGGATTTCATTGAAGGGCTTTCCCCTGCTATCGCAATAGACCAGAAGGGCGTAAGTAAAAACCCTCGTTCAACAGTAGGCACAATGACAGAGATTTATGATTATCTCAGGCTTTTGTATGCTCGCATTGGTATTCCCCATTGCCCTAATGATGGCACCCCCATCAAAAAACAAAGCCCGGATGAAATCGTCTCACAGATTATGGGTAAATTAATTAATAAAAAAATAGAAATTCTTGCGCCAGTAATTCGGGGTAGGAAAGGAGAATACAAAGCCTTGCTTGAAAAGTATATAAAGAAAGGTTATGCAAGGGTAAAAATTGACCGCGTAATGTATTCTCTTGATGAAAATATTGAGATTGATAAGAATAAAAAGCATGATATAGACCTTGTTGTTGATAGAGTAAAAGTTGAGGAGGATGAGAAATCACGCATAGAAGATTCTGTTGAGCTTGCTTTAACCGAAGGCGAGGGTGTTGTGAAGGTTTTTGTCATGGACGATAACAAAGAGACTCTCTTCTCTGAGAAACTTGCCTGTCCTGTCTGTGGTTTTAGCATGGAGGAGATAGAGCCGAGGCTCTTTTCTTTTAACAGTCCTTTTGGGGCATGCCCTGAGTGCACTGGACTTGGCTTTAAAATCGAACCAGACCCAGATCTCATTGTAAGAAACTGGAATCTTTCCCTTGCTGAAGGTGCGATTAAAATTCCCGGTTTTAGAGGGATGGACACTTTTTCACAGCAGATAATACTTGATACGGCAAAGGCATATCATATTGACACTTTTGAACCGATGAAGGAATTCACAGAGGGTGAACTTAACATTATAATGTACGGTACGGAAGGAAGAGTACCTGTTCATTTTACAAATAAAGATGGCAGGACCTATGATTTCAAAGTGCATTTTGAAGGTGTTATTCCACTTCTTATAAGGAGATATTCCGAGACTACCTCTGAGATGATGAGGGAAGAGTATGAAAAGTTTATGCGTAGAGTTGAGTGCCCTGTTTGCCATGGAAAGAGGCTGAAGCCTGAAACTCTTGCAGTTACAATTCGGGATATAGATATTGCAGACCTGACTGCATTGTCCATTGAAAGAACATACGAATTTTTCAAAGTGCTTCCAGGTAAATTAACAGAAAAGGAAAAGCTCATCTCTCAGCAGATTTTAAAGGAGATAACAAACAGACTGAAATTCCTCCTCGATGTAGGACTTGGATATCTTTCGCTTGATAGACCTTCCGAAACTCTCGCAGGTGGCGAGGCACAAAGGATTCGTCTTGCAACACAGGTTGGTTCAAAACTTGTTGGTGTACTCTATGTACTCGACGAGCCATCTATAGGTCTGCATTCAAAGGACAACAAAAAACTTCTCAATACTCTGAAAGAATTGAGGGACCTTGGAAATACAGTACTCATAGTTGAACACGACGAAGAAACTATAAGGAACGCCGATTTTATTGTCGATGTTGGGCCTGGAGCAGGTGTTAATGGAGGGTATGTGGTTGTAACAGGGACTCTTGACGATATACTGAACGAACCAAAGTCACTTACTGGCAGGTATTTGAAAGGTGATCTTGTAATTCCTGTGCCAAAGAACAGAAGGAAAGGGAATAGCGAGCATATTACCCTTTACGGAGTGAACGAACATAACCTGAAACATATTGATGTAAAATTTCCCCTCCATACTTTTATATGCATTACTGGAGTTTCAGGTTCAGGTAAAAGCAGCTTAATACAAGACGTGCTCTGGAAAGCGCTTAAGAAGGAGATATATAAATCAAAAGAAGAACCCGGGAAGTATGAAAAAATTGAAGGTGTGAATTTTGTAGATAAAGTTGTTATAGTTGATCAATCCCCGATTGGCAGGACTCCTCGCTCAAACCCTGCAACATATACCGGAGTTTTTACTCCTATAAGAGAGATATTTGCATCTTTGCCTGAATCCCGTGCGAGGGGGTACAAAGCAGGAAGATTTAGCTTTAATGTACATGGCGGAAGATGCGAGGCATGTGAAGGAAATGGATTTATAAAGGTTGAAATGCAGTTTTTGCCAGATGTTTATGTGCCTTGCGAAGTCTGTCGTGGAAAAAGGTACAACAGGGAAACGCTCGAAATAAAGTATAAGGGAAAGAGTATTGCAGGTGTGCTTGATATGACAGTTAGTGAGGCTCTAGAATTTTTTGAAAATATTCCAGAACTTAAAAGGAAACTTTCGTTACTTAACGATGTTGGGCTTGGTTATATCAAGCTTGGCCAGTCTGCATTAACACTGTCAGGCGGAGAGGCGCAAAGGGTAAAACTTGCTTCAGAACTTCAAAAAAGAGGAACAGGCAGAACTATATATTTTCTTGATGAACCAACAACAGGGCTTCACTTTGCAGATGTTCATAAATTGATAGATGTGCTTAATAGGCTTGTTGAGAGAGGAAGTACAGTTGTCGTTATCGAACATAATTTTGATGTTGTGAAGTCGGCGGACTACATTATAGACCTTGGGCCCGAAGGCGGAGAGAAAGGCGGATATGTCGTTGCAACAGGCACTCCAGAAGAGGTTGCAAGGAATTCAGCATCATACACAGGGCAGTATCTAAAAAGACTGTTGAGATGAAATTAGACATTTAAATTTTTTTCTGATCCGCGATGTTTACATGTTAGAAATAGATTAGGATTTACCAACAGATTTGGTATTGATAAGTGTTTTTGTAATTCAAAAATGAAATATACAAATTTATAAGCAAAAAGGCTCCTCGCAAAGAGAAGCCTTTTAAAACAATTTCTGTCTTATCTATACAATACCATAAGCAAGCATTGCTTTTGCAACTTTAATAAAACCTGCAATGTTTGCACCAGTCAGGTAGTCGCCCTTTCTTCCGTATGCTTCAGCTGCTTCAAGAGAGGCTTTGTGTATGCTCTTCATAATCTCGCGGAGTTTTGCATCAACTTCTTCTATTGTCCATGAGAGTCTCATACTATTCTGACTCATTTCAAGGCCTGAAACAGCTACACCTCCTGCATTTGCTGCTTTTGCAGGGCCAAAGAGTACATTATTTTCTTGGAAAACCTTAATTGCTCCAAGGAACGATGGCATATTTGCACCTTCTGCTACGCAGACAACGCCATTTTTAACAAGTGTATTTGCATGGTCTTCACTAATCTCGTTTTGAGTGGCGCAAGGGAGTGCAACGTCAATGTGGGGGCTTTTTTCTTTAATGGTGTCCCAAACGGATTTGTTTTCAAAGTATTTTGCCTGTGGGTATTTATCTAAATATTCTCTAATTCTTCCTCTTTTTACATTCTTGAGATCCATGACAAAGGCAAGCTTTTCGGCATTGATACCTTCTTCATCAACTATTGCACCATTTGAGTCTGACATTGTAATAACTTTGCCGCCAAGCTGTGTCACTTTTTGGACTGCATATTGAGCAACATTACCAGAGCCACTGATTGCAACGACTTTTCCGTTAAAATCCATTCCTCTTGTTGCAAGCATTTCTGCTGCGAAGTATGTCACACCGTAACCTGTCGCTTGTGGTCTTATAAGGCTTCCGCCATATTCCAGACCTTTTCCGGTTAAAACTCCTGTGTGCTCGTTAACGATTTTTTTGTAGTATCCGAACAGGTATCCGATTTCTCTACCGCCAACACCAATATCTCCTGCTGGAACATCCGTGTCAGGGCCAATATATCTGTACAGTTCTCTCATAAATGCGTAGCAGAATCTCATTACTTCTGCATTTGACTTCCCTTTTGGGTCAAAGTCTGAGCCACCTTTTCCGCCACCCATTGGAAGTGTTGTTAAGGCGTTCTTGAAGATTTGTTCGAATCCTAAGAATTTAATAATCCCAAGGTTAACTGATGGATGGAGTCTTAAACCACCCTTGTAAGGTCCAATGGCATTGTTGAACTGAACTCTGAAACCTCTGTTTACATGGATCTCTCCATTGTCGTCTTCCCATGGTACTCTAAAGATAATCATTCTGTCTGGTTCAACGATTCTTTCGTAGATCTTTGCCTTTACAAACTCAGAATGTTTATCAACTGTTGGTCTTAAAGTTCCCATAACCTCTGTTACTGCCTGGATAAATTCTGGTTGATCCTTGTCTTTTGACTTAACTTTTTCGATTACTTCATCAATTACTGACATTGTTTGCCTCCTCGAATTTTTTTGGAAAGAATAGAAAAGGAAAACAAAACCTTTAATTTGCCTGCGCTTTTCTTTGAAAAGCAAAGTTGTAAGAAGATTTTTCTTTTAGATAATTCTTCGAAGCACAAGTTTCTTTTCATCTTTTCCTTTCTTATTTATGCTAAAAAGCAATAAACTTCGCCCAAACCGAATCAGAAATTCGCCTCCTCTCTGGTTTGAGAGAATTTCCTTTCCAAAATAAATTATAACTTTTATTTTTTGTTAGTCAAGAAGGTGAGTGTTAAAAAAGCAGAAGCGCATAAGCAATTTAATCTTTAAGTCTGAGTGTTGATTGAGCATCTGTTAAAAGCGCATTACCCCGAATAGGGAAAGAGTTCTGAGCATAAGATATACAAATAGAACTATAAATATAACGCCTGTGACAAGTTTGATTTTTGCAATATTATTTGTGAACCATTGTGTAATTCTTTCGCTTGTTGTCCCTCTATACGCAAGATAGACTATTACAATAAGAGGCAAAACGAACATGATATTGTACAGGGTTAGATACGCAAAGGCTCTTGCTTTTAAACCTGGCATGCTAAAAATATACACAATCGTAGGAAGGTATGTCTGTCCCGTGCATGAGAATTCGACAATGGAAACAGGAAAAGCAACAAGAAACGAAAATATTGAAAGCCCTTGCACTTTAGGATTTCTAAGCAGTGAATGGATTGTTTTCTTTTCTGTGGTTGATAGCTGCAAAGTCATATCCTTAATTTTTCCCTGTCTTGCCTTTATATAGTCCCCTAAAGTAAATATTACAAGAACAAGAGTTACTATTGTAGTTGCAAGATATACCCATTTAGCAATCTCATCGAAGTATTTCCACTTTGATATAATACTGAAAAGCCCGACTCCAAGCAGAAAATATGATACGCCTAACCCAATTGTAAATGTGCCTCCAACAAACAAGATATCTTTCTTTGACTTGCTTCTTAAAACCAGAAGTGATATAAAGAAAATAAGCACAGTAATTGCACAAGGATTATATCCATCAATAAGCCCCGCACCAATTACCGTTAAAACGCCGAATTTTTTGAACAGCTCAACAAGGTAGTTTGTGTTTCCGCCTGTATTCAAAGTGTCCTCAAGGAACGTTGTTTCGCTATAATCGTAGTTATTAATGGTATTCTTAACGGAATTTGAATAGGCCTCTTCTCTTACAAATGCTTTTTTGCCGATAAAAATAGCTGGAGTAACGTTGATTTTATTATCAGGCAGTTTGTAGGCTTGTCCAAAATTGGCAAGTAACTCCTTGTTTTTGCTATCACCAACCGAAAATTCTGTTACATCTATCTGAGGATATATTTCTTTCAAAGATTCAAGGTAATTTCTTGTAAGAGCGCATTCTTCGCACCCAGGGGTCGAGAAAAATACCACAGGGATCTTTTCAACAGCTTTTGTCGGGGTTAAAGAAGATAAGAAAACAAGAATTAAAAAAAGAAGCGCAAATACCTTTTTATATCTTTTCGTAAATCTTTTCATATTTTCTCCTTATGTAAAAACCCGGGAGTTAGCAACTCCCGGGAAATATTATGCTTTTAAGGTGTCGTAATAGCAATGCTTCGGTTTGCTGAGTTCCACTCAACATTAAAACCCATTGTCTCGGCTATAAATCTTAAAGGCACAAATGTCCTGCTATCTTTTATCAAAGGAGCAACATCTGTTTTAACTTCTTTTCCGTTAACATATACGATAGTATTTTCAATAGTTAGTTCTATTTTAAGACCTTCGTTATTTATATTTTTCCCGAATTTAATTGTGACGGTCCTGGTTGTTGCATTCCAGTCAACTGTCCCTCCAAGAAATTCTGAAACAAATCTTATAGGAACAAGGGTCCTGTTTGAATTTTTATCTATAAAAGGAGCAACATCCATTGTCTGTTCAACTCCATTGACAATAGCGACATTTTTATCTACAGTGAGCATAATTGAGAGAGTTTTTGGTTCATATACTACTGTTATTGTTTTTTCAACAGTTTTTTTAGAAAATGGGTATGTTGCTCTTATATTTACAGGAATAAGTGTGCCGCTGTTTTGTGGAACGAAAGAAAATATAAATGTCCCATCCTCGTTTACACTAATCTTATTATTTGAAACATAAACATCCGTATTCGCTGGATAAACGTTCCCTTGTACTGATATCTCTTTCGTTGAAATCTTCTCCCAGTTTATAGGAGAGGTTATTGTAAGAACAGGCACGGTGGTGTCAAAGATAACTTTGATCAATTTTACGGACATATTTCCTGCAAGGTCAGTTGCTCTTATTTGAATTGTGTTTTCCCCAGGAACAAGGGTAATTTCACGCGCAAAGCTTCCATTAGGATTTTGTTGAACCACTGCGCTACTTACTATTATCTGTGCGCTTTCTGAAATGCTTCCGAAGATCATAAGTTTCTGATCTCCTGTGTAATATGGGTCTTCTGGCGGAACTTCCACTTTTATCTCAGGGGGCGTAAAATCGATCTTAAATGTGACTGACTTTTCGCTTTCTTTTAGCGTTTGTGTTTTACTGTAGTAAGAAATTGTATGGATTCCTTCAGATATAGTAACAGGACCTGTATATGTCTTATACTCATCACTGTCGATTTTAAAGAAAGTTTCAATTGTCTCTCCGATGTTTGTTTCCGATAAAAGGGTTACAGTTGGTTCTGTTTGATAGAATCCATTTGTACCATCTGGAGCCTGAGGGCTCACTTCAATTTGGGTCGAAACTGTTTTTTGTGCCTTCACTGTAAATTCAGCCGAAACATGTTCAGGTTCCGTATCAGTCCATATATTTAATTTATAGGTTCCTGCTGTATCTGGGTTTTGGAGGCCAAAGCTTCCTAAGAAGTAAATTAAAACATCTCTACTTGCGTTGATTGAGTGGGCGAGTTTAAGGGTGAAAATGTTCCCTTGAAGACTAATTTCCTGTGGGTTTTCGCTATTTATGGTTATGGCGTTTTTGTGTGGTACTGTAGGAAGATGTATTCCTTCGGGGAATTCTACATATATATTCTGTCCGTTTATGAGGCTTCCCTTACTCCCCGTTTTGAAGGCAATTTTATATGTTGCGATTAATCCAGAGGTCTCAGGGTCATTTGTAACTGTTAAATTTTGAATTTTTGTTGACATAATTTCGAATCCTGCTTGAAATTTACCAACTTCTCTGTCGGTCCAAATAGTAAGAGTATATTTTCCAGGCATCGATGGGTTCTGGAAGTTTGCTCCCTGTGCTATAACGATTTCAATTTTATCACTCTTCTTTACTGTAATTCCTCCTGGCATCGTAAGATAAATTGTTTTTTTGGATGGATCAGCATCATAAGCTACAACCCTCGATGCATTATCTCCATTTATTTTGAAAAGTGAATGATCTCTTCCAAATGTACAACTACCACAAGGAATAGTTGCCTCAAGTGGGAACTTTAGGTAAATATTATCAATCCCCCCCGTTAAATCTGCTCCTGTTACGAAAGTGATTTTGTATTCTCCGTAATCAAGCCTGTATGCAGGGTTTACTGTTACTGAAACCTCTGAAATTCCCCTTACTCCGTGAGGGACAACAAAAGTTATAAACATTAATACTAGCAATAAAGATAAAAATTTTCTCATTTAATCCTCCTGTTTAACTTCCTCCAAGGAAGTCTTTTAATTGTGTTAGTGTTTCTCTTGTGGGTTCTCCCGGGCCTCTGTAGAAAAGTGTAAGGTCTTTATCTACGAGAGCAATGTAGGGAGAAGAGTTCACTTTAAGTTCTATTGCAAGTTTTCTGTCCGTATCTATTATTCCAATTGCTCCTGCTGGGAGCGGTGAAAGAAGTTTTTGAGCATCACCTGGCTCAGAACTGAAAGAGAGGACAATAAACTTTACATTGCCTGTATCGTATTTCGCAATCTCGAGTCCAAGCCTCTTAATATCCTCAACACAACCTCCACAACCAGGGTTTCCACCAACTATAAAGAGTTTGTAATTCCTGAAATCTTCGAGATTTATTTCATTCCCATCTATATCTTTTGCTTTTATAGGTGTGACTTTCATTCCTTTTTCTGCGAAGATAAATTCGTTGTTTGTAAGGGCATCGTATTGCACTTCACCATATTTTTCTATATAAAAAAGAGTCATAGCTTCCCTTACTTTATTCTTAACTAGCAGTGCCGTATCACTGTTATCTGTATAAATTCCGTCGAATTTGTTAATGAATTCTAAGGGTTCTTTTCCTTTAAACTCAGCAAAGAATTTGTCGAGGTCGATGCCAAGTGTGAAATACGATGGATTAAAAGGCTTAAATCCGAGTATTTTAAGGTCATTGTCCACAATGAGCAACAAACTTGCGTTTTTAGGTATTTTGGCGGATTTTGAAGCATCTGGATTATCTATCACCACAATTGCTTCTTCTCCAGCTTTTTGTCCTTCCTTTATTATATCTTCAACTGCAAAGTTGTCGGCGACTCTCAATGGATTTGATAATACTTTTGGATTTTCTATATCTACTCTTGAACCCATTATTTCCTCACGTACGGTTTCTTTTGGAATTATTTCCGTGAACTTGGATATTTTAGCAGAGTTTATTGCAAATATTGCTATCACTATAACTGCAGCAATAACAACAACAGTTCCTGCGACAAAAAGGATAATTTTTTTATTAGAACTTTCCTTTTTTTTCTTCTTTTCTTTTTTTACCATAAAAACCTCCAGGTTTAGCAATTTTAACAACTATAATAAGAGATTCTACATCTTATACCCGAATTTTCTCAGTAATTCTTTTCTTTTTTCTATATCTTCTTCTGTTTCTATACCTTTTGGCATTGTGCCATCAACAACACCAAGGATTGCTCTCCCTTGTGCAGTTTGTCCTATTATTACTTCCAGAGGATTTGAAGTTGCAGCGTATATTGAGCACACTTCCTGTACATTCTTTACTGCGTTGAGCACATTTATAGGATATGCATCTTTTAGAAAGATGATGAATGAATGCCCTGCACCAATCTCATAGGCATTTTTCTTTGCAAGTTCAGTAAGTTCTGTGTCGTTCCCTGCCCATCTTATTAAGGCATCACCTGATGCTTCAACAAAACCAATACCAAACTTAATTGTAGGGGCGGAGGTAATGAGCGCTTCGTAGAGATCCTCGACCGATTTAATAAAATGAGTTTGCCCTAAGATTAAATTTAATCCTTCTGGCTTTTCTATTTTTACGATTTTTATCTCTAAATCCATATTTACCTCCTAATTTTAGAATTATAAATAAAAATGAAAAAAAGTGAAAATTTTAATTATAAATCGGTATAGAGATTTTTAAATCCTTTTAAATTATTTCTATCTCTATCTTCTCCGTAATACTCGCTTCAACCCGAGAAATCTCAATAACATCACTTATGGCTTCTATTAGTCTTTTTCCCATAGGCGATGCAAGGCCATTGTTCCATTTGTCCAGAGATTCCACGGAATATCTTACATAGAAAACATCTGATGGACCATATAGTGGTTTATATACATCAAAATCCCTCGCTCCCCAATCATTTTGAATTGGCATATACTTTCTTAGCCAATTTTTGAAATCTTCCATAGTTTTTCCCTGTTTCAATTTGTCCTTGTAAATAATGTAATACATATTTCACCTCCTATGCTTTTATATTATAGGTAGATATTTGAATATTTTGAAACTTGAAATTTTAATCTAATGACACATCCCAATTAATTTTTAGGTGAAGCTCAAGGAGGATCTTTACACCTCCTTGAATTGAGAACACATAAACCTCAAGGTTTCTCTTAAAGATAACTATGGGGCATCCACACTACAATTCACTTTATTATTTAACTTTAAACATTGATATAAATATTTTTGTATTGACTGAAAAATTTATATTTTTAAAATAGAGTATAATTTAATAAGGAGGTGGAAGATGGAAGAAATTAAAGAATTCGACCCAAAGGATATTGAGGAAAATAGAGTCCTTGCTTCATTGAGCTATATCTGGATTCTATTTATTGTGTCCTTGATGGTAAAGAGAGAAAGCAAATTTTGTGTGGAAAACGCTAAGCAGGGTTTAGTGTTGTTTATTGCAGAAATCATAGTTTGGGTGCTAAGCTATATTCCAATCCTGGGTTGGATAATCGGGATAGTTTGTGGAGCGGCGCTATTCATTGTTGCATTGATTGCATTTATATATACAATATCTGGAAGGTTCTGGAAAATCCCCTTTGTCTATGATTTTGCAAAGAGCTTTAAATTTTAAATCGAAACTTATAAATCCGCTGAGAATAGTACAGATTACAAAGGATTAAAGAACTTATAAACTTTAAGGGCTCCGTTAAGGAAGCCCTTTTTTATTATACACTTCCATCCTTGCTGCGATGTAAATACCCGTCATCACAAAGACTCCGCCAAAAATTTCAATAAGCGAAGGGATCTCTTTAAGGATTAACAGTGCAAAAATAGTTGCAAATACAGGCTCTCCGAGAATTGAAAGAGCAACAAACGAAGGTGAGAAAAACTCTAAAGCCCAGTTAAAAATCGTATGACCCAGAAGTTGTGGAAACACAGCAAGAAGAACGAAATAAATATATGTTATTCTATCGTATCCAAATAATTTTTGCCCTGTGATTAAAGATGTTAAAATAAGAAAAATGGCAGAAAACGAGTAAACATAAAAAATGTAAGTGAGCAAATCTGTTTTCATCCTCACCCTTTTACCAAGAACAAGATAAAAGGAAACAGCAATTGCTCCAATTATTGCAAGCAAGTTGCCTAAATTTTCCCCAAAACCTTGCATTCCTCCTGCAATTGCAATGAGAGTGCTGCCGATAAATGAGACAATTATTGCAAATATCATTAATTTTTTGGTTTTTTCTTTGAAGATAAAATACGAAATAATCGGAACAAAAATAGGACTTGTTGTTACAAGGACAGTAGAGCTGAGAACAGTTGTATATCTTAAAGAGGCAATCCACAGTACGAAGTGGATTGCAAGTATAGCCCCTAAGGGTATAAAATTTATGACTTTTGGAGTTTCTTTAACATCTGCTACCTTTTTTCTGAATATTAAAAAAATAGGGGCTAGGATTATTACACTGAGGCTCATTCTGTAAGTAGCAATAACAATTGGCGGTGCATTGCAGAGTTTAATTATAACTGAAGCGATGCCAACCGATGCCATGCCAACTATAAGAATGAGAGTCGCTTTTAATTTCATAACAAATTATATGAAAAAGCATAACATTTTAAATAAAAAATGTTTTTGTTTTTGACTTTTTTTATTAAAATTTGATGGAGGATAGGAAGGTGAACCAAAATAAATTTACTGAAAAAGTACAAGAAGCACTTATCTCCGCAAGAGATAAAGCATTAGAAAAGGGAAATGGGGCAATTGATACAGAACATCTTGTTATTGCGCTTGTAAATCAGCCAGATGGAGTCGTTCCTATGATTCTAAACGAATTGAAGATTGATAGAAACCTTCTTTTGAAGGATTTGTATAGCATTATTGATAATTTTCCGAAAGCCCAGGTCTCATCATCAGATCAATTTTATATTACTGGAAGACTTGATCAGGTTTTTAGAATTGCAGAAAGCGAGGCAACAAAACTTGGAGACGAGTATATAAGTACGGAACATCTTTTCCTTGCCGCTACAGAAGACAAAGGAGAGATCCAGAGAGTTTTTTCAGCATATGGAATAACGAAAGAAAAAGTTTTAAAAGCTATTTCTGATATCAGAGGAGGCGCAAAGGTGGTTGACAGGAACCCGGAAAACAAATACAAAGTGCTCGAAAAATATGGAAGAAACCTTGTTGAACTTGCAAAAGAAGGAAAGCTTGACCCGGTGATAGGCAGGAATGAAGAGATAAGAAGGACTATTCAAATATTATCAAGAAGGACAAAAAATAATCCAATCCTCATCGGCGAGGCAGGTGTTGGAAAAACTGCAATTGTTGAAGGCATTGCACAGAGGATTGTTTCTGGAGATGTCCCAGAAACTCTTAAGGATAAAGTCTTGTTTCAGCTTGACCTGGGGGCGGTTGTTGCAGGTACCAAATTCAGAGGAGAGTTTGAAGACAGACTTAAGGCCGTTATTGATGAAATAAAAAAGTCGGAAGGACAAACCATATTATTTATAGACGAAATCCATACTATCGTTGGTGCTGGTGCCACGGGTGAAGGATCAATAGATGCTTCAAATATGCTTAAACCAGCCCTTTCAAGGGGAGAATTGAGGACTATAGGTGCAACTACAATTGATGAATATAGAAAATTTATAGAGAAAGATGCGGCTTTGCAGAGAAGGTTTCAGCCAGTTCTTATTAAGGAGCCATCAATAGAGGATACAGTCGTAATATTGCGAGGCTTGAAAGAAAAATACGAGGTACACCATGGTGTCAGGATAAAGGATTTGGCACTTGTTGCTGCGGCAAAACTCTCTGCCCGTTATATTACTGATAGATTTCTTCCAGATAAAGCGGTAGACCTCATTGATGAAGCGGCTTCGTTGCTGAGGATGCAGATAGACAGCATGCCAGTAGAACTTGACGAGCTGAAAAGAAAAATAAGAGTACTTGAGATGGAGAAAAAGGCTCTTGAGAAAGAAAGCGACCCTGGATCTTTGGAAAGGTTGAAATCAATTGACACCGAGCTTGCAAATCTGAAAGAAAAAGATGATGCACTCACAGCCAAGTGGAAACAAGAGAAAGAAAGAATAGAAAGCATTAGAAAAATAAAACAACAGGTAGAAGAGTTAAAGACAAAAGCAAAACTTGCAGAGCAGAGAGGCGATCTTGACGAGGCAGCGCGGATAATCTATGGCGAATTACCAACTCTTAACAAAAAATTTGAGGAAGAAAATGATAAACTTAAAGAATTGCAGAAGGGCACCCCCCTCTTAAAGGAGGAAGTTGGTGAGGAGGAAGTTGCTGAAGTGGTTTCAAGATGGACAAGCATTCCTGTTACAAGGATGCTTAAAGCAGAAAAAGAGAAGCTTCTCACCCTTGAAGATCAACTTAGGAAAAGAGTTGTTGGCCAGGAACAGGCAATCAACGCTGTAGCAAACTCTATAAGAAGAGGACGAGCAGGACTGTCGGATCCAAATAGGCCTCTTGGTTCTTTTATTTTCCTTGGACCCACTGGCGTTGGTAAAACAGAGCTTGCAAAGGTGCTTGCGGAATCCTTGTTTGATACCGAGAAAGTACTTATCCGCATTGATATGTCAGAATACATGGAGAAATTTTCTGTCTCAAGGCTTATTGGCGCTCCTCCAGGCTATGTCGGCTATGAGGAAGGAGGACAGCTCACCGAGGCTGTGAGAAGGCAACCTTACTCGGTTGTGTTGCTTGACGAGATAGAAAAGGCGCATCCAGATGTTTTTAATGTTCTCCTCCAGATGATCGATGATGGAAGGCTTACAGACTCAAAGGGAAGAACAATCGATTTTAAAAATACGATTATAATTATGACTTCAAACATTGGGAGTAGATACATATCAGAAATTAATGCAATGCCTGGTACAAAGGATTATATGGACCAGTACGAAAGAGTTGTTGAGAGAGTTTATGAAGAGATGAGAAGGCTTTTCAGGCCCGAATTTCTGAACAGGGTTGACGAAATTATCGTATTTAATCCGCTTGGTACAAGCGAAATAAGGAAAATCGTTAATATCTTGCTTTCTCGTACCTTAAGCAAACTTCAAGAGAAGGGAATAGATGTTGAATTTGACAATGATGTGAAAATTTCCCTTGTGAATAAGGGATTTGACCCCGTTTATGGTGCTCGGCCGCTTAAGAGAACCATTCAGAGGTATATTGAAAACCCTCTTGCTGAATTTATAATAAAAAATGATATAGAAAAAAGTGCAAAAATTAAGTGTTTCATGGAAAAAGGAGAGGTGAAATTCACATTAGCGAGCTAAATTTTAAAGATTTTCTTTCAGATCAGGCAAGGCCGTTAGGACTTGTTTTAAGTAAAGAAGCCCTGAATATGTTTGAAGTTTATAAGAGCGTTCTTCAGGACTGGAATGAAACAAGATTCAACTTGACTGCAATAACCGATGACAGAGAAATTGCCCTGAAACATTTTATTGACTCACTTGAAATTTCTAAAGCCATTAAACTTGAAAATAAGGAACTGAATGTTATTGATATAGGTACAGGTGCAGGTTTTCCTGGTCTCCCTGTAAAGATAGCATTTCCTCGATTAAAGATGATTCTTGTCGATTCTCAACGAAAGAGAACCTTTTTCCTTACGGTTCTTTTAAGAAAGCTAGCGTTTAACGATGTCGAAGTTTTCAATGCAAGAGGTGAAGAACTTGCAAACGACGAAGCCTTCAGGGGGAAATTCAATGTTGTGTTGATGAGAGAACTTGACAAATTACCTGTAAATGTTGAGATAGGTCTGCCCTTTTTGAAAAAGGGTGGCTCGCTTGTATTATGGAAGGGAAAAGGAGATATTGCAGAAGTTGAAAAATGTGGACAATTTATAAACAAACTTGGAGGGAAAGTAGGAAAAATTCAAAAATACACACTTGAAAGCGAAAGAGAAAGGTACTTGATCATTATCAAAAAAGTCAACCCAACACCGGCAAAGTATCCAAGGAGTTATTCTTCGATAATGAGGAGTCTTAAAAAAGGTGTATATACGTAAAAATTTCATAAGGATATTCGTAGTTTTAACTTTATCATTTTTTGGATTAAAAATTCTTATAAAGTATCTCATTCTTCTTGGTATTAAAGCCCTTGTTATTGAATCAGCAGTGCTTTTTTTAATCGGAGTATTTTTCTATTTGATAGCAAAGAAAACAGAGTATCGCAGCAAAGAAGTATTTTTTGCTACATTATCAGCTGTGCTCGTTTATTTTTCTATTTTCGAAGTGCCAGATGCTATCGGTATTGTTTATCTGGGCAGCTTTTTAAGTCTTTTTGTCATTTCCTTCCTTGCCCTCCTTTTAATTCAAGGTGGCGAATTTCATAGAGTATTCTTTAACCTTATTCTGTCTTTACTTTTTCTTACAAGGTTTTTCACGCAATTGTACTCTAATTATTTTTATTTTGCGAGCATTCTCATTGTGGGAGCCTTGCTTGCAATTTTCTTTTTTATGAAAGGAACAAACAACAGCTATTTCGAGAAGACAAGCTTTTATTCTGCTGGATTTAGTTTTTCTGTAATCCTTGTCGTCCAGACGATTGTCATAATGGCGACTGGAAAATGATGGCTTATAGTGAAGCATAAATTTACCATTTTATTTTTTATATCTATTTTTGTTGTTCTTCTTTCAATTGGGGGCGCAAGGCCTAACAACAAAGATAACTATATTATATTGACCAGCAAAGACTTATCGCAATCTGCTCAGTTGTTTTATGACCTCAGGAAGAGCGATTTCAAGGTGTCTATCGTAACGATTGAAAACATCGGCTCAAATAAACCAGTAGAGATAAAAAAATATTTGAAGGATCATTTTAACTCAGGTTATCTGCTTATCTTGGGAAGTGAGGACAAAATCCCTCGTCCGGATATGTATCCTTCAAGCTTAAATCACTCTATCTCGCATACCCTGCCTGGTTTAACGGAAACTGACTTTTACTACAGTTTATTAAAAGAGAATATTGATAAAGATGAAGACGGATTTCCAGGAGAGCTTTTTGATGATAGGATATCAATAAACCCAGATCTTATAGTAGGAAGAATTCCATTCGACGACAACAATACAATTAGCAAGATTTTTAGTAATGAGGTTAGTTTCGTGGAGAATCCTCCTCAGAAAGCAGTTTTAACATCTTCATTTATTGCATTCCCTGGCGAAATTTATCAAGATGCAAAAATTTTCAATGGCGATGGAGCAAGGTTTAGCGAACTTGTAAAAGGTATTCTCTCCTGTGACACCGTTACTCTTTATGAGAAAAATGGTTCTTTCCCATCTGTTTTTGATTGTGATTTACCTCTCAATAAGGAAAATTTTTATGATGCGATAAAGGATGCAGGTCTTGTAGCCTGGGAGTCCCATGGCAGTAGTGGTTCAGCCTTTAGTGAATGGTGGGATGATAAAAATAAAAATGGTTTTCCCGATGACGGATTTCAGTTTCAACCGTTTATTTCAAAGGACGACCAGTTCAGCGCAAATGGTATTTTCTTTTCAGGAAGCTGCCTTAACGAGAACGGTAAAGACAATCTTGGAAAGACAGTCCTTTTGAAAGGAGGGATCGTTTTTATAGGTTCGACCGAAATTTCATTTACACCTTCATATTTTTCTTTGCCCGATGACGGAGGAACAGAGAGCATTGAATATTATTTTTTGAAGAATCTTATTCAGGGAGAAACTGTGGGTAGGTCTCTTTACTCATCTTTTCAATATTATTTTAATAATCTTTTGTGGAAAAATCTTGAAGATCCTGTCGAGGGAAGCCTGATGAATATTTATGACCTTAATATATACGGAGACCCTGCAATAATCTGGAAACTAAACTCTTCTTATGAAAATAAGCCTTCACGTATTATGCCAGCTATTGGTATCCCTATTACGTTCTTGAGTGATAAAACCTTTGAAGTTGAAGTGAATTTTGATAAAAAGAGAGATGCATTTGTTATATTTCCACGACATAATTTTTATATCAATTCAGTTTCTCAAAATAGTGCGATTATTGATAACGAGTTTGGGCTTGTGAGGTTAAACAGCGCACTGGGTGAGGTAACAATAAAAGGGAAAATTCGTGGCTCTGTTAATGGTACAATAAAGGTTCAAAATGAAGATGGAGAATCCTTTGTTAATATTTCTGCAAGTGGTTTTGATTTGAAGGATGTAAATTTCGATGGTACAATTGATACAAATGATTTTAAATCCATTATTGCTTCGTTCGGCAAAACATATATGAACGAAGGTTTTAATGAGTTCTGTGACCTCAATTTTGATCACAGGGTAAATGGGGTTGATCTTTTCAGGTTTTTATTTGGAGAATAGCTTGTAACGAGTAGACAAAATACTTAATTGAACTACTATAATACCCACTGCTTTTTAGAAAAAATTGGTCGTTATTTCCAGTATGAGATTTTAATTCTAAGAGCGTGTAGTAACTTTCAAGAATTCTTTCAAAAAGTAAAACCCTTTTCTAATTTTAAAATCTTGCAATTTTTTGTGTTATAATGACCAAAGGTGATATTATGACAATAAAAGATAGTCTTAAAATCAAACAACCGGAAAAAGTCGAAGATGTAATTACAAATTTTATCAAAGATAGTGTTTCGAAGTTTCATAGAGATGGAGCAATCATTGGCTTAAGCGGTGGTATTGATTCTGCGCTTGCCGCACTTCTCACGGTAAAAGCCCTCGGAAAAGAAAATGTCATTGCACTTTTTATGCCAGAAAGGGACAGCTCTCCCAAGAGTGAAAAGGACGCAATGCTTGTTGCCAATTCGTTGAATATAAATCTTAAAAAGGTTAACCTCACTCCAATTCTGAATGAAATTGGAGTTTACAAACTCGAACCCTCGCCGAGATTTATTCCCCGGGGAATTCAGGAAAAATATGTTTTAAGTAAGTATAAAAAATTTCAAGACGAAAATGAAACAACCTTTTTAAAGAGTTTGAAAGGCGGGGAAGGAATTGATGAGTTAAAGAGGGGTATCGCATATCACAGGATAAAACATAGATTGAGAATGGTGATGTGGTATTATTACGCAGAACTTTATAACTATCTTGTTATTGGTTGTTGCAATAAAACTGAAAAGCTCACTGGCTACTTTGTAAAGTACGGTGATAGTGGCTCTGACATTGACTCTATTGCAGCCCTTTATAAAACGCAGGTAAAAGAATTGGCACGATTTATTGGAGTGCCGGAGCAAATTATTGAAAAATCGCCCTCTCCAGACCTTATGCCTGGCATGATTGATGAATTTGCTCTGCAGATGAAATATGAAAATCTGGACATGATTTTATACGGATTTGAGCATAAAATTCCTGAAGCAGAAATCGAGAAAGAAGCAGGTGTTACTCCTAAAGATATAAATTACGTGAAGCAGCTGATGGACCTATCAAGACATATGAGGGAGATTCCTCCGTCTCCTGATTTGAAGGATTTGCTATAGTACTATTTTAATTTAAGCTTAAACTTTGCTTATTTATGTTGGCTAAAAGAAAGTTAAATTAGAGAGCAGGAGATTCTAAGCCTGCTCTTGTGCAAATGATTTATTTTCTATACTCTTTCCACTACCATTGCAATGCCCTGACCACCGCCGATACAGAGTGAGACAACCCCAAACCTATTTTGCCGGTACATTAACTCGTGAAGGATTTTTGTTGTAAGTATTGCTCCACTTGCTCCAATTGGATGCCCTAGTGCAACTGCACCCCCGTTAACATTGAGCTTTTCGTCAGGAATGCCAAGCTCTTTTTTTACTGCAAGTGCAATTGCTGCAAATGCCTCATTTATTTCAAAAAGGTCTATATCATCAATTTTAAGTTTTGCTTTATTTAGTGCACTTTTTATTGCAGGAACTGGTGCAACGCCGAACATACTTGGTGAAACTGCAGACACAGCGTAAGAAACAACCCTTCCAGATATATCAAGATTAAATTCTCTTGCAACCTCCTCTGTCGAGAGAATCATTGCCGATGCACCTGTATTTAACCCAGGTGCATTTCCTGCGGTGATTGTGCCGTTTTCTTTGAAGGCTGGTTTTAAATTCCTTAGTTTTTCTATTGTTGCATCTTTTCTTACTGCTTCATCGGTATCAAATATAACATCCTTTCCAACATTTACAGGTACAATTTGATCCTTGAATTTTCCTTCGCTTATTGCCTGGCTTGCTTTCATCTGACTCTGAAATGCGAAAATGTCCTGCTCTTCCCTTGTTATATTATATTTGGGAACGAGATATTCCTCTGTTATCCATCCTGCGTGCTTATCGTTAAAAGCATCGTTTAGCCCGTCTGTAAGAATTGCATCGATGAATTTTCCTTCTCCAAGTCTGTATCCGTATCTTGCGCTTGTAAGTAAATAGGGAGCCTGATCCATGTTTTCCATCCCGCCCGTAAGCACCAAAGATGCATACTCTGACTGTATTTCCATGGTCCCTGTGAGAATTGCCTGCAAGCCCGAACCGCATACTCTATTTATGGTCATTGCAGGAACACTGTCGTCTATGCCTCCAAAAATAGCAGCCTGCCGTGCGGGGTTCATTTTTTCCCCGGCAAGAATCACATTTCCAATAATTACGTCTTCAAATCGTTTCGGGTCGACTTTTGTTTTTTCAAGAATCTCTTTTATTACGAATCCTGCCAGTCTTGGTGCAGGTATATCCTTAAGACTTCCTCCAAATTTTCCAATCGCAGTTCTGTATGGAGAGCTTATAAAAACTTCTTTCATAATTCCTCCTAAATTAAATTTAATTTTTTTGCTTCATTTAAAAGAAAATCCTTGAAATTTGGATGTGCAATATTAACCAGAGAGAGTACTCTATCTCTCACGCTCTTTCCCTTGAGATGAGCGATGCCAAATTCTGTTACAATGTAGTCAACATCCTGCCTTGGAACGGTTATAAAGCTCCCGGGAGTAAGCATCGGTACAATAGTTGAGATTGAGTCATTCTTTACGGTGGAACGCATTGCAATAATACCTTTTCCATCTTTTGACATTGTTGCGCCTCTATGCATGTCGAGTTGCCCGCCTGTACCCGTATAATGCTGATAACCAAATGATTCAGAACATACCTGCCCTGTGAGGTCGACCTGGAGTGAGGTATTTATGCTTATCATTTTTTCGTTTTGTGCTATAACATACGGATTGTTTACGTATGAGCCTCTCATAAGCTCTACTGCAAGATTTTCCTGTACGAAATCATATAATTTCTGCGTTCCCATGACAAAAGTCCCTATAATTTTCCCCTTGTGTAGTGTCTTTTTGCTGTTGTTTATAACGCCAAGTTCTACAAGTTCTGTTATGCCATCTGTAACCATCTCGGTATGAATTCCAAGATCTTTCTTTTCTTTAAGGAATCTCATTATCGCATTTGGAATGCCACCGATGCCAATCTGTAATGTGGATTCATCTTCTATTAATTCTGCGATATTCTCTCCGATTTTTCTTTCTGTATCAGTTGGCTCAATGGAAGGGAATTCAAGGAGCGGTGCATTGTATTCAACAAGATAATCAACATCATTTATGTGTACCTGTGTATCACCAAAGGTTTTTGGCAGGTTTTCGTTTACCTCAAGAATCACAAGATCGGCATTTTCTATCATTTCCTTTTCATAGACAAGACTTAAAGATAACGACATGAACCCTCGACTGTCAGGTGGTGTAGCGGTTCCCATAAATACATTTATTTTTTCTGCATTTATCTTTTCCACTCCTGCATTGTGCAGATTGTTGGGGATAAAGGATGTGAGCCCTTT
>MNXV01000094.1 GCA_001871575.1 Caldisericum sp. CG2_30_36_11
ATTATTAAGAGACTTTTAAGCAAATCTCTATATTTAATTGCGAAGGTCATCGCGACCTCTCCTCCGTACGAGGTCCCTATAAGGTGGATTTTTTCAAGCTTTAATTTTTTAACTAATTGATAAAGATCATCTGCATGCATTCCAAATGTGTATTTTCCTTCGGGTTTTTTTGATTGCCATTGTCCTCTAAAATCGTGTAAAATTACTCTATATTTTTTAGATAAAACACTCGATTCAGGATACCAACTTTTTGTTGACATAAAAATGCCATTCAGTAGAAATACTGGCTTGCCTTTCCCCATTTCTTCGTAATATAAATCTGTCCCGTTTATATTTATGTATCCCATATTTACCTATTGAATATTTTGAATCGAAAACTAAAATGCAGTTGTAATATCAAGATATCCCTTTTTAATTGCAGATTTCAATGCAAGTTCAAAGAGTACAAAACCAACTACAAAAGAAATTAAGTTCGTCATTAAAAACAAGCCAAAGAATTGAGAAAAAGGTGTTCCCGCTAAAAATTGTGAAAGGTGCTTGCCAAAAAATGCAAACCTCAGCATTTCTATTGTTGAAGTGAGAGGAAAGTATGTCGCAAGAGTTTTCAAAAATCCAGGCAGAATTGTTGGTGAAAACATCGCCCCGCTTATCAAAAACAAACCCCCGAATAGTACGTCCATTAATGATGTTTCGCTTCTTATTGATAATAGGTAGTATCCCGAAAAAGCAAGTGCCAAACCTAATGCACCTACAAATCCAACGGAAAGACCTGCAATTAAAGGAAACAATTGAAAGCTAATGTGGATTTTAAGGACAGGTATTATCCATAAAAGGTTCATTGTAATTGAAATAAGCGTTAAAATCGCCTTTCCTACTCCTCTTCCGAGCGTGTATGTAAAATATTTTGTTTTTGAAACAATGATATATTTTAAGACCCTGTAATGTTCTCTATCGTCGATTACTGAAAAGGCAGTGTTAAAAAATGTATCTGCAAGGAAGTAGTAGAAGAGGCTTCCAAAAAGGGCGAAATAGAAAAGGTCAGACTTCAGGTTTCCTCCGAGCATGCCATAAATGATTATTACTGTGAATATTGAAGCAATTGGCGATGCAAAAAGATAGAGTAGATAAAGCGGCTTCTTTGTCCAGTTACTTTCTACCTGTATTCCTATGTATACTGATGCAATGAGCCCTTTCATTCCCATTTTAAAGTTAACTTCCCTTCTTTTTTTGCCATTATTTCAATGTAGTTAAGCATTTTTATTGCTAAAAAGCCAAATATTATACCAAGTGCAATGAGAATTAGAACCTCGGTTTTCCATGACAAAAAGTAAAATTGGAAATTTTTTACAAGCAGTTGTCTCAAAGCGTCAAGTCCGAGAGCAAGCGGTATCAGTGAAACGATTCCGGCTCCAAGTGCTCCAAGGAATTTTACAGGAAAGTAAAAGCCAGACGCAAGGGTCACAGGCTCCTGGACAAGTAAGGCCATTCTCCATAACTCCCTTCCATAAAACAGGAAGAGTGATGAAAAAATCATCCCTACCCCATAAAGAGCCATGAGTGTCACAATGAAAACAAATATTACAAGCCATATATTTGTTACAGCAAAGGAGATTTTAAAAACAAAAATACCAACAAAAAGAACGAGTAAGGATCTAATAGTTGTTTGAACTATCCCTCCGATGGTGAGGCCAAGTAAAAATGCCGAAAGAGGAGCAGGAGAGAGAATGATAAGTTGTAAATTTCCCATTTCTTTTTCCCAATAGAGCTGGGTCGCAACAGACCAGAGGACATTGAGCCAATAAGGAGTCATAAACCCTCCAAGAAGCACTATTCCAGCAAATTCTTCTGGAGCCCCAATGCTTTTATATAGATACACATAGGTTGCCATTGTAAGGAAAGCTCCAGCAACTGAGGCAAGTATCCAGTTTAAATCTCTTGTTAACTGACCTTTTACTCTTACATAAGCTCTTGCGTAGGCAGTCTTTATAAAAATATCAATCTTTTTCCTCATCCTCAAATCTCCTGCCAACAAGCTTTATAAAGACATCCTCAAGGGTAGGTTCAATTTTCCTCAATGATTTAATTTCAATGTTGTTATCCTCAAGGGTTGATATTATATGAGCTATTTCCTTCTCTTCCTTTAATCTTAGTAAAATAATAGTTTCTCCACTTTCAGGGTAGTGTGTGAAATTTATGGAACTTTTACTATTCATTTCTTTAATCAAATCTTTATCAGAAATTTCTCCCAGAGGAGTTGTAATTTCGAAAAATTTTTCAATTGAAATTGTTTGCTTCAGGCTTTCAGGGCTATCGTATGCAACCAGTTTCCCCCTGTTGATAATGGCAATCCTGTCGCAAAGTTCATCTGCTTCTGCCATGTAGTGAGTTGTAAGCACAACTGCTCTTTCTTTATTCTCTTTGACCCACTCTTTTACAATATTTCTTATGATACGTGCCCCTTCTATATCAAGCCCAAGAGTAGGTTCGTCAAGGAATAGTATCTTAGGTTCTGAAACAAGTCCTCTTACAAGATTTATTCTTTGCATCATACCCGTAGAGAGCTTGTTTAAAAGTGTGTTTCTGCTATTCCACATCTCAACTATTTTTAAATATTTTTCTATTCTTTTCATTGCTTCGTTTGTTTCAATGCCGTAGAATTGTGAAAACATCCATAGAGATTCTTTAACTGTGAGGATTCCATAACCTGCACTTTCTCCGCCAGAAACAAGGTTAATTATGTGTCTAATTTTATCTGACTCTTTAACAACATCGTATCCTCCCACTTTTACTGTTCCTTCTGTGGGGTACAGGAGAGTGGACAATATTTTTATGATGGTTGTCTTTCCTGCACCGTTTGGCCCGAGCAACCCGAATATTTCGTCAGAGTAAACATCAAAGCTTATATCATCAACGGCGATGAATGGCTCTGCCTTTCCTTTTTTATAAATCCTTCTTAGATTTTTAACCTCAATAGCTTTATCCATATAAAATACCTCCACATATTTAAAAGGGGTTTATTGAACTTTATAGGAATTATCTTTTAAAGACACCCCCCCTTTATACGCTGTCAACCTATAAATTCTATACAAAAACATGACGTATTCAAGATTACATTATAATAAAACATTAAGATTTTTAAAAGTAAGAAAAAATTATTCAATTAAGATTACTATAACATCATTCACATTTGTATTTGTTGGAGGTACTTTAATTAAATCCCCGAGCTTGTCGAAGAAGTGATAGGAATCATTGTTTAAAAGAAATAATATTGGGTCAATTCCTAGAGACCGGGCTCTTGCAAACGTTGCTCCTGTTGCAAATGCGCCAGCAGCATCAGTGGGTCCATCCCTTCCGTCTGTTGCATATGTTGCCATAAGAACACCTGACATACCCTGCACATCAATAGCAAATGACAGAGCGAGCTCTTGATTTCGTCCGCCAAGGCCATTTCCTGTAACCTTAACGGTTGTCTCTCCACCAGCAATAATTGCCCAGGTATATCAACTGGATTGTTTGAGTTTTTATTTCCTTTACAATAGAAGAAAGTGCATGAGTTACCTCTTTTGCCTCGCCTTCAAGGTAAGTTGTGAGCAGCATCGTATTGAAACTCATTGCTTTTGCTTTGTTAATCCCTGCATTCACGCAAGTTTTATTGGAAGCAATAATTTCTACAAAATGCCTCTTTGGAATATTTTTGGGTGTTTCTTCCTCTAAATCCTCAAGGACTCTTTTTATGAGTCTTTCGATATTTTGTGGTAATTTTCCCCATAAATTATATTTAGTGAGTATTTGTGATACATCTTCATAGGTAGTGGGGTTAGTGAGGCCTATATCTCCTCCTTAGGTCAACAACTTTAATCCTTTATTTTAAAATACTACTCTCTCATTTCTCTTTATTCTTTCAAGTGCAGATTCTAATATGTCATTTATTAAATCCTCATAAGTTTTACCGGTAAGCCTGTACACCCGCGGGAAGTCTGAATGGTCTCTTTCGAGTCCTACTACAGCGTTAACTTCAAGTATGAATGGAGTACCATTTTTATCAATTCTTAAATCAAAGCGTGCAACATCCCTCAAGTTAAGGACTCTAAATGCCTTAATGACATTTTCCTCGATTTTTTTGATAACTTCTTCAGATACTCTTGCAGGTAAAAAATATTGTGCTTTTTCTGAATAGTCGGCTTTAAATTTGTAGGTTTGGATTCCTTTTGAAGCTTTTGATTCTCTTTTATTCAGAGGCGAAAAATCAATTTCAAGTAGGGGCAGCATTTTTGGAGGAAAGTTACCGATTACTCCCACTGTAATTTCGGTACCCTCAATAAATTCTTCAATCATAACAGGTCTTTTTAATCTTTGAAATATCCTTAAGGCTGATATGCTGACATCTTCCATTGAGTAACAAATCGATTTTGAAGAAATTCCAATACTCGAACCTTCGAAAACGGGTTTTACAATTACGGGGAAAGAATCGATGTTTCTTATTTCTTCATTTGGTGTTGTAATAAATTGATATAATTTTGGAGCACTAACATTAGCACTTTGCATAATCATTTTTGTTGCAACTTTATTTACAGATAATGATACTGCAAGTGCAGAAGATCCGGTGTAGGGTATCTTCAATTCGTCGAGCATTGAAGGGACATACGCCTCTCCATATGTGCCATTTTTCCCTTCTGCGATATTAAAAACTATCTGAGGTCTGTCTAAAGATAGGAGATAGAATAATGTCTCAGAGCCAGCTTCGTAAAGCTTAACCCTGTGCCCTTTTCTTTCAAGAGCCCTTTTAATATTCTCAATAGTTTCAGGGCTGTCAAACACGGAGTTTCTTTCGCTAAAACTTTTTCTTAGATTAAAAGTTAAACCGATTCTCATGATATTCTCTTATTCTATTTTAAGGAAAGTAAAAGGTAGGTCAATAGGTTTTTTGAGTTTTTTAAAAGAATTTTTAATTTACTAAATAATCTTATAATTTGTAAGTTGAAAAAGTTTAAAGGAGAATATTTGAAAATAACACCTAAGACTCCAACAAGAAAAGAAGAAATTGGTAATTTTATAACGCACACAGTAGGCACGGGACTTGCCATCACAGGCCTTGTAATGCTTATTATAAGAGCAGTTAGGTTGGGAGGGGCATTAAGAATTGCAAGTTTTACAATCTTTGGTGTAACACTGGTACTTCTTTATGTAGCTTCGTCCCTTTATCATGGCTTACCAATAATTGTAAAATCTGCAAGACTTCATAAAGTCTTGAGAATCTTTGATCACTCGGCAATTTTTCTGCTCATTGCAGGCTCCTACACCCCATTTATGCTTGTTAAATTGAGGGGAAGTATGGGGTTATCTCTGTTCTATATAGTATGGGCAATTGCCTTAGTTGGTATTGTTTTAAAAGTTATATTTATAAATAAATATCCTGTCCTCTTCACTGCAATTTACATTGCAATGGGTTGGCTGATTGTTATTGCAATAAAACCTCTGATAGTTGCATTGCCAAAAGGTAGTATTGTTTTGCTTTTCCTCGGGGGGCTTACGTATACTCTTGGAGTAATCTTCTACGCCTGGCAGAAATTGCAGTACAACCATTTTATATGGCATTTTTTCGTACTATTTGGAAGTATCTTCCACTATTTTGCCATTTTATTCTACGTTTAAAATGGCAGCTCCGAATAAAGTCAACTATCTCTCTTTTTTAGCCGAACCTCGTTACATCTCCTTCTTTGAAGAGGATTTCTTTTAATTCTTTGTCAAATTTATCGTCCACTCTCCTGATGTATTCAATAAGCATTGCAGCATGCTCTTTTTCCTCGTCCCTGTTGTGAATTAGGATAGATTTGAGGTTCTCGTCTCTTGTCGTATTGGCTCTCTGGTTGTAGTAGTCAACAGCCTCTAATTCCTCCATAAGGGATGTGAGCGCTCTGTGAAGGTCCATTCCCTTTTCTCCGACATTTTCTTCTTTCTCGTAAAGATTTTCTGTCATTTTGGCCTCCTTAGTTATTTTTAGATTACTTTATTTCTTAATTCGCCAATTTTTTCTATTTTGCAAACTATTTCGTCTCCCCTTTCGATTGGGGCAATTCCTGAAACTGTGCCAGTTGAAATAACGTCTCCAGGGTATAAAGTGATGTATTTTGTGATGAAGCTTACAAGCTCATTGATTTTGAAAATCATATCTTTTGTGTTGCCTTTTTGCCTCACCTTGCCATTTACTGAAAGTTCTATTTCAAGGTTGTGTGGGTTTGGAATTTCATCTTTTGTTACAATCCAGGGCCCAAGTGGCATTGCCGCATCAAAGTTCTTTGACCTGAACCACGGCCAACCCTTCTTCATATCAGCATATTCCAATTCTCTTTCAGTTACATCGTTTGCTATTGTGTATCCAAAAACATAGTCCATTGCATCATTTGCATCGACATCTTTCCCATGTTTTCCTATAATTACCGAGAGTTCAATTTCAGGGTCGACTCTTTTTGCAAAGTCAGGGTAAATAATTTCCTCATCCTGAGAAATTACACAGTCAGCAAATTTTCCAAAAATAATTGGCTCTTCAGGGGGTTTGCTTCCCGTCTCTTTTGCATGCTCAGCATAATTTTTGCCAAGGCATACAATCTTACTCTCTCTTATAATTGGTGCAGTTAACAAAGGATTTTTAACTTCAAAAAATTTAA
>MNXV01000057.1 GCA_001871575.1 Caldisericum sp. CG2_30_36_11
TACCCAGGGAGGTTTATGGCAACTGTTCTCCCAGAAGAAACACCACAGTTTGCATTTGCCGATAATAAAGAATTTAATACAAAACTTAAAAATAATGAAATTCCAAAAGGTAGTACAATTGTTGCTGGTAATAATTTTGGTTGTGGTTCTTCAAGGGAACAAGCCGTATCATGTTTAAAAGGATATGACTTTATAATTATTGCAAAGGGTTTTGCGAGGATATTTTTACAGAATGCTATAAATCTTGGGTTAAGGGTGATAATATCACTTGATATAGAAGCAGATGAAGGTGATGAGATTGAATTTTTAAGGGAAGAGGTAATAAACAAGACAAAAAGTAAAAGATTTAAGATAATATCGCTTCCAAAGGCAAGGCAGAACATAATTGATGCAGGAGGTCTCGTCCCTTACACGAGAAAGAGATTGCGTGAGATTACAAATAAATGAGTTTTGAATCTTTTTCTCTTCTCTTCGCATACCTGGGGACACTTCAAGAATGATTATAGAATTAGAGCGATTTTAAGGCCTCAAAATGTGTTTAGGGAGAATTAGCCAACTTTAAGAATATTAAATGATACTATGTCATTTAAACTTAAATCCGTCTTCTTTGAAAAGTTTTATGCAGGCATCTACCACCTCTGGGTCATAAAGTTTTCCCTTGTTCATAGATATCTCTTCTAATGCTTTATCAATTCCAAGTGCGGGTCTGTAAGGCCTGAATGAGTTCATAGCTTCCACAACATCCGCTACTGCTAATATTTTAGCTTCAAGAAGTATTTCCTTATCTTTTAACCCCATAGGATAACCTGAGCCATCCAGTCTTTCATGATGCTGCAGAATAATAGAAGCTATTTCCCACGGAAAATCAATATCTTTTATTATGTTATAGCAGGTTTTTGGATGCTCTTTTATCAACGCAAATTCAGTTTTAGTTAGTTTGGATGGCTTGGACAATATTTCACCTGGAATACTGACTTTTCCAATATCATGTATAAGTGAAGCAAATTTTAGTGACTCTATTTTATCTTCTGGCAGTTTCATTATTTTTGCGATTGCAGTTGATAGTTGAGAGACTCTTTTTTGATGGCCTGCCGTATAGGGATCTTTAGATTCACTCATTCTCGCCATTGTAAATATTATATTTTCCGTTGATTTCTCAAGTTGTTTGTTCTTTTTTTGAAGGTTTTTTTCCGATCTTATCGATTTCACGCCGACGGCAATATCATTAGCTACTTCTTTCAAAAACACAGCCTCTTTCTTGCCAAAAGCATTTTCTTTATCTGAATAAATATTCATTGCTCCAATTATTTTATCTTTATGAATTAAAGGTAAAGTTATGTCAGATGTAAAATTTCTTCTTAATGCTTCCTCTCTCCATGGAATGTATCTGGAATCTGACTTGATATCATTTATGATAAAAGGTTTTCCGCTCTTTACTGCGGTACCTGTGGGTCCATTACCAAACTGTGAGGCATCATATTTAACTTTAATTTTGGAAAGAAAGCCTAGTTCGGCTCCTGCATAGGCAACGGGTTTTATCTCAAAACTCTCCTCGTTTGCTAGACCTATCCACATGAATTTTATAAACTCGACTTTTGTGACGATATTACAAATCTTTTTGTAAAGGTCCTTCTCATTGTTGGTTCTTAGTAAAAGTTGATTTATAGTTCGTACTGCATTTTGAAAATTGAACAATTTTATAATTTCTTCTTCTCGTCTTCTCAAACCTGTGATATCAGAAAAGATTGTTACAAAATATCCTTTTTTTGGAGAGTAAGCATTTACTGTATAGTACCTATTGAGCGACTGAGAATAATTTTCAAACTGTACCAACTTTCCAGTCATGACAACTTTACCATAAATATCGATCCAGTATGGTTCAAAGCCAGGTAGTACTTCGAGTGCAGTTTTTCCAATAATCTTAGCTTTTTTTAAGCCTGTGAGTTTTTCAAAGGCTGGATTAACTTCAAGGAAACGATAATCACATGGTTTTCCTTCTTTATCTAAAATGATCTCATGAAGAGCAAAGCCGTTTAGCATTTTATTAAAAAGCAAAGAATAGTCTTTTTTAAATTCCTTTAAGTCTTCAATCGAATTTTTTGAGTTATCCAACGCCTTGCTTAATTCAGCGCTTCTTTTAACTAATTTCCTCTTGTCATTTATGGATTTATTTTTTCTTCCATCCATATATCCTCCTAAACCCTCAACATTAGTATATATGATTAGGAAGAATTTAAGAAATAACAAAATTTTTAGAGTTCTATTTTTAAGTTGAATAACTTTTTCTTGAATCTCAAAAACTCTCCTTATTCTAAGGTAGTAGTATCATATGTATCGTAACTTATTCATTTAGCGTTGACAAACATTTTAATTTGTCAATAATTAATATTGAGGCCAGATTTTGTATGAACAATGTATACATACAACTATAATGGGAACACATACTCAAATTTCCATAAATTTTCTTTTGCATATTAGACTTTGAAACTCTCAAAAAAGTTCCATACTTTTCAAATAAATTTTAAAAGTTTCTAATCAAAAGTCTAAACGAAATTGATAATGTTCTTTCCATAAAATCTATGTGAGCAATCCCTTCCTAATGCTTCAAGAGATTTCCACGTAACTATAATTTAAACATTAATTTTGGAGATTACATTTATTCTTTCAAGAGGAGTGGGATGTGTATATTTAAAAAATACAAACAAAGGATGCGGATAAAGATTTGAAAGATTTGATTTTACAAGTCTTTTCAATGCGTTTATGATAATTTGTTTAGAGGTAATGTCCGCAGCTACTCTATCGGCTTCGTATTCAAACCTTCTACTGATCGAATTGTAAACAAACTCTAATAAAGACATAATCGAACCTACAAAAATTGTAGCGTATAGAGCAACTGAATAGAATTTACTTACTCCAAAGGCAAGGTTAACGACCTTTGAATTTACCAAAATGAACAGGGAAAAGATCATAACAAAGAAAATCAAAGAATTAATAAAAATTAACTTAAGGACGTGCCTTTTAATGTAATGTCCAACTTCATGCGCAAAAATTGCAAGAATCTCCTCTTCAGAATGAACCTTAAGAAGTGTGTCAAATAAGATAAGCCTCTTGCTTTTCCCAACTCCTGAAAAGAATGCATTTGTGTGCAAAGACCTTTTTGACTGATCAATTACAAAGATATTTGATATGGACAATCCACTTCTTTTGGCAATTTCTTCGATTTTTACTTTAAGTCCAATGTTCTCTATGGGTTTAAGTTTATTAAAGAGCGAAAGGAGAAGAGGGGAAATTATTTCAAGAAAAATAACTAAAAAAACGGCAAATAAAAAAACAAAAATCCACCAGTCGTTACTTATTCTTATAATGTTAAGAAAAGTAAAAAGAATGACAAAGCCTAAAACTACTGCAATAAGAATGTCTTTAGCCTGGTCAGAAACAAAGAGTTTTAAATTTGTTTTATTAAATTCATATTTTCTTTCAAGAACAAAAGTCGCATAATATCGAAATGATAAACCAAGCAAATAGTAAATTGCACCAACTAAAAAGAAAAATAAAATTCCCTGAAAAACCTCGTTTGTAAGAATTTTGTAGACAAATCTCTCAATAATTGGAAAACCAAAAGCAATCAGGAATATCATAACACAAGATTCTATAACAGTTTCAAAAGCATTAAGCTTCATCTTATCAATTGTATAGAGGCGTGATTTCTTAAAATCTTCCTCTCTTAAGATATCTTTAAAGACTTCAGGTATTTTATTATTCCTTCTTATAGAAGACATATTGATTAAGTAAAGAAAAATTTGCAGGGAATTATTCAAAAGAAAAATAAACAAAAACAATACAAAATATTTCATTTCGCCTTCCTTATGAATTATATTTAAAATATTTCTGTAGCATTTCCTGAATTAAGTAGCTAATATTTTTCATATTTAATTTTACCAAAATCAAGAGTTTTGTTAAATGGTTTGAATTTTTCATAGAGATTTTTGTGTGATTCAATTCGCGCTTTTTTGAATATGCCGTTCTTTGATAAAATATGTTCCTGAAAGAATCGTGGAGGAAAAAATGGTAAAATTAGAAACCCTTTTTTTGCTGCTTGACAGCATTGACGAGGAAATTGTTTTGGTAGATACAAACCATAAGATTGTATTCATGAACAGGAGAGCTTTAGAGGAATATAAGGACAGAGGAGGAAAATCTCTAATTGGCAAGTCGATTTTTGACTGCCACAATGAGAACTCGAAAAAAACAATTCTCGAAGTTTATGAACGATTGAAAAATGGTGAAGACGAGGTAAAACTTGAAAGAAGTCCTTCTGTAAGAACTTTTGTTCGCTCGGTGCGTGACCATAACGGAAACTTGATAGGTTATTTCGAGCGCTTTGAAAAAAATAACACAAAGGATTAAAGTTAAGTTTAATTGCATGCATGCTTTACCTCATTTAATTCTATAAACGGAATAATATTTGGTTGCCTCAACTGTAGATTTCTCATAGAATCGCAGAGACAGCGATTAGAAAGAAGTAAAGGTTTTTTATTTAGCCTATGATTCAATTTATTTCGGTTTTGTATGGACTAACTCTAACACTTGACACATCTTCCAATTTTAATAAGATTAAAAGTGAGAGATGTGAAAAATTTTGCAGTCTTCCAATTTAAGGAACATTGCAGTAATCTAAAGGAGGAGGCATATTATGCTGAGAGAAAAAGTAAAAATCTCCGAAAAACGTCTTGAGGAAATCAACAATTTTCTTCTAGATTCTAACAACAAACTGATCAACGATTTGTTGGGTATTGTCGAGAAGTATGGCGGTGTTGATGAAATTAACAGAAAGGCTGAAGAAGCAGGGAAGCTGGAGAACATACTGGGAAAATTGCGTGAAAAGAAATCACCCTATATAAAAGACTTGGAATGGCTAACTGAGAAAAGAGATAATAGTGAATTCATATCTATTAAAAATTTTCGGAGAAAAGTTCTGGGCGACAAAGCAGACTCCTTACAATTCAATGATGATAATGCTGTTACTTTGGAGATTAGTGCCTGTCAGTATTTTCCTTTTTTAATGGCAGAAGCAAAGCACGCTGTTGAGTACGAGGAATTGATGCCAGGAAGGTTTATAAGAGTAAGAGCTATGAAGGAGCAAGAAGCCGATAATGACATTTTGGCTGTTTCTGCTGCTTTGAAAATTATTGGTGCAAGCCAGTGTGAAACGCTTGATACAAAAGGAACAGATGGCTCAAATGTACACCTGGGTGGTGCAGAAACTATCACGGGTTATTTTGGAGGTGTTGGTCAGCCAAATGATTATCCTATCAAATGGGCAGATGAATTTCTGTATTATTACACAAATTATGGTATAAAACAGGTACTGAATGTTAATTTTGGAACCATCCTTATGGGTTATCTAATGCATAAGTTGGGTATTAATAATGAATTTAAGATATCTGTATTCGTTGGCAATGATAACCCCTATTTCTTCTTTGTTACTTTCCTGCTTGCAAAACTTTTTAGCAGAGAAGATGGAAGTACTTCACTTATAGGTCTTAATCCTTCAAATTCAGTAAATAACAAAACAATTCAAGAAAGTGACGTGATAAGAAAAGCCTTTGGGTTTGAGGATAGTGTTAGGTTTGAACATCACATATTAGAATCACAAAAAAGTATTGTAATACAACCTTATGATAGAAGAAGCGAGCTTATGGAATTAGCATCCACGGTTAAGAATGTCAGTGCAAAGCATGAAGGCGGGGATTTAGAAACCGAAGCAAAGAGAGAGCATCTTTCTAATATTTTAGATTATTTCTTGCCAAAAGATGAAATCGATTCAGACCTAATGAATCTTCTTTTACAGAATTATATGGATAAGCATCAGGCAGTAAACCATACGGCAAAAGCATTGACAGAGCATGGTTTAAGTTTTGTTGCAGCAAAGAATCTGCATAAATAAATTTGACTTGAGTATTTTCAGATTCAAAATTGGGAAGTCGACAGAGTTCTTGAAACCTTTTATTAAAAAGGAGGCAGTGAGAAATGCTTTTCGGAAAATTACTACAAATTGACCTATCTAATAAAAAGATAAACGAAATAAATGTAGAAGATGATGTGGTGAGAAACTTTCTTGGTGCAAAGGGACTTGGTGCATACCTATTGTACACGATGCTCGACTCTCATACAGATCCGTTATCTCCTGATAATCTCCTTATGTTTTTAAACGGTCCTTTGACGGGAACATCCTTTCCCACTTCAGGGAGAACAACGGTGGTTACTAAGTCACCATTAACAGGGCTTTTTCTAGATTCACATGCAGGTGGCTTCTTTGGTCCGGAGTTAAAGAAAACAGGATATGATGGTATAGTATTAAAAGGTGTGAGTGAAAAACCCGTGTACCTCTGGAT
>MNXV01000071.1 GCA_001871575.1 Caldisericum sp. CG2_30_36_11
TTAGGTTATTTTTCAGTTAATGTTTGGTTTTTTAAACATTGCAATAGAATAATATTTTTCTATAACTATGTCGTAATATTAGTAATATCATTAAAAAATAATTTAATTATAAGATAAAAGGAGATGAATTATTTAGGTTATTTTTCAGTTAATGTTTGGTTTTTTAAACATTGCAATAGAATAATATTTTTCTATAACTATGTCGTAATATTAGTAATATCATTAAAAAATAATTTAATTATAAGATAAAAGGAGATGAATTATGGAAAATGAGACAATAGTTGGTAAGGAGCCAGTGCAGAAAAAGTTAAGAAAGGCTTTTCTTTTGCCGTCTTTGTCTGTTCTTGACGCTCTCAAAATTCGTGCACTTAAAAAGCATATGCGGTATGAGGAGTTTTATTATTACCTCATCCGCGAAGGTTACAAAGCTCTCTATAGTAAGTATCCTGAAGAAGATAATCCGTAATGGCAGAAAATACTAGAACCTTTTTGGATATTAGTTTGTCTAAATATCGTAGGAAACTTGTTGCGCTGTATGTTCTTTTTTCCTTTTCATTATTTGCGTTTATATTAGACCTTTTTGCCGCTTTTTTATTTTTTATCATTTTACCATACCATTCCATTCCAATTCTCACCCGTTATAATTTGTCATTAAAGTTTTTAGGTATTTTCGGATTGCAGATTTTTTTCCCTGTATATGTTTTTTTTGTTGGCTTTTCCATTGTGAGAGAATATAAGGAACAATACGAAGTCTTTCAACGGCAGAAATATGCAGAAAATTTATCTTATGATACGCTTGTTAGTTTACTTCCGAAAGATTTCTTAATTTTTCGGAACGTTTCTTTAGGATACGGGGATATTGATGTCATAATCGTTAGCGTGAAAGGTATCTATGCGATAGAAGTCAAATCTAACAGAGGTACTATTTACCTTGATGATACTGGCTATATTCATGTTAAAGATGGCGATACGGTTACCAAACAATACAGGAGGCAGGTTATCTCTGAGTCAAACAGACTTAAAAGGTATCTTGATGCGGAAATAGGAAGCAAGACTTTTGTATATCCCGTTCTCCTTTTTCCTCTCGCTACTGTTATGAAAGACATGTATTTGCTCAATGCTAATGATAGATACAAAGTGCCTGTATTGTCTTTGAATGGAATAGTAGAGTACATACGTGCTCAAGAAACTCTTATCATGACTAAAGATAAGGTTGCGAGCGTAGTTAAAGCTATCAATAAAATAATCGAAGGAAAGGTGATATTTAATGATCAAAAAGAGTAGCATTCTTGCAAATATTGATTGGAAAGCAACTCCGAAAGAAGTTTTTGCAGATGATACTGTGGCACCAGGCAAGCGTGTTTGCTTTATAGACCTGTCAGATTTTTATCCTGAAGTTAAGACGATTCTGCTCAAGGTGGGGAAAGTGTCTTATGAAGTTTTATAAGTATATTCTGACATCCCGGATAGCATGATAGAAAATGCATTATTTGAGGAACTAAATCTGCCTTCAGCACAAAGGCATTCGTGGGGTGGCTGGTACCCTGTGAGCAAAGAGATCAAGGAATTCATTAAAAGAAAAGTTAAAAACGCGGTTCGACTGGACGAACACATAAAAAATAGCTGAAGGTTATGCCTCCAGCTATTTGTAGATTTTTTATCTCTTCTCTGGCCTTACTACGCCTATCGTCGGCGTTAAAGCACAGTAATCACCTACCCCCATTATGCTGAATACAGGCACATAATTACCATTGCGCTTGTCATGCTTTCCGTCTAAGGTAATTGAATTAGATGTCAGTTTATAATCTTTTTCTTCCTTAAAGATTTTTTCGAAAGATATAAGTGGCTCATTTCCTTCTTTCAACATGCTCAGCTCGAGCAAATTAACAACAGGTTCTTGAAGCCGTAGCCTCATGGCGACAAAAGGAAGATGTAAGTTGAAGACAGCTTCTCTCAGTTCGCTGTATTGTTTAGCATATATACTTGAATTGTGAATCTCATTAATGGGGGTACTATCAACCCCTATCTTCAATGTAACAACAGTGAGTTCAATATTAACTTTTTGCGCCCTTTTATAAAGGGTTTCCCAGACATTATTAATGTGATTCTGCAATATTGCTTTTTTCCACCTGATCAAGTTATAAAGGTAATCATCAGCAATTGTAATCAATGATTGAGCGGTTCCTATATGCTTGCATTCTTTGTGCCTGTATATCCATTGTGGACAGGAACAGGAATAGTTACCGTTATCGTCAAGCGATACGGTGTAGTATTTTCCAGGTTTGCTCTCTGATTCTATTTGCCATTGTTTTAGATATTTCATCTTTACCTCCTATTTTTATTTATATCCTTATATAAAATCTTGTGTGGTTTTCATAAATGAAAAGCTTTATATAAACCGTAGAGAGGCAAAAATGCGAAAAATGGGACAATGGGGTTATTACAATTAAGGAGGAAACATGAGTCAAAAGCATAAGAGACAGCCGTGGCAGTGGAATCCGCAAGAGCCGTGGAAAAAAGCAAAAGATATAAAATTTCATAGAGAATTAAATAGACTTATTGAACAGGGTGATTGTGAAGGAGCTTTAGTGCTTCTTGAAAAGAGATACAAAATGATACCTGGATACGGAGAGAAAAGAAAGCAGATCATGAAGCAATGTGAGAAAAAGAAGTTTTATGAAAAAGAACATGAGCAAGTTAGAAGCTTATAATTTTTATAAACAGATCAGTTGTCGCAAAGTGAAAGATGGGGAGCGTTAAGCTCCCCTATTGAATTTTTAATTATTCTCTTGAGTTAGCCGTACCTCTAATAAAACAGGCGCTAATTCTTTTTTTGTCTCGGAACTCATTTCTATGTTACCGAAAATATCTTGATCTTTAACCTTTTTGGGTTTTAACAAGCGAGCATTCTGAATAATTGAATTCACAATTCGATTCTGCAACGTCTTTACATCGTCAGCAATTTCTTTAAAAAGCTGTTCCAAAGTCTCAGGAGTAGAAAGCTCTTTTTCATCAGAGATAATTTCATTATCTCTGAGTTTTTTAAGAGGAGAATCAAAAGAAATTGTAGAAGTATATATTCTTTTCCCGCGGAATCCATTTAAATAGTGATACTTTAAAATATCATATTCTTCCGCGGAAAGCTGGACACTTGCATCTACCATCTGTAGCTTCTGACCTGGGGTTTCCTTCTTTAATTCATAAGAGACAGTGCATAGTGGATTTACTATCCCTATTTTATTCAGGCAATTCGTTTGATTCTGGTCAAGATTCAGGGTATTCTGGGCCCTTATTGGTTTATAGCAAACAGTATTGTGGATAGCACTTTCCATCTTTTCTGCAACAAGATTAAGATCTTTTTCTGTAAGAAATTGTTCTATTTCCTGTTCCGTATAATTGCCGTAGGGAATGGTGAAAGTTGTTGTAGGAGCATCGAATTTTATCCACCACTTCTCGTTAGTATCAGGAAACTCCTTAAGCAAGAAACAGTCGATAAAAGAAAGTTTCATGTTCTTGATCAACTTTTCATCAACATCTATGGTCACCATGTAGCTTTTAATCCCCCAGTCTTTTTTAATGGTCCCTTTTAGCAAAGTTTGGATAGGCTTTCCAAGTCCGTGCTCTACATAGAATTTCTTGACCTCTTCAATGGTGTCAGGCTTCAACTCACGAGTTATTTCTTTTAGATAAGGTCTTGACTCTAATACCTCCGGCAGAGTTTTCTCATAGGCAGCCATAAGTGCATTCAATATTTCCTTGATTCTCTCTATGTCCATTTTTCTTACCTTTACCTCTGATGTTCTGTATCCGTTCTCTTCCATAAGTATGAAATGAACGATTTCATCCCATTGGAAACCGACATTCTCCAACTTATCAAAGACTTTTCTGGCAAACGCAGAAAACCGATCCATCACCGCGTCTAAAGTTCTCTCTTCAGGAAGGTAGACAAACTCAAGAGAATATAACCACTGCTTCCCTTCCTTTTTGATTGAGTATTTTATATTCATATAAACCTCCTATATTCATTTAAAGAGGTTATAGAAAGACCTCGAGTTTTTTTGCAAAAAACCAGCATGTATTTCTATAACTTACTAACTAACAAATAAGGAGGTTAAAGATGGATAGAATTGAAGTTTATCACGATGAATCAGGCAGGTATTTTGATGAATACACTGTTGTGATTGGAAACAGTGTATTCGGAATGAGCAAAAATGCTCTCTCTCCACAAGGATTCAATCAATACTGTGGCGAAAAGAGAGAGTGCAACTTTGCCAAAGAGAAGAAAATCCAATTGCGTGATCTTCCCGATGAAGTGAAAGAAGCTATCAAGAGAAGAATCTAAAAAGTCATAGGGCAGACTTCAAATAGTCTGCCCTTGTTTTGGTGAATTATTATCCTAAGTCTCGTACAGGGGCTTGACAAGCGGTCAAATTCTTGTATATTTAAGTGAAGCAAGTGTTTATGCTATTTTATGAAAAAGGAGGTGAAAAAGCATGAACAAACCAGAATTTATTTCATCTATTGCCGAGAAATCAGGAATGAAGAAAAAAGAGTCAGAAGCAATGCTCGATGCATTTGTGGCATCAGTCAAGGAAGCACTGAAGAAAGGCGATGAAGTTAGACTAATTGGCTTCGGGTTATTTGGAACAAGAGACAGAAAGAAGAGAAACGGTGTAAACCCAAGAACCGGTAAGAAGATTACGATTCCAGCAAAGACAGTTCCATACTTCAAAGTTGGAAAAGAGCTGAAAGACGCAGTAAAGTAACAAGAACGCTTGAGGCAGGTTCTTCGCCTGCCTCAAGTTAATTTTTATGCATCCACGACATAGAACCTTCTGTTTTTCATAATAACTCTCATCCCATTGTCTCTTATGCTTTTGATAAACAGTTTTTTGCTGGGAACGAGAGCTGTTAATGACAGAATCGAGATAAATTTCTTTTCCACTTTTTTGTCTACAACCACATTGTGTTGTGACAAAAACTTTTGGTACTGATCAATCGCATTTATCATATTCTTTGCCTCCTTTTAGGTGTTTGGGAAGTACAGCATGTCATCTTCATACATAACTTTCTTTCCAATAATATTTCCCATATCATCAATCATCTGGTTTAAATACCTCGTTTCTATGGGAACTAAGCAGTATCCATAATCTGCTCTTTCAATAACAAGAAAATACACGCTTGCGAGGAGATTACCTCCTCCAATCAGATCTCTTATAATTCCTTCCATCTTTAACCTCCCATTTTTTAGTTGAAAGAGTTATAGAAACGGAAGCAAGAATTTTGAAATTATTTTCTATAACTTATTTAAATCAAATTAAGGGAGGTAAAAATGAATAAAAACTGTCTTCTGTTGCTCCACAAATTGTAAGCATAAAACTATCAAAATAGGGGAAGGTTTTCCTTCCCCTTAAATTATAAAAAATAGGGGGCTTCTGCCCCCTGTGAGACTTGTTATATTAGCTCTTCAGCGTGTTCTTTTGCCCACTCTGTATAGCCTTTCACTGCCTGGAGATTCAGCTTTGCAAACCCGATTGTCCTTATAACATCTTTGATGGCAAAGGCCTGAAATTCGACGGGGAAGTTAGTGTTGACAAACACGAAAAAGTTTTCAACACGTTCTTTTGTGTAATTTTTCTTTAGAGCTGTTAGTAAAGAGCCTGCGACGGCAAAATAAATGTCGTTTGATTCTACTGGAAGCTTCTTGATTGATCCTTCCAGTATGCTCTCTGGATCTGGAATCTTCCCAAAAACTGCCAGGAAGCCAGTAAGAGCAGCGGCCGCGCCTTCACCGACAGTAGCTGCAATGGCTTCAAAACTCTTGTCAAACAACATCATATTTGAAGCCATTTCCCAGCTGCGAGGCGAGGGAAACGCTTTTATCTCAGGTGTATCTGGCATTAAGTATAGATACTGCGGTTGAGAATTTAAAAATGATATTACACTTGTATCTATATTATTCTTGAATGCCCAATCCTTCCAAGCATTGAGATCTGGTTCAATTTCAAGATGGAGAAGCCTGTTTGACAAAGGAGCAGGCATCTTATAAGTAACTCCTCTATCCATCATTCTATTGCCGGCAGCAACGATGGCCCAACCATCCGGTAACTTGTATGTGCCGAGCTTCCTGTCAAGGACGAGCTGATATGCCTGACCTTGCACCATAGTAGAAGCTCCATTTATTTCATCCAGGAGAAAGATTCCTCTTCCTCCCTTTGGAAAGAACTTTGGATAGTACAATTCTATCGACTTGTCTTCTTTATTTGGGAAGGGAAGCAAAAAATCAGTAGGGGCTAACAAACTCAACCTCACATCTGTCACATCCATGTCCAACGAGGCAGCGACCTGTTTAACGATAGATGATTTTCCAACACCTGGAACTCCCCACAGCA
>MNXV01000033.1 GCA_001871575.1 Caldisericum sp. CG2_30_36_11
AACAGAAGAGGCCTATATAAAAGAAATTGGTTTGATGATGGGTGGCTCAAAATTAAGCAATTCTGTGAAACTTTGAAATGTTAAGGTTTGAAAAAAGAGAAAATGTTTCTCTAAAACTGAGAATCTTTATATCCGTAATTTCAGTATTAGCAGGTTTAATTATTGGAGCAATTGCTATTTTGCTTGCCAGAATAAATCCTCTTACGGCATACAAGTCAATAATTATAGGTGCCTTTGGCAGTAAATATACTCTTACTGAAACTCTGGTTTCAGCGACCCCTTTAATATTAATCTCTGTTGGACTGATATTGGTTTTTAAAATGAATTTTTGGAATATTGGTGCATACGGCCAGTACATCATAGGCGCTATATTTAGTTCTTATTTTGCACTTTTTGGCCCCCCGAATATTTCAAGATTTCTATTGCTCACCATTATGACTTTTGCTGGCCTTGCAGGTGGAGCAATCTGGGCAATCATCCCTGCGGTGTTAAGGGCTTACTGGGAAGTTAACGAGGTAATTTCTACACTTCTTTTAAACTATGTGGCATTATATATATTGAAATACTTTATGTATGGTTTCTGGAGAGATCCCACAAGCCATGGCTTCCCTTTATCTAAACCTTTTGCAATGAATGCTCAACTTCCAAGAATAATTCCTAATTCGAGAACAAATTTAGGACTTATTTTTGGAATTATTGCTGCAGTTATAATCTGGTTTATTATAAAGAAAACTAAGTTTGGCTATGAGATTCGCGTAATTGGTGGCAGCAAAGAAGCTGCTCGTTATGCAGGTATTAATGTTGCACGCAATATGATCATTGCAATGATAATAAGCGGGGCACTTGCTGGCCTTGCAGGGATGGCTCAACTCTCTGGCGTTATTCATATGTTACAAATAGAGATAAACCCTGGCTATGGATATACTGCAATCATTGTGGCGTGGCTTTCTTACCTTGACCCCTTCGCTGCAGTTTTCGTGTCAATCCTTTTAGGTGCACTTGCTTCGGGTGGTTATCAAATACAAATTACAATGCAAGTTCCGTTTGGAATAGTAGCGGTAATAGAAAGCGCAATTCTTTTTGTTCTTATTGGAAGTGAAGTTCTCATGCGTTACAGGATTTCTTTTGCAAAAGGGAGGGCATAATGGGTGCTCCTTCGTCTCAAGTTATTTTGACAATGTTACTTTCTGCTGCTATAAGATCTGGAACAATACTTCTTTATCCCACAATTGGAGAAATTTTTACTGAACGTGCAGGCATAATGAACGTAGGGATCGAAGGGATGATGCTCATTGGCGCATTTTTTGGTTTTATTGTTGCATATTTGACCAGGAACCCTTATCTTGGTTTTTTTGCTGGTATGCTTGCTGGAGGCTTATCTTCTCTAATACATGCTTTTATTTCTATTACCCTTCAGGGCAATCAGGTAGTTAGTGGTTTAGCGCTTACAATATTTGGTGGAGGTATTACAAACTTTTATGGTCAGCATTTTGTCAATTATCATTTAAGTACCAGTTTAAAATACATTGCCATTCCATGGCTTTCAAAAATTCCAGTCATTGGAAAGGTGTTTTTTAACCAGGATATAATTGTTTATTTGTCATATATCATTGCAATTTTAATGTGGTTTATACTTTATAAAACTAAAGTTGGTATCCATCTTAGAGCTGTAGGCGACGATGCCCAGGCTGCAGATGCTATGGGAGTAAACGTATACGCAACAAGATATTTCTGGACTTTTTTTGGAGGACTCCTTGCCGGTGCTGGCGGTGCATATTTAACAATTGGATATGCCCCGTTCTGGCTGGATGCTATGACTGCCGGAAGAGGTTGGATAGCAGTAGCCTTAGTGATTTTTGCAATGTGGGATCCATTGAACGCAATATTTGGTGCATATTTATTCGGTAGTCTTGATGCTTTGCAATTTCAGCTTCAGGCGGCAGGGACAACAATTCCAGCATCTCTTCTAACTATGCAACCATACTTACTAACGTTTATTGTTATTGTATTAGCAACAGTTATTGTACGATTAAAACATATTGGCGTACCAAGGGAACTTGGCTTGCCTTTTTCAAGAGAGGAGAAATCATGAGTTATGTAAAAAAATTGAAATGTTTGCTTTGTAGTGCAGAATATAAACCTGAAGATGTTAAATATACCTGCCCAAAATGTGGAAATGATGGAATTCTTGAAGTAATATATGATTACAAAGAAATCAAAAATCATCTCTCAAAAAATTCTTTAAAACAGAATAATCTTTTTGATATGTGGCGGTATTTGCCGCTACTTCCTGTTAATGACCAATCAAAAATCGGCCCCCAAGAAGTAGGGGGGACTCCACTATATGAGCCAGAAAGAATCAAAAAAGACCTTGGTGTTAATTTTCTGTGGATTAAAGATGATGGAAGAAACCCTACTGCTTCACTTAAAGATAGAGCATCTGCAATTGCCGTGGTAAAAGCGCAAGAGCTGGATGAACCTACTTTGACGTGTGCCTCTACCGGAAATGCAGCATCGTCTCTTGCTGGAGCCTGCGCATCGCTTGGTCTTAAAAGTTACATCTTTGTACCCAAAACGGCTCCCAGGGCAAAAATAGCTCAATTACTTGTCTTTGGATCAAATGTATTTGCTGTAAATGGAACATATGACGAGGCCTTTGACCTCTCCATTAAAGCGACAGAAGAATTTGGATGGTACAACAGAAATACAGCCTTTAACCCGTATATGGTTGAAGGAAAGAAAACTGTTGCGTTAGAAATTATTGAACAGATGAATTTTGATGTACCTGATTATGTTTTTGTGCCGGTCGGAGATGGTTGTATTATTTCAGGAGTGGCTAAAGGATACAGGGACATGTTCAATTTAGGATTTATTGATAAAATCCCTAAACTTGTTGCCGTACAAGCCAAGGGTTGTAAGCCGATTGTAGATGCAGTTAATGGTGACGGTAAAGTTCATTTTGTTGTACCACATACCATCGCTGATAGTATTGCTGTAGGGATTCCAAGAAACAGGATTATGGCAGTTAGAGATGTGAAAGAATCAACAGGCTTTGGGATTTCTGTTAGCGACGACGAAATTCTTGGCACAATTAAATATCTTGGTTCAATACAGGGAATTTTTGCTGAACCAGCTGGAGCGACAGGTTTTGCAGGATTCGTAAAATCAATCAGACAGGGAATTATCTCAAAAAATGATAAAGTCGTAGTGCTTATAACCGGGAATGGTTTAAAGGATGTAGAAAGCGCTATTAGAGCTGGCGGTGAGCCGTTAATTATAGACCCGAACATTGATGCAGTTAAAAAAGCCTTGAAGAACGATTAGATATTACTCGCTTGGGGTAATTCCTACGACTCTATCTTTATTTATAAGGAGAAATTCTTTTTTCCCGATGTTTTTGTCGCCTGTAACAAACGATATTTCTGCATCTGTTATAGCCAAAAATTGTTGCTCTTTCAGGAATTTATTTAAAGCATCTGAGAACCTCATGTTTGTTGGAACAGTTAAATCCCCTCTGATAAGGAATGAATCTGTTAGAATTAAAACGTTTAATTTTTTTGTTGCAGTCCCAAGAACCATATATTCTCCTTAATATTTAATTTAATATCGAAAATAGGCGGTTTACCTGCCTATTTTCTTTGGGTCTTTCTGTTTCTTTCTAACGCTTGGAGGGAGATAGTATCTTCTCTTTTTAATCTCCGTATACAACCCGTCTCTTGAACATTCTTTTCTGAATCTTCTCAATAAATCATCAAGCGTTTCATTCTGCTTCTTATGAACTTCAGCCACGTTATTTTTTCTGGATTTTTTACCAGAAAATTCGCCTCCCTTTAAATTAATTTTACTTAAGTTTAATGAAATAAGCATTCTTGTCAAGAGAAAACATCGATTAAAGTTAGAAAAAGCATTGAAGGCTTTTAAACATTAGAATTTTTTGGCCTATTTTAATTTTTGTAAAATTTTTTCTTAGGCTAGGCTTGCGAATAAATACAAGCTTGACCTAATATTTAAAATAGATAAAATTAGAAAGAGGGGATAATTATGTCTTCAGAAAATGAAAATAGAGAAATTTCAAAAGAAGAATTGGCTAGAATGATCGACCATACGTTATTAAAGCCAGAGGCAACGTACGATGAAATAGCAAATCTTTGCAAAGAAGCTATTGAATATAATTTCTTTTCTGTATGTGTAAATCCATTCTTTGTAAAATTCGCAAAAAAAAACCTTGAAGGCAGTAATGTAAATATTGCGTCTGTTGTAGGTTTTCCTCTTGGAGCAAGTGAAACTTATTTAAAAGCAGTCGAAGCTGAAAGAGCTGTTAAATCTGGTGCAGATGAAATTGATATGGTCATGAATATTGGCCTGTTTAAATCAAAAGATTTCTTAAATGTTGAAAAAGACATTAGAGAAGTCGTAAATACCATAAGCCCAAAAATAGTAAAAGTTATCATTGAGGCATGTTTACTTACCACGCAAGAGAAAGTAATAGCATCAACGATTGTTATTTCAGCTGGTGCACAATTCGTTAAAACTTCAACAGGTTTTAACAAAGATGGAGCGACAGTTGAAGATGTAGCACTTATTCGTTCTGTAATTGGACCAAATTTTGGAGTAAAAGCTGCCGGTGGCATCAGAGATTTTGAAACTGCGTTAAAGATGGTCAAGGCAGGAGCTTCAAGGATTGGCGCAAGCAAGAGCGTTGAAATCGTTAAATAATGGGGTATTTTTACACTCGAGGAATAATAATAAATACCGAGCCTTTAAATGAAAAGGACAAAATAGCCACCTTGATAACAAAAGAGTTTGGAAAGATAAAAGTTAAGTTCAAATCAGTAAGAAGCTCTAAGTCAAAAAGGTCAGGGGTTTCTGAGGATTTTATTTATGAGGACATTTTGTTGTATAAAAAACAGAATTTTTTTGTAGCAACAGAGGTATCTTTGATTGATTCGTATATGGAATTAAAGAAGTCGGTTGAGGATTATAAGATACTGACCTATATAAAAGAAATTCTGTTAATTCTTTTGCCATACGAGCAAGCCGATCCAGAAATTTTTAATCTCTTGGTTATTGTTTTAAACTGCTTAAAAGATTCAAAATTTAAAAATTCTGCTACAATATATTTTTGTATGCGCTTGTTTAAATTGTTGGGGACTCCAATTTTATTGCCGGATTTTGTTGATGACGATTATTATTTCTCGCCCGAAAAGGGTGGATTTAATAAAAAAAATGGAATAAAAGTAGACAGTTCCATTATTAAAGATTTTTTAAAAATTTACAATTCAAAACCCTGTGAATTTGAAGAAGTTTTGGACGTGGAGAGTATGTTTAACCTCATTAATAATTTTGTCCTGTATCATTCAGATTCAGAACAATATAGAAATTTTTTAAAAGCCTTTAATAAAATTTGAAATAAGGAGAAAATGATATGGATTTTCAGGAAGTTGTTTCAAAACTTGAGAATTACTGGAAAAAGCAAGGTTGTGTTATCCTTCCGCCTTTTGATGAACAAATTGGCGCCGGGACTCTTAGCCCTTATACATTTTTAAAAGTTTTAGGAAAAAAACCGTGGGCTGCTGCATATGTTCAACCCTCAAGGAGGCCAGCAGATGGAAGATATGGAGAAAACCCCAACAGATTATATCTTCACCACCAATTTCAGGTAATTATAAAACCACCTCCCATAGACATAAAAGACCTTTATATTCTGAGTCTTAAGTCCCTTGGCTTGAAACTTGCAAAACATGAAACTAAATTTATTGAGGACAATTGGGAAACTGCTATCCTTGGAGCCCAGGGCGTTGGCTGGGAAGTAAGACTTGACGGATTGGAGATAACTCAATTTACATATTTCCAACTTGCAGCTGGATATGACCTTAAGCCGGTTTCAGTTGAAATTACTTATGGTTTAGAAAGACTCGTTTTGTTCCTTCAAGATAAAGAAAGCGTTTATGATATAAACTGGAATGAAAAAGTGACTTATAGTGATTTAAGGCTTGATATGGAAAGAGAAGAATGTGTTTATGCTTTTGATGAAAGCGAACCGAGCAAACTTTTTGAACTTTTTAATATTTTTGAAAGCGAGGGACTCAGAATTTTAGAAAAAGGAATCCTGATGCCTGGATATCAATACCTTTTAAAATGTTCCCATATTTTTAACCTTCTTGATTCAAGAGGAGCAATTAGTATTACTGAAAGAGTAAATTTTATCTCAAGAATGAGAAAAATGGCCTCAATGGCAGCAAAAATTGTTTTAGAAAGAGAGGGAAAAGATGAGAGACTTTCTGTGTGAGATTTATACTGAAGAAATTCCTGCAAAAATTGTAAATGATGCCACAACGCAATTTAAAAATAACTTCAAGGAAAAACTCAAAAATTTTAGGTTGCATTATTCAGAAATTCAAGGTTTTGGTTCTTCAAAGAGATTGGTAGTTTTTTTGAAAGACGTATCCGAAAAGGAAGAAGATGCATTTATCGAAATAAAAGGTCCCCCTTTAAAAATTTCAATTGATGACTCGGGTGGAAAATTACCACCTTATTCCAAATTTTTAGAGAGTAACGAACTCAATGAAGAGGATGTTTCAATAAAAGAAGTAAAAGGAGCTAAATATATTTTTGGAAAGAAGTTACTCAAAGGTAAAGAAGCAAAGGAAATTTTAAAAGAAGCTACACTTTATGCTTTAAAGGAAATGCATTTTCCAAAGTCAATGAGATGGGAAGAGAACAATGTTGAATTCATACGACCCATAAGGAATATTCTTATACTTTTTGGTAATGAGGTTATTGACTTAACCTATGCAGGGGTAAAGTCTAACAATTTAACTTTTGGTCTTTTTATTGACTCACCAGTGCAGATTAAAATTAATAGTGTTAACGAGTATTTTCCCAAAATCAAAGAAAATTATATTATAATTTCCTTTGGAGATAGAAAAAAGACAATAGAACAAAGGTCTGCAAGCCTTGCATCAAGTGTTAAGGGGATCCCTGATTATAATGAAGAGTTCCTGGAAGAAGTTGCAAATATGAACGAATATCCAACTCCATTTTTATGTTCTCTAAAACTTAAAGACATGAAAATTCCAGATTGCATTGTAGCAAGCGTTATAAAAGATCAGCTGAAATCCTTTCCAATAATTGATGCAAGATCAAAGAAATTGATTCCTTATTTTATTTCTGTAAGAGACGGAACTTCTGATTTCATAGAAATTGTAAGAGAAGGCTATCAGAGAGTTGCAAGGGCGAGAATACTTGATGGAAACTTCTTTTTTGAAGAGGATAAGAAAATTCCTTCTGAAAATTTTGTAGAAAAACTTTCCGAGGTCATCTTTCTTAAAGAAGTTGGGACGGTTAAAGATAAAACTGACCGTTTGGTTAAAATTGCAGAATTTTTGTCCTCTGAGCTTAATTTTAGTAACGAAAAAAGGGAAAATCTCAAAAGAGCTTGCTATCTTTCAAAAGCAGACCTTGTTTCAAATGTTGTTAGAGAATTTCCAGACCTTCAAGGAACTATGGGAGGTGTTTATTCTAAATTGTGGGGCGAAAACAATGAGGTCTCGGTGGCTATTTCAGAACAATACTTGCCACATTTTACGGATGATTCATTGCCAGGATCCTCTACCGGCAAATTTCTTTCTTTGATAGATAAGATTGATACATTAGCAGCAAGCTTTATTTCAGGAATTGAATATTCGAGCTCTAAAGATCCATTCGGCCTCAGGAGGTTAGGTTCTGGAGTGGTTCAAATAGCTTTTTCAACAGGTTTAGACAGGCTTCCTATTGAAAAGCTTATAGATTTTTCTATGGATACTTTTGGGAATAAAGCAAAAAAAGAAGAAAACAAGAAAGGCGAAATCATAAGTTTTATAAAGGATAGAACCTCTGCAGTTCTTAAAGAAAAAGGCATTAGATACGACATCGCTAATGCGGTTTCTTGTCTGCATATTGATTTTATCCCCACATTTCTTATGCGTTCTGAAGTTATTATGGCTCATCTAAAAGACGAGAAGCTTGAAGTAATAAGCACTACTTACAAGAGGATAAAAAACATTATTGAAAAGGCAAAATTTAATGAAATTAAAGTTGATGAGAAGCTTTTATTTGAGAAAGCCGAGAATGAACTATACAAGGTTATTTGTGAGTCAAAGGGAAAAATTGATGAATTTATAGACTCAAAAGATTATGAAGCAGTTCTCTCTATGCTTTATATCGTTGAACCAGCCGTGAGGACTTTTTTTGATAGTGTTCTGGTAATGGATGAAGATGAATCTTTTAGGTACAACAGGCTTTCTCTTCTCAGTAATTTAAGAATAATATTCGAGAGTTTCGCCGATTTCTCTCAATTAGTTTTTGACAATAAGGCAATTTAGTTAAAATATATGTAACATGTTTATTGGAGGTAAATATGACTGAAAAATGGGTTTATGATTTTGAAGAAGGGAACGAAAATATGAGAGACCTTCTTGGAGGAAAAGGTGCAGGACTTGCGGAGATGACAGGAATAGGTCTGCCTGTGCCTCCTGGTTTCACAATTACTACTGAAGCGTGCAAAGAATATTTAAAAACGAACCAGATAAGCGATGAAATAAGAAATGAAACTCTTGAGCATTTGAGAAAACTCGAAGAAAAAACAAATAAAAAGCTCGGTGATATAAATAATCCTTTACTTGTTTCTGTACGTTCTGGTGCTCCTATTTCTATGCCTGGTATGATGGATACCATTCTTAATTTAGGACTGAACGATGAGACAGTAGAAGGATTATCAAGATTAACGCAGAATGAAAGATTTGCTTATGATAGCTATCGAAGGTTTATCCAGATGTTCAGTAATGTAGTTATGGAAATCCCCCATGATAAATTCGAGTATATCCTTGAGAAATATAAGGAAGGTAATAATTTAAAAAATGATACTGAACTTACTGCTCTGATGTTAAAGAATGTTATATATGATTATAAACAACTATACAAAGAACACACCGGTAGAGATTTTTCTCAGGATCCACTTGAACAGCTATTTATTGCAATAGAGGCCGTGTTTAAATCCTGGAACACACCAAGGGCTATTACTTACCGTATGCTCAACAAAATAAGCGAAGAGCTTGGAACTGCTGTTAATATTGTAATGATGGTTTTTGGGAATATGGGCAACGATTCAGCAACGGGTGTCGCTTTTACTCGAAATCCTTCTACGGGTGAGAAGAAACTGTATGGAGAGTATCTTATAAATGCACAGGGAGAAGATGTAGTTTCGGGAATCAGGACGCCAAAACAGATTCAAGAGATGCAGTTTGATTTGCCTTTAGTTTATGAACAATTAGTGCAAGTAGCACAAACTCTTGAAAAACATTACACGGATCTGCAGGATATGGAGTTTACTATAGAAAAAAATAAGCTTTATATGTTACAGACAAGAAGAGGAAAGCGAACGGCTCAGGCCACAGTAAAGGCAGCAGTCGATATGGTTGAGGAAGGATTGATCAGCAAAGAGGAGGCTGTTTTAAGAGTAACTCCAGAACAGGTTGATCAATTATTACACAAGATGATCGATCCAACCGTAAAAGTCCAACCTATTGCTAAAGGTCTTCCTGCATCACCTGGTGCTGCATCTGGAAAAGTGGTTTTTAATGTTAAGGAAGCTGCTGAAAGGGGGAAGTCAGGAGAATCAATAATTCTCATGCGTCCAGAAACAACTCCGGAAGATCTTGAAGGAATGGCTTATTCTCAAGGCATCCTTACAACAAGAGGAGGAATGACGGCTCATGCGGCTGTTGTTGCAAGAGGTATGGGCAAACCTTGTATTGTTGGTGCAGAGGAAATAAAGCTAAATCTTGTTGAGAAAACTTTTGTCGTTAATGGAGTAACAGTTAAAGAGAACGACATAATAACTATAGACGGTTCAATGGGGATTGTTATAGTAGGGGAAGTGCCAATGATCGAACCTACTCTTACCCCTGAATTAAAAGAAGTTTTAGCGTTTGCCGACGAATTCAAGGAACTTGGTGTCAGGGCAAATGCAAATACTCCTGAAGAAGCAATAAGAGCAAAAGAATATGGAGCTACTGGAATTGGATTATGCAGAACTGAAAGAATGTTTCTACAAAAAGATCGATTGCCAATAATGCAGGAAATGATAATTTCAGAATCCAGGGAAGAAAGAGTAAAATTTCTTGAAAACCTTGAAAAAATGCAGAAAAAAGATTTCTATGACATTTTGAAAGCAATGGACGGATACCCTGTAATCATCAGATTACTTGACCCACCATTGCATGAGTTCTTGCCGCAGAGAGAAAGACTTGAAAAAGAATTAGAAGATTTAAAGGCAAGAAGTGAAAGCCAGGAGGTAATCAGCAAAAAAGAAAGACAGCTTGTAAGATCCAAAGAACTTTCAGAGTTCAACCCAATGATAGGTTTTAGAGGTTGCAGGGTAGGTCTTGTATATCCTGAAATTTATGAGATGCAATCTGCTGCAATAATCGAAGCTGCCATTGATCTTAAGAGAGAAGGTTTTAATCCTATACCAAAGATTATGCTTCCTCTTATTGGTCATGTAAATGAGATGCGAGTTTTAAGAGAAAAAGTTCAAAAAGTAGTTGAAGAAACAATAAATAGAGAAAATGTTAAAGTAAGCTATCAAATAGGGACAATGATTGAAGTTCCAAGAGCTGCACTTACAGCAGATCAGATTGCTCAATATGCAGATTTCTTCTCATACGGCACAAATGATTTAACACAAACTACTTTTGCTTATAGTAGAGACGATGCAGAGGTAACTTTCCTCCCCTTTTACCTTAAAGAGAAAATTTTATTGGAAGAACCGTTTATGACAATTGATAGAGATGGAGTAGGCAAACTTGTGAGAATAGGGGTAGTTCTTGGTAGAAAAACAAACAAAAGCCTTGAAATTGGTATATGCGGCGAACATGGTGGAGACCCTGAATCGATAGAATTTTTCCATTATGCAGGTCTTGATTATGTTAGCTGTTCCCCGTTTAGAGTACCAATAGCTCGTTTATCGGCTGCGCAAGTGGCTATTAGAGAAAAGAGTGCTTAGAGAAGACTTTGAAATATTAGAAAAACAACAGCTCTCCCCCTTTGCTTCGTTGAGTACAAACTCAAGGGGGAGGACAATCGCAGAAGAGAAAGATACCTATAGAACCGAATATCAAAGGGATTTTGATAGGATAATTTACTCGAAAGCTTTTCGCAGGCTCCAGTATAAAACACAAGTTTTTATTGCCCCTAAGGGTGACCATTATCGCAATAGACTAACTCATACTCTTGAAGTTATGACTATTAGCCGTTCTATTTCAAGAGCGTTAAGGTTAAACCCTGACTTGACAGAAGCAATTTCACTTGGACACGATCTTGGTCATTCTCCATTTGGTCATGCAGGAGAAGATGCTCTTAATAAAAAAAGTAAAGAATATGATCCTGATAGTCATTTTTTTCATCCCGAGCAGAGCCTCAGGGTAGTTGATATGCTTGAGAGACGGATTAAATCTGATGGAACGGCCGTTTTCGGTTTAAATTTAACAGAAGGAGTAAGAGAAGGAATTTTAAAGCACAGCAAGGGACTTCTGGATCTTTCGACTTTTAATGCCGAGGATTTACCAGTTACACTTGAAGGGCAGGTAGCAAGAATTTCTGATCGTATTGCCTACATCCATCATGACCTTGACGATGCGATAAGAGCCGGGATTGTTAAGGAAAAAGATGTCCCTCAAAGTGTTATCAAAATTCTTGGAGAAACAAATTCAAAAAGGCTTTCCACAATCATTCAAAACGTTATAGAAGAAAGTTTTAACAAAAATATCATTCAAATGAGCAAAGATATAGAAAGCACAATGGATGAGCTGAAAGATTTTTTGACCGAGAAGGTTTATATAGGCTCCGCACCCAAAAAGGAAGAACAAAAAGTTATTAGACTTATTTATTACCTTTTTGATTATTTTTATAAACAGCCAGAAAAGCTCAACAGTTATATAAAAAATCATCCAATAAGTTTGAACAGTAAAGATCCAATTGGTCTACTAAAAGAAGATAAAAAAGAAAGAATAAGAATCATTACGGATTATATTTCTTCAATGACCGATCGTTTTGCGATCGAACTAGTAGAACAAATAATCACACCAACCTCAGCAATTTAAATTAAAAAAAGGAAATCAAACAAAAAAATCGTATTTATATATATATGAGCGAATTAAACGATTTTATTGATGAATTACATTCTAATGTTGATATTGTGAATGTTGTTTCAAGATATGTTAAGCTTAAAAAACAGGGTGTGAATTTTGTAGGATTGTGTCCTTTTCACCATGAGAAAACACCGTCTTTTGTTGTGAGCCCTGCAAAACAGCTTTTCCACTGTTTTGGATGCGGAGCGGGTGGAGACGTTGTTAAATTCATTATGATGATTGAGAGTATAGATTTTAAAGAAGCCGTTTCTATTCTTGCAAAGGACACTGGATTAACCCCACCAAAGTTCGAAAAAAGTACTTTAGATAAAGAAGGCAAGGAAGAAATAAGGGCAGTAAACAATTTTGCAGTTGATTTTTTCCATGCAATGCTCAATGAGAATATAAGAGCTTATCTTGCAAAAAGAGGTTTAAGTAATAGTAGTATTGAAAAATACCGTTTTGGTTTTGCAGACGAGAATTCAAATAAACTTGTTGCTGAAGCAAAGAAGAGAGAAATTGCACCATCTTTGCTTGTAAGGGCAGGGCTGTTTAAAAAAGATTCAGAAGGCAATTTAAAACCATATTTTTTCAATCGAATAATTATACCAATCTTTAACGCGCAGGGCGATATTATTGCTTTCAGCGGAAGAAGTATTGATGGTAGCGAACCCAAATATTTAAATTCTCCAGAAACGGAAGTCTTTTCAAAGAGTAAAACTCTTTACTCTTTGAATTTTTCTAAAAATGCAATTCGAGAAGCCAAAAGCGCAATCGTAGTTGAAGGATATTTCGATGCAATTATTCTACAGCAGGAAGGAATTGAAAATGTCGTTTCTTCAATGGGCACATCCTTTACTGAAGACCAGGCAAAACTTATAAAAAGGTTTGCAGATAAAGTTTATTTCTTTTATGACAACGATTTGGGGGGAAGATTAGGAGCTGAAAGAGCTGTTCAGGTTTGTGGAAAATTTGATCTAAATATCGGTATAGTGCTTACGAATGAAAATATGGATCCCGATGAAATAATTATTAGAGACGGAAAGGAAGCTATAGAGAGGCTGTTGAAGCAAGCAAAAGATCCTATTCTTTTTATAGCGGATTTTGAAGCAAAACAGATTGGTGACACCCCCCAGGGAAAAGCACAACTCTCCCAGAGGTTACTTGATGTAGTTTCTAAGATTTCCAATAAAACAACTGTTTATGAATATATAAGAAAGTTGTCAAATATACTTGATCTCGATACAAGACTTCTCGTAGACCAGTACAATAAAATGATTTTGCCTTCAAAGTCACAAAAAAAAGAGCCGCTCACGGTAAAAACTGATAAAATTAAAACGATCCAGGAAATTTTAACGCAGGCAGTTTTGCAAAAAAAAGGAATAGTTTCAAAAATCACCGAGGCTATTGATTTAAATGATGATTTATACAATCCATATAAAAAGATCTTTTTAAGGGCGCTGAAGGATATAAACGATGGAAAAGACCCTGACCCAAAAACATGGTATGACATGAATGAAAGCGAAACCTCAATTGCAACCGAACTTATTTTGAAGGACCCCTACCTTGTAAGAGACGATGTTGTTTTAAAAGCATTAGATTCTTTGAGAGATTATAAAATTTATACTGCGTATATACTAAATCTTTATTCTCAAATCAACGAAACAAAAGATGAAGAGGAAAAACTCATAAAACTTAAAGAGTATAATGATGCTCTCAGGAAACTTAAGGGGAGGTAGTAAGATGGCTAAAAAAATTAAAAAAGATGTACAGAAAGAAAAACATATTCAAAATAAAAAACATATACAAAAAGAAAAACTTGTAAAGAAAAAAGAACCTGTACAAAGCGACAAAGAAAGACGAGTACAAAACGAAAAATCCTTTCAGGTCATAAAAAATTTTCTTAAAAAATTGAAGCCATTAAATAGGGCTGAAAAAGAAGTAGTGCGAAAGTTAATTGAAAGAGGGAGAGTGACTGGCTTTTTATCTTATGAGGAGATATCAGATGCGCTCGAGAGAATGCCAATTGATACAGGATTAATTGATGAATTATATATGATATTTCAGAAGTTAATCGTTCGATATGGAGACAAAGAATTGCTTGAAAAAATAAAAGGGAAGATCCTGAGAAAATCTATTGAAGATTTCGAGCTATCCGAGCTTAAAAATCCAATTCAATCTTATCTTGCAACAATTGGAGAAATAGATCTTTTGACAGCAGAAAAAGAGTCTGAATTAGCGAAGAGGATTGCAAGTGGTGAACAGCAAGCAAGGGCCGAACTGATAGAAGCGAACCTGAGGCTTGTGGTAAGTATTGCAAAACGATATACAGGACATGGTCTATCTTTTCTGGATCTTATCGAGGAAGGAAACCTTGGTCTCATAAGAGCCGTTGAGAAATTTGATTATAGAAAAGGCTTTAGGTTTTCTACGTATGCAACATGGTGGATAAGACAGGCAATAACAAGAGCACTTGCCGACCAATCAAGGTTAATTCGTGTACCTGTGCATATGGTAGAAAGTATAAACCGAATAGAAAGAGTTACGAAAGAGCTTATTCAAGAATTAGGCAGAGAGCCTACTTATAGAGAGATTGCTAAAAGTACTGGGATACCTGAGAAAAAAATTGCTAAATACCTAAGGTTAGCCCAACAGCCACTTTCTTTAGAAATGCCTGTCGGCGATGAAGAGGAAAGCAGGCTTGAAAATTTTATAGAAGATAATAAAAATCCAACTCCTGAAACTGAAAGCGTAAATATTTATTATAAAGAACAGCTTGAAAAAGTTCTCGAGAAGTTAACTTCACGAGAAAGAGAAATATTAAAATATAGAATGGGCCTTGAAGGCGAGTATCCTCATACTCTTGAAGAGGTTGGCACAATATTCGGGGTAACCAGAGAGAGAATAAGGCAAGTTGAGGCTAAAGCCAAAAGGAAACTAAGCAACTACCTGAAAGAAATTGAAAAAGAAGAAAGACAGCAAGAAGAAGAGCGGAGGGAATAAACTTATTCTTTTTTTGTTTTGGCGAATTCCTTAACAATATTAAGAATAACTTCAACAGCTTTTTTCATTGCAAAAGTCGGTATATATTCGTATATACTATGAAAATTGTGCCCACCGGTAAATATATTAGGTGTAGGTAATCCCATAAAAGAAAGCCTTGCCCCATCTGTTCCGCCTCTTATTGATTTTATGACGGGCTCTACACCAGCTTCGATCATAGATTTTTTTGCTATTTCGATGATTTCAAAATTCTTCTCAATAATTTCTCTCATATTGTAATAACTGTCTTTCAGCAATAATTCGACCGTCCCTTTTCCATACTTCTTGTTCATAAATTCAACACATGATTTAAAAAATTCTTTTTTACTTTCGAATTTTATTTTGTTGTGGTCTCTTATTATGTATTTTTGGATAACCTTCTCTACGCTTCCTATTTCCTGGTACATATGGAAAAATCCTTCATATTCTGAAGTAACTTCAGGTTTTTGGTCTTGAGGCAGAAGACTTATAAATTCGCTCCCAATTCTTATTGCATTTTTCATTATTCCTTTTGCTAACCCTGGATGAATATTTTTACCTTTTATTACGACCTGAGCGGAAGCGGCATTAAAATTTTCAAATTCAAGAGAACCAAATTCGCCTCCATCAAACGTATAAGCATATTTTGCTCCGAATTTTTTAATATCGAATTTATCAACTCCCCTGCCAATTTCTTCATCTGCAGTAAAGGCAAATTTTACTTTTCCGTGTTTTATCTCCTGATGATTTTTGAGATATTCAATCGCCGTCATAATTTCGGCAATGCCAGCCTTATCGTCTGCACCTAAAACTGTACTACCATCCGTTACTATTAGATCTTTACCGATGTAATTTTTTAAATGAGGATAATCAGAAATTCGTAAAACGATGTCTTTTTCTTCGTTTAAAATTATATCCTTGCCGTCAAAATTTTTAATAATTTTAGGATTAACATCTTTTCCCGATACTTCTGGTGTCGTGTCCATATGTGCTATAAAACCTATTACCGGTACATTGTTATCTATGTTCCCTTCTAATGTCCCTGTTACATATCCATTTTCATCAAGCTCAACTTCGATGCCCATTTGTGCAATTTCCGCCTTAAGCACTTTAGCAAAAGCAATTTGCCTTTCTGTGCTTGGAAAGGTTTGAGAATTTTCGTCTGACTGTGTGTCGAATTTTACGTACTCAAGAAATCTTTCTACTACTGTTTTCATTATTGACCTCCTATCTTTCATAGATTATATAAAATTTATTGATTTTTAATAGACTTGCTTGTACGAATTAAAAAGCATATAATTCAAAATAAGATAGGAGGTTAATATGGCGCAATTTCATTTAAAGTGTGAAAAAGAGGATATTGCTGAGTATGTAATGCTTGTTGGTAATCCACAAAGAGCAGAAAAAGTGTCTCTTCTACTCGAAAATGCAAAACTCGTTAATGAATACAGGCATCTTTTTGTGTTTACTGGAGGATATAAAAGCGTAAGAATTACAGTTGCAACAACTGGAATGGGTGCTCCTTCTACTGCTATAGTCCTTGAGGAACTTATAAATCTTGGCGGCAAAGTTTTTATTCGAGTAGGTTCAGCAGGCGGGATAAACCCCAAGCTTAATGTTGGAGACATCGTGGTTGCAACCGGCAGTATAAGAGATGACGGCACTTCTCCTAACTATCTCAGGCCCACTTTCCCGGCCGTTCCAGACTATGAGGTTTTAAGAACAATTATTGAAACAGGGAGAGAATTAGCTAAAAACATTCATTATGGTGTAGTAATTTCAGAAGACGCATTTTATATACCTTATTCTAAGGAGGAAATGCAAACTTTTGTTAGCTCCGGCGTAAAGGCAATAGAGATGGAAAGTGGATCTGTTTTTATCATCTCTCAGTATAAAGGAGTAAAAGCCGGGGCGCTTTTTGCACTTGACGGAAATGTAACGCATAATAAAATAAAGCCCGAAGGTTCAAAGAGAATATTCGAGGAAAGCGAGAACTTATCAATAAAAATTGGTTTAGAATCACTTTATAGATTAGCCAAAGAAGGGATAAAATGAGAATTTCTGAAGAAGTAAAAGAAGCTTTAAAAACTAAAGTTCCAGTTGTTGCGCTCGAATCAACAATAATTTCACATGGGATGCCTTATCCTAAAAATATTGAAGTTGCAATAGAAGTTGAGCAGGTTGTAAGAAAAGAGGGAGGCATTCCTGCTACTATTGGAGTAATAAAAGGAGAAATTGTTGTCGGCTTAAGCAAATCTGAAATTAAATATATTGGTAGTGCAAAAGAAGTAATGAAACTTTCAACAAGGGAAATTCCCATCTGTATAATGCGAAAGAAAGATGGTGCAACAACTGTTTCGGCAACGTCTTTTATTGCTGAGCGTGCCGGTATAAAAGTTTTTGCCACTGGTGGTGTTGGAGGAGTGCACAGAGATGTTTTCGAGAGTTTAGATATATCGCGTGACCTTGAAGAACTTTCTGAACGAAGTATTATTATAGTTTCTTCTGGAGTAAAATCTATTCTTGACATTTCAAAGACGATTGAATATCTTGAGACTAAAGGAGTTCTTGTTGTTGGTTATAAAACTGATGAATTTCCTGCTTTTTATTCGAGGAAATCTAATATAAAGATTCCTAAAATAAACAGCCCTGAAGCAGTAGCAAAAATTTTTAAAGAAAAGCAAAATCTCTTAATAAAAGGGGGTATTCTTGTAGCGAACCCTGTACCTGAAGAATACGAAATTCCTTCACCAATCGTAGAAAAGTGGATTGCTCTGGCGCTGGCAGATGCAAGGAGGCAGGATATACATGGCAAGCAGGTTACTCCATTTCTTCTTTCGAAACTTGTTGAATTAAGCAATGGGAAAACTCTTACCGCAAACGTTCATCTTATAAAGAATAACGCAAAAGTTGCAGCCTTAATTGCCAGGGAGTTAGCTAAATGAATCAAGATTGGACAGAAGAATATTTCGATGAGCTTTACCTAAAATATTTTTTATCCACCCAAAATGAGGAACTTACAAAGTTACAGGTGAAGTTTTTAGAAAATTTGCTGAAACCTGAAGGCAAAATTCTTGATTCAGGCTGTGGAATAGGCAGGCATTCAATTTTGCTTGCAAAAGACGGCTTTAAGGTAACTGGCATTGATACTTCACAGATTTTCTTGGACGAAGCAAATAGATCATTAAAAGAGTCTAAGGTAGAAAATTGCGAATTTAAACTTCTCGATATGCGTAAATTAGATTTCAAAGGCGAGTTCGATGGGGTAATAAGTTTGTGGTTTTCTTTCGGATATTTCAATGATGATACAAATTTTGCAATTTTAAAGGGATTTCATAGTGCCTTAAAAGAGAAAGGTATACTTATTATTGATGTAGAGAACAGAGATTACATCCTGAAAAACTTCGTTTACGAGACTTTTAAAGAAAAAGATAATTTATTTATTCTTGAAAGAAGAAAATTTGATCCGATTACTTCTATAATAAAAACGCATAGATATTTTGTTGGAGAGAGTTTTAGAAAAGATTATCTCCGTTATATAAGAATTTATTCTGCAACGGAAATGATAAACCTTTTTAAAGCAGTCGGATTAAAAAATATAGCAATTTTTGGCGATTATGCCGGCGAAGAGTTTTCAATCTTATCAAAAAGGATAATAATCACAGGCAAAAAATTTGATTAAATTCCAGTTTCTTATAAAATATTATTAATATGGTAATAATTCTTAGATTTGGGTTTATCAAGTTTTACAGGAGGCTTATTTAAAGAGATGGTTATAACTTCACTTGAAGGTTATGCCCTGAGAGCCCTTGTTTATATAGCTTTAAAAGAAAACAAAAAGGCATCTGTCAGTGAAATTGCCGAGAAAAATGGAATTTCTTTTTCATACATCTTAAGAATTTGCTCTACATTAAGAGAAAAGGGAATTCTTGAAAGCAATAAGGGTCGTAAAGGTGGATATACTTTAAAAAGGGATCCTTCAACAATTTCTTTGCTTGAAGTAGTTAAAGCCGTTGGCAAGGACAGCATTGAAATAAAGTGCGATTTTGGAAAAAATAAAGCTGCGAATTGCTACAATATAGATTGCATGCTAATGCCGGAATGGAAAAAAATAAAAATAAAGTTTAACAATTTAATGAGTGATATCAAACTTTCTAATTTTATTCAAGGAGGTCTTAATGCTAGTCCAGCAAACAAAGGTTGTTGATGTTTTAAAAAGTCTTTTTGTCCCTGGTCTTAAAAAGCTTCTTTTGTCAATTGGCAGTCTTAATGAGGTTAGGGTAAACGAAGGAAATGTTTACATCAATATTTCATTACCCGAGATACCCGAGGAAGACGCAAACAGGCTTAAGGAAATAATCACCAATAAAGTTAAAGAATTGGGTGCAGAATCAGTCGATGTAAAAATCACTTTCAGGAAAAAGCAGGACATAAAATACATTATTGCAATTGCCTCTGGCAAAGGTGGAGTCGGGAAATCAACTGTAAGCACAAATCTTGCAGTTGCACTTGCCCGGCTCGGCAAAAAAGTTGGCATAATGGATGCTGATATACATGGACCAGATATCCCCATGATGTTCGGGATTAATGAAAGACCTATGGTAAATAATGAAAAAAGGATAATCCCGATTGAAAAATACGGAGTAAAAGTTATATCAATAGGTTCCCTGCTCGACAGCGATTCTACCCCTGTAATATGGAGAGGTCCCTTGATAACAAAGATAATCGAGCAATTCTATAATGATGTTGAGTGGGGAGTGCTTGATTTTCTCATTATTGACCTTCCACCTGGAACCGGTGATGCTTCATTGACTATTTCACAATCCCTTCCTACAAAGTATGGTATTATTGTCACAACACCTCAGGATGTTTCAGTTCTTGATGCTTCAAAGGCACTTTCGATGTTCAAACAAACTAATATTGAAGTCATTGGCGTAGTTGAGAATATGTCGTATTTTGTTTGTCCTTCGACCGGTGAAAAGTTTGAAATATTTGGAAGCGGCGGCGGTGAAAGAATGCAATCCGAATTTGGAGTTAAACTTCTCGGAAAGGTTCCTATTGAGGCAAAAGTAAGGGAAGGCGGAGATACGGGCATGCCGATGGTTTTGATTGAAGAAAATACAGAAACCAAAAAAGAGTTTGTTTCGATAGCAAAAGAGGTGCTGGAGAGCCTTGAAGGAAATTAGAAAGATAGGAATCTGGTTTTTGATTTTTGTTATTGTTGCTGGCTCTTTGTATTTTCTAAACAACTTTCTGCCTGGGATAAAGAGTATTCGATTCAGTGAAAGTGATATTATCCAGTATGCTCCTTTTATACTTAAATTTGACAGACCTAATCAGGACTTTATAAGTCAATTTTCAACTCTTCCTTTTGAATTGCCTCAATATGATCTGGGTTTTCTTGTTAAATACAATCTGGATTCTCATTTGTATGTTTTCAAATCTGACGAGAAGGCATCAGATTATATTAAAACAATCTCAAAGAGCTCTTTAAACGGCAAAATAATAAAAAGCTGGCTTAATGGCTTCCAGGTCTTTCAGGTTGAATCTGCTTTCACTTACTACATAACGGACTGGAGGGATTTTCTTTTTGTATCCAATAATTCTGATGCACTGAAGTCCCTTTTTGATAGAATAATCCAGGGATTACATTCTTCAGATCAGAGGATTCCTGACCTAATATTTAATGAGAGTCATAAAAATGTTGGATTCGTCGACGCTCAGGACAAAGATATTTTTGAAAAATTCCTGACTATACCTTTTGTAACTTTTCGCTACCCACTTATATTCTATCCATCAAATAAATCCATCGAAATTTCTTTTGCAACAAATGAAACTGACAATTTAAACAGTTTAAAAGTTTTTAATTTTGATGGAGTCACCTTTGAAACAGCATTTAATGATTCCTACAAGCTTGAACATTTGCTGCAAGACAATTTTTTGTCAGTCTTCCCTAAAAAATACAACATAGCACTTGATAAAATTTTTGTTGATAATTCAGACTTTTCTGAATTTATCCTTTTTGAAAACAATACTTTAGGACTTATTTTGCATTCAAACATTGCCGACAATTTAATCGCTAGTTTTAAAAATGATTTTAAAGCTGCCTCGGAAACTTATAATGGCACGGAAATATTAAAAATAGAAGCGAACGGAAATACCTTGTATGTTTCAAGCTCGAAAAATTTTATTCTGCTGTTTGAAGATAAGCGGCAGATTTTGAATATTTTGGACAATAAGGTAGAAGACATTGCTTGCAATTGTTCGGCGTATTTGAAATTTGGCAGGGAATTCAACAATGTCGCACCAACTTATAATGTTTCGCAAGTAGTATCACCTTTTGAGAACTTTTCGGTAAATCTCATAGAAACCAATGGAACAACAAAAATCAAAATTAATATGGAGTAATTAAATGGAACGTCACGAAGAAGAATCACCTTCTAAAAATTTATTTATTACAGTATTGCTTAATACTACTATTATGCTCGTTGAGCTTATAGGCGGGCTTTTTGCACATAGCCTTGCCCTTATCTCAGATTCATTTCACAATCTTTCTGATACAATGGCAGGCGTACTGACTTTTTACACTTACAGGCTATCCTTAAAAGACAACAACCGCAAGTTCACTTTTGGCTACAAGAGAGCAGAGATTCTATCGGCTATATTTAACGCATCTTTGCTTATTGGCCTGGCAGTCGTTTTATTCAAAGAAGCCGTAGTAAGGTTCTATCATCCACAGATTGTAAAAGGTTCAATTATGCTTCCCATAGCAATTGTTGGGCTTGTTGCAAATTCCATTTCAGTTTTGCTGCTTCACCGCCACTCAGAACACAATCTCAATGTAAAGAGTGTATATTTGCATCTCGTTTCGGACGCACTTTCTTCTATTGGCGTAGTTTCAGGCGCCGTTTTAATTTACTTCTACAAGCTGTACTGGCTTGACCCTGTTTTTACGATTTTGATTGCTTCCTTTATGACTTACGAAAGTGTAAAGGTTATTATCGAAACCGTTAATATACTTATGGAGTGCAGCCCTTCATGGGTTAATGTTTCGGACCTGCAAAAAGACATCGAATCAATGCCACAAGTAAATGATGTTCATCATATGCATGTGTGGAGGCTTTCGGACAGACTGACGCTTTTTGAAGCACATGTAAACATAAAGGATATGCCTGTTAGCGACACCAAAGAGGTGCGCTCCAGGATAGAAAAGATGCTTAAGGAAAAATATAAAATAGATCATGCGACAATCCAGTTTGAATATGGCGAACACAAGGGCGACGGTTTAATAAAAGAGCATTTTAGGTAAAATTCTGTGAAGATTTTTATTACCGGAAATCCCGGCTGTGGAAAAACAACTTTAATTAAAGAAATCGTTTTACATTTCAAAGAGAAGGGTATACCTTTATCTGGATTTATTACCGAAGAAGTGCGAAAAGGAAATACGAGGATTGGTTTTGGAATCCAGGATTTGAAAACTTTGGAAAAGAAAATTTTTGCATCTATAGAAAATGTTACTCAATATAGATTTGGTAAATATTATCTCGACCTTTCAAATTTTGAATCGATTGCGCTTAAAGCTTTCGAGAGCCGGGATTTTGTTTTAATCGATGAAATTGGCAAAATGGAGTTCTATTCAGTTAAATTTAAAGATTTGCTTATCGAAAACCTTGATAAAGATATAAACATTATTGCCACTCTTCACAGAGATTTTGTGGTTGATTTCAAAAAGTATGGGAAAGTTTTTTATTTGACACGGGAGAGTTTCGAAAATACAAAAGAGGAAATCCTAAAAATTATAAGTCAGAAAATTTCAGGTTTCCAAAGTCTGTAACTGAATATTTCTAAGCCAGAGCTAAGTTTTCATAATTTTCTACTGCCATTACTATCCTGCTGATGCCATTAAAGAAATTTCTATTACTGAATGTAAATTATTTTTCTTATTTTCATTAAAATTTTTTATGAATTTCCTCTTGCTCATAGCAGATGTTCATCTTGAAGATTAGACCCGCAGGATTAGAAGTGTGTGTAGTTCCAGCACTCTGACTTTCTCGCCGTGAGAGTCTTAAATTTGAGGAGGTGGAAAGATCCTCCTCAAGACTCCACCCAAAAAAGTGCAAAAGAAAGATTGCTTCGCTTCGACTTGCTTACACAAGGAAAAGAGCGCGCAATGACAAAAGAAAAGGCTTCTCTTCATCGTTCGAAATGTTAATTTTCGCAGTTTCACTGCTAAATTCATATGACCTGAAAATAATTCATGACAACTATTTGGATTCTGTAAAAGTAATTCTATAATCTAACAAGGAGAAGAAAATGCAAGAAAAGTTTAAATATGTTTTATTGTTTCTTATTGTGGCATTTCTTTTTTTTGCAGGTACAATTTCCAAATTCAGTGAATTGATTTTTATTTCGCACTCTTATCTTTTTGCACTCATCATCCTTGGTATTTTTGTAATTTTTTCTTTATGGATGCTTACAGGTAAGCAAACAATAAATAAAGAAACTTTTAACCCCATTATTTGGATTACGCTTGCCATTTTTATTCTATTAATAGCAACCTCCATAGTAAAGTATGATTCAATTTTTGAAACATACAGAATTATCGCACCAATTTTGTTGTTCATAATGCTTATAAACCTTGTTAGAAAAGAGACTGATTGGAAAATAGGCATTTACTCTTTAGTTGGTTTTGGGTTGTTCATCGGCGTCGTAAGCTATATCGGTTTTTACACGGGTCCGGGATTCGGCACATATGCTTTGGCTTCAATCTGGGGATATCAAAATACTTTTGCAGCTTTCCTCGTACTTATGATTCAAATAAGTTTGGGGTTATTCTTAGACGAAACAAATAAAAATAGAAAAATGCTCCTTTCGGTTTTACCGATGTTCTTCGTATTTCTTCTTTTCCTCACAGTTTCAAGAGGAGGATACATTGCATTTTTTGTTTCAATAGTTGTTTTTTTGTTAGCAATGCCCAAAAATAACTTCAAAAAAATCCTAAAAGGATGTATTCCTGTAATTGGAGGAGCAATTTTGCTAATTGCCGTAGGTTCTCCAAAGGAAATTATTTTTGCAAACTTAGGAAAATCTTCCATACTTATGAGTTTTGTAGGAGGAGAGCAGGATTATTCACTTGGTATGAGAGCGTATATGTTAAAACTTGCCTTTGATATTTTTCTTAAGAAGCCGATCTTTGGGTTTGGCCTCGGGACATTTAGATACACTTACGCAAAATACAACACAGTAGACCTATTTTTCAGGATTGACCCTCATTCTCTTTTCTTCAAGTTTCTTTCTGAAGCCGGGCTGATTGGAACAACTGCTTTCTTTTCAATGCTTGGGTATTATCTTATAAAATCATTCAAAATTATAAGAAGTGGAAAACAAAACTACACATATCTCGGGCTTTTTGCAGGTTTAACTGGCATGCTTTTCCATATGTGCCTTGATGTGGATATTTATCCGATTATGTTTATAGTTATGTTTTTTGCACTTGCATTGCTTGTAAAAATCGAATTTGTGGAATTCAAGATAAAGCCAAAAGTTATAACTGTTTTTCTGGCAATTATATTAATTTTAATTATTTCCTTCGACCTTGCTCCGAAAACAATTGCTTCAATATATGCAGTAAAAGGTGAAAATCCCAATTCTTTAAAGAAAGTTGCAATTTCAATTGAGAACCTTCAAAAGGCAACTGAAATTGACCCTGAATGCTCGCAATATTATTTTCAACTTGGAGAGCTTTTTGCAAAAAGCATAACTTCTTATGAAGACACCGAAAAAATTAAATTAATAAACAATACTTACCAGAAAGCTTATGAATTAAATAAAGTTGATTATCGTGCCCCCTTTAGAATTGGTATTGCTTTGCTTTTTGACAGAGATAAAGAATCAATAACTTACCTTGAAAAATCATTAGAATTTTATCCAACCAATCCAAATGTGCTTTCGTGGCTTTCCGTTGCTTATGCATATGTTGAAAAAGATATTAAAAACGGTCAACTTTGTCTTGACAAAGCTCAAAAGT
>MNXV01000051.1 GCA_001871575.1 Caldisericum sp. CG2_30_36_11
TAAATTTCTATTTTGTGCCCCACGAATATTTTTATTCTGCATTAATTTATTTTACAGGCTCAAAAATATACAGCAAAATGTTAAATGAAATTGGAAAAGTAAAAGGCTTCAATATATCAAAAGAAGGTTATCTGCTTATAGAAGGCCAAGACGAAAAACAAATATTCGAAAAACTCGGAATGCAATACACGCCTCCTGAAATAAGAGAAGGTGGAGAGGAAATAGATTTAGCAATAAGCAATTCGTTGCCAGAACTCATTGACGAAAAAGATATAAAGGGGGATTTACATATTCATTCAAATTTTAGTGATGGGACAAATAGTATTCGGGAGATAAAAAACGAAGCCTCATTTAAAAATTACACTTTTATTGCAATTACTGACCATTCTCAATCATTAAAAATTGCAAGAGGAGTATCAAAGGAAAAACTATTAAAAGAATTTGAAATTATTGATAAAATAAATATGGATGGTGATGAACCTGTATTACTGAAAGGGATTGAAGCTGAAATAAATATGGATGGAACATTAGATGTAGAAATGGATCTTGAGAAAAAATTTGATATTATAATTGGTGCACTTCATGCTTTTTCTAAAACTAATTACGAAAACACTGAGCGAGTTAAAAAAGCAATTGAAAGTGGATTAATCAATGTGATAGCGCATCCTACAGGAAGAATAATACATGTTAGAGAAGCCATGCCTCTTAACTTTGATGAAATTTCAAAGGCAGCTTCTAAAAACAGAGTAACACTTGAAATAAATTTATTTCCAAATAGAATTGATTTATCATCTGGCTTAGTTAAAGAAGCACGTAGAAATGGATTAAAATATTTCTCTATAGGAACAGATGCACACAATACAGGGCATCTTAATTTCATGGAATACGGCATAAAAATTTTGAGAAGGTCTTGGGTAAAAAGAGAGGAATTAATTAATACTTTTGAACTAAAGGAGCTAAGAGAATTCTTATGGAACAGGAAACATTAAAAACACTTGAATATTTCAGTATTTTAAACGAAATTGAAAATTTATGTGTAACTAAGGGGGCTAAAGAATATGTAAAAAACTTAAAACCGATACTCGATTATAACGAATCCCTTAATGCTATGAAGGAAACCACTGAAGCAAAATTGTTTTATCAGGAAGAAGGTGACTTACCTTTTCTAGAGTTTATTGACATTGAGCCTATTCTTGAAAAAATAAAAGTCCTTTCGCTTGTAACTGGAGAAGAACTTCTAAGAATTGCAACTGCTATAAGCACTTTCACTGAAATCAAAGAAATAGGTGAAGCTTACAAAAATAACTTTTCATTAATTCATTCTTATACATCAAAAATTAGCAATCTTTCAGATATCGCAATAAAAATCAACAAAGCGATTGGTCCGGATGGGAAATTGCTCGATGATGCTTCTCCTCTTCTTTCAATAATAAGAAGGGAGATCAAAGTAAGTTACATCAGAATCCAAACAATATTACAGAAAATTATTTACTCGAAAGACTATGAAGATATAATACAAGATCAGATAATAACAAAAAGAAATGGAAGGTATGTAATACCAATAAGACAGAACTCACGACCTGTGTTTCAATATGTTATACAAGGAGAATCGAGCAGCAGGCTTACATTATTTGTAGAGCCAATTTCAATCGTTGAATTAAACAATAAACTCGTTGATTTGACATCAAAAGAAAAACAAGAAGAAGAAAGAATAATTCTGGAGTTAGAGAACATAACAAGGGATAAATTCGACCAGATACTAAATTCATTAGATATCGTTTATAATCTTGATTTTATGTTCGGAAAAGCAAAACACTCAATCAAAATAAAAGGTGAAGAACCTAAATTAACCACAAAACATGCCTTCAGCATTTATAATGCAAGACATCCATTTATACCAGAAGACAGAGTTGTGCCAATAGATGTAAATGCTGGCGAAGATTCCCACATGCTTATAATTACGGGTCCAAATACAGGTGGAAAAACTGTTACGCTCAAGACTATTGGTTTATTGGTTCTAATGGCAGAGTCGGGACTTCATATACCAGCCTATTCTAATTCAGAAATCGGATTTTTTAAAAAAATTTATGCGGATATTGGTGATGAACAGAGTATTCAGCAGAATTTGTCAACATTCTCGTCTCATATGGGAAAAATTATAAATATAATTAAAAATGCAGACGAGAATACGCTTGCGCTTATCGATGAGCTAGGTGCAGGAACTGACCCGGAAGAGGGTTCAGCTTTGGGTTATGCAGTTTTAAGGGGACTCTACGAACTAAAAGCAGTTTCAGTAATTACAACGCACCATAGCAAATTAAAAGAATTTCCGTATAAATTTCCACTCGCAAAAAATGGCTCTGTCGGTTTTGATATAAATACACTCGAGCCTACTTATAAACTTTATATCGGCATTCCTGGAAAAAGTCATGCTTTCATTATTGCAGAAAAGCTCGGCTTACCCTTAGAGGTGTTAGAGAATGCAAAAAAAGAATTAACTGAAGAATACTTAATCACTCAAACAATTATCTCAAAAATGTCCGAAGACCAAAAAAGGATCGGGGACTCTGCTGCTGAGATTGAGAGGAATAAAAAAGAGCTAGAAGAATTAAAAACACTTTATGAAAATAAAGTAAAACAAACAGAAGAGAAAAAGAGAGCAGAAATAAATAAGGCATATGAAGAGGCAAAAAACATAGTTCTTGAAACTCAAAAAAAGATGAATAAACTTATTGATAATCTTGAAAATTTCATAAAAAGCCAAAAGGCTGTACAGGAAATTAAAAAAGAATTCGAAAACGAAAAAGCAGAAATAGAAACAAAAATTGAATCAGCAATACCAAAGGAAGCTATATCAATGAATCAAATAGAAGAAGGATCGCTTGTTTATGTTCCAACCTTTAAGCGACAGGGAATAATCTTGAGTAAAATCGAAGATAAAGGTAGACTTGTTATACAAATGGGGAGTATTAGGGCTACTGTCTCAATAGAGGACGTACAACCACTCAAAGGAGAAGCTGCAGTTGACAGAGACGGGCAAGAAGAAAGTATAAAAGAATTATCAAACATTCAAGTTCCCATGAAACTTGATTTGCATGGATTCTCAGTAGAGGAAGCTATAGAAAAAATAGACAAATACCTTGATTCTGCGTATCTTGTAGGACTTCCATTCGTGTATATAGTTCATGGTAAAGGAACAGGAACTTTAAGAGAATCAATAATTGAACATCTTCGCAGGAGACCTCATGTTGCACATTTTTATACTGGGACACCTGAAGAAGGGGGAACAGGCGTTACAATAGTTTATTTAAAATGAAAAATGATTTGACACTTATTTTTTTTGATTTAGAAACTACAGGCCTTAACCCTGAAATAGATGAAATAATAGAAATTGGTGCAATAAAAGTTCAAAATGATGAAATTAAAGAAACCTTCCACTCACTTGTAAGGCCGAATAAGAATATTCCAAAATTTATTACTGACCTTACGGGGATCAGTGAAAAAGATGTCGAAAAAGCACCTCGTACTGAGGATTTAAAAGATAAAATCGAAAACTTCATTGGTGATTACCCTCTCATTGCGCACAATGTAATATTTGATAAAACCTTCCTTGAGAAATTGCTCGGAAAAGAACTTAAAAACGAGGTTTTCGATACGCTTGAACTTTCGAGGCTTTTCTTCCCTGAGTTCTACTCACACAGTCTCCAAAATCTGGTTAAAAAACTCGAAATAAAATCAAAAGGGCCACACCGTGCTTTGACAGATACATTGATGCTGTATTCAGTATTCCAAAAAATCAAAAAAGAAAAAGGTTTATTCCCTCAAGAAATTTTAAAAAAGTTCAAACAAATTTTCGTAAATGAAAAGAATTTTGATTCTATATTTGGTGATGAATGGGAAAAGACTGAAAATACTGAAACTTCTTTAAAATGGGAAACGAAAGAGGAAAATTCTAAAAAATTAACTCTACCATTCAAAGAAAATTTAAAAGAAAGCAATTTTAAAGACGGGGTTTATTATGTTGAATCGGATATAAACGAAGAAATTTTGAAAGAAATCACGTCAATTGCAAAGAACAAAGAACTTTTGCTGCTCATTTATAGCGAAGAACTTGGAAAAAGACTCACTCAAATATTCGAAAAAAAGGGTTTCTTGGTTTCCACCCTTAATAATTATGAAAGATTTATATGCCCAGAGAAACTACAGTTCTTTCTTGATAATCCTTCCCTTGTACCCCCTGAATTAAGAACATACCTTGCTATTCTTGTGTCCTATATCTTTAAAACCAAAGATTTTTTTGTTGATAGGGCACCCATTCATATACTAAAAAATCCTATCTTAAAAATCCTCTCCTCATGCGAAGAAGATCCTTCCAGTTGTAATTATAAAAGCTTTTGCCCATTAAAAAGGAAAATAGAAGAAATAAAGTTTTCGGAAGTAGTTATAGCAGAACAATCCATATTATTTGACGAAAATTATTTTAAACAAGCTCTTACAAATAGGGGAACTATTGTATTTGAATCATTCAGACTTCCAAAGATTTTCTACTCCCACAAAATGGATTTATCTTTTTTAGATTTTAAAACTCTTCTAACATACAGCGATTTTGACCAAGAAAAAATTGATAGAATTGAAGATACTTATAATTCAATAGCAAGATTTCTTTATGGCCAGGACATAACTAAAGAAATAAAAAGCTTGAAAGACTTACTCTCCGATTCCCATAATGATCTGATGCAAAAATTTTTTAAAAAACCCGCATACCAAAAAGGTTTTAGAGATGGCAAAATCGTGATCTCTGCCATTGAAAAAGATGCCCAGAAAATATTTAAGGAGAATGTAAAATTTTTCAATCCAATTATTTTTATCGCAAAATATGATCGGATAGGCGATAAAGAAGTTTTATCAGAATTTACCGGCCTTAAAGGAGAAAAAGTAAAAGACAAATTTCCATTTAATAACAAAAATATATTCTCTGTTGTTCCACTTTTTACCCATTCTCCTAATTACGATGAGTTCCCAGAAGAGTTTGTTAAATTTTTTGAGAAAATACACAATAAGGTAAAGACTGCTATTGTTTTACCACAACAAATTTTGATGAAAGAAATATATTATTCTTTAAAAAATAAAGGTTTTGGTGTAAAAGCTTTTGGTACAGACTCTGCTGATGAAAAAAGAGAAATAGATTTATTTCTTTACGATTTATCCACTGGAGAATCTTATAAAGAAATTTACCTTATAAAATTTCCTTTAATACAAAATAATAATTTTAATCCAGAAATGGACTTTTATTCAGCCCTACTTGTTAAAAACATCCTTTATGAAATAGCAGAAAAATCGAACGGGAAAACTATTGTCTTTTACTTTGATAGTAAACTGAAAAATAAAGAATATAGAAGTGCCCTCGAAGATATGTTTATTTCTTTTCCTTTATACCTTGAGAGAGAAGAATCCCTTTTGAAAATAATAGAAAGGGTAAGGAATCAAAACTAACTTGTTTGAAAATATCAAGGTAGCTATATAATTGAGCATGAAAATAATTTGGGCTCCATGGCGAGCAAAATATATCGCAGACATCAAAAAAGAACAAAAGTGCTTTATCTGTGAAGCGGTTAAGAGTACTGATGATAAAAATAGTTTAGTCCTCTTAAGAGATAAGTTTTCTATAGTCATAATGAATAGGTACCCATATAACACCGGGCACATGATGATATCACCAATAAGACACATACAGTTTCCATACGAAATGACCGTAGAAGAAATGAATGAAGTAATGTCACTTATTGCTAAAATGTCGAAGATCATTAATAATTTATTTTCTCCTGGCGGACTTAACATTGGCGTTAATATCGGCAAAGCTGCAGGTGCTGGAGAGGAACATCTGCATTTTCACATTGTCCCAAGATGGAATGGTGATACTAATTTTATTGCAGTTTTCGATAATACAAGGGTGTTGCCTTCATCACTTGAATCAACATACGAGAAAATCAAAAAAGAACTTGAAAATGTTTGAGCACAAAGCATAAACAAATATTGACAGGTTTTAAAAATCACTTAAAATTTACACAGGAAATATTTAATCAAACATTTTTCATTCTGCGCCCATAGCTCAACTGGATAGAGCAACGGTCTACGGAACCGTAGGTTGCAGGTTCGAGTCCTGTTGGGCGCACCAAGCTTTTTAAAATCTAAAATTA
>MNXV01000078.1 GCA_001871575.1 Caldisericum sp. CG2_30_36_11
TTGAATATTGTAAAAGAGATCATGCTGCACTTGCATTATTGCTTGCTTCATATCCTGTGAAGAAGCTAGTAGAGAAATATAATTATTCAAACCAAGTAGTTTGTTAATAATAATTATTTATCCTGAGCTTGTTTTACAAAATTGGAATCGAGGTGATAAATCATGAAGTTGGTAACAATAAAGATGACGATAATTATCATCCTTATATTTATTTCAATTACTGTTTTAATCGGTTGCGCTAAGCAGCCACAAGGGCACACGCTTACCATTGAAGAAAAAGAACAGATGGGCCGACCCAATTATAACGATTTAGAAAATGCTGAAGATACAGAAGAGACCACCGAAGATACTACAGTGCAATCGGATTCACAAATGTGGACAGAAGAAGACTTTGAAGGGACTTTCGATAATATGAATAATGCTAAAACAGAACAGATTGAACTAATGAACCCAAAAGATACTATTCCACTCTATAATGGACCGGAAACTCTTATCTATTTTATTTGGTACAACGGAGAATTAACTTATCCTGAAATAAAAAATGTTCTTTGTTATACTTTTGATCAAGGATTAAATGACACGCATTTATTCAGAGATGTTTTTATTTATGATAATGATTCTATGATAGCTAAAGGTGCACGGACATATGATAAACATGGTCTTGTGATAGCCGAAGCTCGTTATATCAGTCAAATCGATCAGGGTAAAATAGAGGTTGAAGAATTCCAGTATATACCAAATTCCGGCACAGAAGGATCTTACAAAAAGATAAAGGATATATATTTTAGGGAACTAAACGGAAAACTTGTATTTAAATGTAAAAGCGAATATTGGGATGGACATAAAGTAAGAGAATATGATCAATGGGGCGAAAAGCTAGGAGATTTTTATTGGCTGTGGCCAGTTGGATACTAGCATAATATGTTATCGCAACTTGAAATATTTCTTAATAAGGAGGGAGTTGCTTTGAAGTGACTATATGGTAAAAAAGCAGTATTAATTGCTTTACTTATATTGTTTATCCTTAGCTTTACTTTAATCGGTTGCGCTAAGCAGCCACAAGGGCACACGCTTACCATTGAAGAAAAAGAACAGATGGGCCGACCCAATTATAACGATTTAGAAAATGCTGATGATTCAGAAGAGGCTGTAGTGCAACAAAATACTCCTATTTGGGCAGACAAAGATTTAGCGGCTGCAAAGGTTATAAATGAATCAGAGGAAAACGCAGAGATGGCTCATTACGAAAGAACGATTGAATTAAAGCCTAAGTTTTATGAGGGCCCCATGCCTTTTAAATACGACGTTATTTATGCGCCAGGAAAGGCACCCTATGAAGACGGAGGTATATTAAGTAACCGAGCACTGCCTTTATATTATGATTTTGGCGGGTTCGTCAACTTTTTTGTTTCTGACGAATCTAATGAATCTGTTATCGGTGCTTGTACTAAAGAAAATAAAATATTGGTTGCTGAAGCCCGTTTATTCTCAGATGGTTCTAACTCTGATGGAAAATTGGAAATAGAAGAATTTCATTATAATTCTGACGGAAATCTTATATTTCAATGTAAAAGCCAATTTGATCCAATAGGGTTTAAAATAGCCGAGACAGAAGCAACGGGAATAAAAATAAAGGATTATTATTTCCTTTGGCCAGCTATGAATCCTTAATTACTTTACTTATTTCACACTTTATTTCACACTGACAAAACTTTGTTAGTTTTTTTTATTTCTTGGGTTAAATTGTTCTGTTACTTTTTTAGAAAAAGTAACCAAAAATCGCAAACTACTCAAAAAGTCTAAAAATTATTTTTTATAAAGCTTTCGGATTTGAACACTAAGAAGTGGTTTCGCTCGAATCTGTTATCACGATTCTCGCTCAACTTAGCAAGTCCTTGTCTCTATCGAGACTGCTTCAGAAAAAATAATTTTCTATACGACTTTTCATCGATGTTTGCAAAGATAAAATAATTTTCCCTTTGGATGTTGGAAAAATAGTAGTTAAGAACTAAAATAAGAGTATGGAACTCTCAGTAGAAAGACAATAATTTGATACTCATTTTAATTATATTCTTTGTCTCCAAGAACTTTTTTCCAATGCCGAAATTAGTTTTAGTTGTAAATTGAATAAGAAGAAGCTATTAGCGCTTGGAAAGAAAAAAGTTTAATAGATTTAACAGTAAGATCTTTACAGGATGAATATAAAATAGTTCAAAAGGATAATGAGTATTCCTATGCGTCTACTTCTTGGTTGCCTGTCAAATCTTATTATTTATTATTTAATTTATTATTAACCATTGAATATATTATTAAGAATGATATTAAGGTTTATAATTCAAGTCATTATTTCTTAGTCGGTGAATTCACAAATAAACTTCAGCTTGGAGAAATCCAATTCAGTGAGCCTTTATTAAATGAGGTTTATGATAGAAGAATTTTTGAGTTAAAGTTTCCTACCGGATCAAATTTAAGCACGAGAACTAGCAAAGACTTAATGTATAAGTTAGTCATGAAAAAGATTTCTAAATATAAGAAGGATGAGTGGAAAAGGACTCAAAAAATTAATTTAAGAAAGTCTATGGATAAGATAAAGTACGAAAGATTTCTAAATAAGTTTGTTGTTTCAATTTTCGATTTTCCTTATTACATGAGATTAAGATCAAATTATCGGGATTTTTCGTTCATTGATTGTGTTTCTAAACAAGAAACGGCCCGATATTTTGTTGCTTATTATGAATTTACTAAGAATTTTCATAATGCCTTAATGAGATTAAGTAAACAGTTGGTGAAAATGAGAACACAATAGGATCAGGGCTAATATTCTTTTTGTTTGCCTGGTTGACCTTTAAGCTGTAAAATTTAAGTATGATTCAAAAATATTTAAACAAACTTAATAAAAAGCTTCAAGCAGGTGATGCAAGTGAGCGTACCTATTATCCTGTGCTTGAAAACTTTCTTGATAAATATTCTAAAAGAACAGACAGGAAGCTTACCGTAACCATTGAACCAAAGAATACTAATGTTGGTATTCCTGACTTTAAGATAACTTCTGGCAATAAACTCTTTGGTTACATCGAAGCTAAAGACATTGATAAAGATTTAGATAAGATTGACTTAGAACAAGTCAAAAAATATCTTGCTGATTATCCTAAAGTCATTTTAACCAACTTTATTGAATTCAGGCTTTATGAGAATAATGAGCTTGTACAAAAAGTTGAAATCTCCCAGCCTATTACTGTTAAATTAAAAAATCTTGTTCTACAGAAAGAAGCTGAACTTGAAGCGCTCTTAGAAAGATTTTTTTCATCGACTATTCCTCAAATCTATACTTCAAAAAAGCTTTCTGAGCTTCTTGCTCACAAAACACATGTTTTGAAGGGGCTTATACTTGAAGAAATCAACCTTGTGGACAATATAACTACTCAAACAGAAGAATTGCTTGATGTTTTTAAGAAAACACTCATACATAACATAACTCCAGAAGAATTTGCGGATATGTATGCTCAAACAATTACTTTTGGTCTATTTGTAGCGCGTGTAAAAAATCCAGAAGATGAGTTTATTCGTGAAAAAGCATATAAATATATTCCCAAAACTATTCCTCTTCTAAAGCGCCTTTTTTCCTTAGTTTCAGGACAAGATCTGCCACAACATATTGAATGGCACGTAGATGAAATTGCCGAAATTCTTGCAAATACAAACATCCAAAAGATTAAAAATGAATTTTTTTCAGAAGGTAAAAAAAGAGATCCGATCATTCATTTTTATGAGACATTTCTTTCTAAATATGATGCAAAGCTTAGAGAAAGAAGAGGCGTATATTATACGCCTCAGCCTGTAGTTTCATATATTGTGCGATCGATAAACGATATTCTTAAGAAAAATTTTAAGAAAATTGATGGATTTGCAGATAAAGATATAAAAATTCTTGATCCTGCGGCCGGTACTCTAACATTCCCGGTTGAAGCAATTTCTCTTGCAAAGGATAATTATGTAAAAAAATATGGTGATGGAAATTGGAAAAGCTTAGTTGGGGAACATATTTTAAAAGATTTTTATGCCTTTGAAATTTTAATGGCGCCTTATGCTATAGGGCATTTAAAAATTTCTCTTCTTTTAGATGAATTAGGGTATAAATTTTCTGAGAATGACAAGTTTAAACTTTACTTAACAAATACATTAGAGATGGAAAAAGTTAAAGCAATCCCAATGCTTTTGGCTAATGAGATTTCTGACGAATCAGAAAAAGCTTATAAAATTAAAGAGAGTACTCCGATTATGGTAGTTATGGGCAATCCGCCATATTCAGGACAATCAGAAAATAAAGGGAAATGGATTTTAAATTTAATAAATGATTATAAGAAGATCGATGGAAAATCACTCGGTGAACGAAATTCTAAGTGGATACAGAATGACTATGTAAAATTCTTTAGATTTGCACAATGGAAAATTGAAAAAACTGGGCAAGGGGTAGTTGGATTCGTTACAAATCATGCCTGGCTTGATAATCCAACTTTTCGCGGCATGCGCTATTCTATCCTAAAGACCTTTAATGAGATTTATATTCTTAATTTACACGGAAGTACTCTGAGAAAACTTGTTGGCGATGATGAAAATGTTTTTGATATTCAGACCGGTGTAGCAATTGTCTTACTTGTAAAAAATCCAGACATGAAAACAAAAAAGGTATTTTATTCAGAAAGGCTAGGAAAAAGAGAAGAAAAATACAAATGGCTTGAAAGAAATGATCTTTTTAAAACTGATTGGGAAGAACTGATTCCAAAAGATCCTTATTGGTTTTTTGTTCCTAAGAATGAGATTGGTTTTGAGAAGTATCAAACCTTTTCTAAGATAACTGATATATTCCCCATAAATAGTGTTGGTATTGTAACTGGCCGAGATGAATTTGTAATTGATAGCGATAAGAGTGCGTTAGAGCGAAGAATCAGGATATTAAGAGATAAATCAAATAGCGACGATTTTATAAAACAGAGTTATGGGTTAAAAGATAAACCTGCTTCAAAATGGTATTTAAGCGAAGCAAGAAAAGTTATTCAGGATGATAAAGAATGGGAAGATTATTTTGAACAAATAGAGTATAGACCTTTTGATAAGCGGTGGATTTATAAGCATCCTGCATTAGTTGAAAGGTCACGAGATCACGTAATGAGGCACCTTTTGAAAACTGATAATATTAGCATGGTTGTTGCAAGACAATGTACTGATAACTGGCGGCATGTATTTACTACTGAAACAATTGGTGAATTTAATCTTACTGGAACGGCAGGGAGATATGGTTCAGGTAATTATTTTCCACTTTATCTTTACAAAAACAATGATAGAATTGGACAACAAACATTTTTCGATAGGGAAAAGCTAGATATAGAGGGAACCCAAAATACTCTAAGAATTAGCAGGGGTAAGGAAGTAAATTTTGACCCGAAGTTTTATCAAACACTAAGAGATGCATTAGGCGATAAAACAAGCGCTGAAGAAATTTTTGCCTATATTTATGTTATTTTGTACTCAAAGATTTACCGCAAAAAATATCAGGAATTTTTGAAGGTTGATTTTCCGAGAATACCATTTGTAAAAGATAAAAAGCTTTTTTTGAAATTATCTAATTGGGGGCAAAGACTTATCAATCTTCATTTATTAAAATCAATTTCTACTGATTCAAAGGATAAAACTATATTTGAGGGTAGGGAGGATAGCCGAGTTGAAAAAGTTGGATGGAAAATTAATGAAATATGGATTAATAATGATCAGAAGTTTACACACGTCTCCGAAGAAATTTGGAATTATTATATCGGTGGCTATCAAGTTCTTTCAAAATGGCTTAAAGACAGGAAGGGGAAAAGATTAAGTGTTGATGAGAGTAAAAAATATTCTCAAATAGTATTTGCAATTAAGTCTACTATTGAAATACAAAAAGAAATCGATAAGTTATATCCAGATGTTGAGAAAAAGTTATTAGATCTTAATAATTTCATATAAGAAGAGAAAGTAAAGCGGAGGGCGGATGATTTTCCGTTTTTTGTTTCCGTGGTTATTTTACGTTAACCATTGACGCGTCGGTTAACATATGTTAATTTAGAATAAAGAGGTTAACATGCAAAATAAATCAGAGTTAATATCAACATCCGAAGCCGCCGAAATTTTAGGTATTAGTCGAATAGGTGTTTTTAAAAGAATTCGTTCCGGAAAAATTAAGGCTAAAAAAATTGGCCGTAATTATGTAGTGGATAGAGATTCTTTGGGCGGTATTTTTAAGAAAATAACACCCAAAGA
>MNXV01000090.1:0-1015 GCA_001871575.1 Caldisericum sp. CG2_30_36_11
AATTCACAGGTGCTCTTGCAATAAAATTCTGAACGCAGAGTTTCGCAAGTTTATTTTTTGTTTCCTGATTTTCTATCTTTATTATTGAATAAGGTTGCAAATTTCCTCCAGTTGGTGAATGGATGCCAGCTTCGAGAACAAGATTTAAGATTTCCTCTTCTATTTTTCTATCAGAAAAATTCCTGCAACTTGCCCTTTCACAAAGCAACCTTAAAGTTTCATTTGGATACCTTTTGTTTTTTTTCTCTTCGACACCATGATGAGAAGGCATTTTATTTTCAGTCATATTCTCTCCTTACACATTTTAATTTTTATCGATTTTACCATAAAACAAAAATTCGCAAGATAATTCTTAACGTTTAATTAAAAAATATTTACAGGCAAAATATAACTGTCACTTACAAAAAATGATCGGTTAAAACTAATTATCATCCTTCCTTTCTAATGCTTCTTCGCTATTAAGCTTTTCGTTTAAAAGACGGGCAATTTTATATATATGATCAGAAATTCTTTCAAGATCTGAAAGCATGTCAACATAAATGATACCAGCTTCAGGACTGCAAACGCCAGTCATAAGCCTTTCTACATGGCCATTCCTTAAACAGACTTCCATGTCGTCAACAGACTGTTCTATTTTTTCAATTTCCTTGAATTCTTCAAACGTAAGGTCATCAAAACTCTCTACAATCATCTCAAATTCTTTTTTCACCGTATCCATCATCTTGCCTAAATCAATCATTGCAAGTTCAGAGAATACTATACCGTCCCGGATTTTCTCTATCTGAAGCTCTGAAATTCCCTTTACAATGTCGCCTATTCTCTCAAGTTGAGAAGCAACATTTACCATGAGGTTTACATCCCTTGAATGCTTATTGGATAACGCTTTGGACATAATAAGGGGAGCAAAAGCCTGCACCTCCTTATTTATATTGTTAATTGCGGATTCCCGCAGGTTAATCTGTTGAGTGACCTTTACGCTGTTTTTGTTCATCATTAAGTATAGTACTCCTATATT
>MNXV01000090.1:1069-6120 GCA_001871575.1 Caldisericum sp. CG2_30_36_11
AAAAGATGGCATGTTAAGGAGTCTTTTATCTATATATTTAGTACAACCTTCGATTATGACTTCTTCGCCCGGTACAAGCTTTTTAACAAGTTTTGCAAACTTATTTACGAATGGCAGGAACAAAAGAGTACAGGCTACATTGAAAAGAGTATGTGCATTTGCAATCTGACGAACAAGATCGGAAGATGTTTTTGAAATAAGATTAACATATGGTTTAAAGATAATCAAGAAAATGGCGGCGCCAATCAAATTAAATAACAGGTGGGAAACTGCGGCTCTTCTTGCCTGTATATTTGTCCCGATACTCGCAAGAATGGCCGTGACAGTGGTTCCAATATTAGCGCCGATAACGAGCGCAAATGCAGCTTGTAGGGTCAATAATTTTTCCGCACCTAATGCTTGAACAATACCTACAGTAACAGAAGAACTCTGTTCAATACCAGTAAAAACAGCTGCAATGAGAACTCCAAGAATTGGTCTTTGGCTTAGTTTAATGAAAAGGCTCATAAAATAAGGCGAGTTTTTTAAACCAGCCACAGAAGATTCCATAAACTGCATTCCTATAAAAATCAGACCGAAGCCCATAGTTCCTCTTCCAAGTGCTTTCAAGGCCTCTTTTTTGGAAATAAACGACAGTAAAAATCCTATTGCAAATATTATTAATCCGTATTTTGTAAGTCTAAAAGCAATAATCTGTGCAGTAGCGGTAGTACCTATATTTGCACCAAAAATAACGCCAAGAGTGTTTTCAAAACTTATTGTTCCCGAATTAGCAAGGCTGACAACAGTTACAGTTGTAGCAGAACTTGATTGAATTATAGATGCAAAAACTGTACCTAAAATAACCCCGAAGATGGGTTTAGAGATTATCTTATCGAGGAATTTTCTGAAACCACCAAAAGCAAAGGTTTCGAAACTTTTACTAGTAATTGTAATGCCATAAATAAATAGAGCAATTCCACCTAAGAAAATAAAAACATTCTGCAAACCTATCTACCTTCCTTTTTTCAAACAATACCGAATAAGCATCTTGTATAAAAAAAGAAATCTTTACAATCATTAAGTCCCGTTAAAATGGATATTAAAAAATCCATTAATAATATACAAATAAAAAGCGAAATTTCCAAACAATTTTCAAAGAATTAAGCAGTTTAATAATTATTTAATCAGAAATGGTTAATTTTTTTCGAATAAATAAAATCTAATATAATTTACAAAAGGAGGTTTTTATGCTTAAAGAATTTAAAGAGTTCATAGCAAGGGGCAATGCAGTGGACATGGCAGTAGGTATAATTATCGGCGCTGCGTTTGTCGCAATTGTTAGTTCTCTTGTATCTGACATTATTATGCCGCCGCTTGGTTTGCTTCTCGGGAAAGTAGATTTCTCAAACCTTTATATTTTGTTGAAACAGGGAACGAAACCCGGACCTTATACTTCACTTGCAGATGCAAAGGCTATTGGGGCAGTTACAATTAACTATGGTATTTTCATAGATAAAGTAATGGGTTTTGTGATAGTCGCCTTTATAATATTTCTTCTTGTAAAATCAATTAACAAACTAAGAGCACCTAAAGTGGCACCAGAAGCAAAACCTGCAACTAAAGAATGCCCTTACTGCTATATGCAGATTCCAATAAATGCTACCCGCTGTCCTTATTGCACTTCGGAATTAAAATCAAAATAATTACTAAAATGATCTTTTAAGATAGGAGGAAAGAATGATTTTAAATGAACGGATGGATCTAAAGTTTCGTCCTTTAACGCTTGATAAATGGAACGATTTAGAACAGTTATTTGGTGAAAATGGGGCCTGTGGCGGTTGTTGGTGCATGTATTGGAGACTTACAAGAAAAAAATTTACAGAACAGCTGGGTAATATCAACAGAAGAGCATTTAAAAAAATAGTGAAGTCTGGTGAAATACCAGGTATTATTGCTTACTCAAAAGGTAAACCCGTGGGTTGGATTTCAATAGCTCCAAGAGAACAATTTCCTGCATTAGAACGCTCTCAAACATTAAAAAGAATTGACGATAAACCAGTGTTGTCAATTGTATGCTTCTTTATTGATAAATCCTTCAGAAAAAAAGGTATTACAAGATTGTTGATTAAGAATGCCTTAGATTATGCAAAAGAAAATGGAGCAAATATAGTTGAAGGATACCCTGCCGAGCCTATTAAAAAAATGTCAGATGCTTCTGTTTATACAGGCACGAAATCCGCTTTTATTAAAGAAGGATTTGGAGAAGTTACGAGAGGACCAAACAAAAGAACTATAATGAGATACTTTATAAAATAAAAAAATTATAGTTCTAATCAAAATTAAAAATTTTACTCTCATTTCTTCTTGGTGGCCTGATTGGTTTTGAAAGAGAAAGAAGAAACAGGTCAGCTGGCTTGAGAACTCACGTTCTTGTTGCTGTTGGATCAACACTTATCACCATTACTTCTATTCAATTCTTTAAAATATTTGGAATGACTGATCCTTCAAGAATTGCAGCAAATATAGTAGTTGGAATTGGTTTTCTCGGAGCAGGTACAATAATGAAAGAAGGACTCACTGTAAGAGGATTAACAACTGCTGCCTCTATATGGGTTGCTTCTGCCATAGGGCTTGCCTGTGGATTGGGCTATTACTATCCTGCTATTATAACTTCGGTTATTACCTTTCTGACCCTTATCTTCCTGAGAAATATAGAAATTGGAATTCTTGGCAAGAAAGGGGAAATGAAAAAAAGATTTATTGTCAAAGTGACAGACCAGCCAGGTCAATTAGGTAAAATCGGTATAATTCTCGGCCATTATGACATAAATATTGAAAACATAAAATTTGAAAGAGAGGAAGATTCGCTTACTATAATATTTTTAGTAGTAATCCCTCAAAATGTAAGCCTTGAAGAGATTTTCAATACTCTATCAAAAGAAAACTGGGTGCTTGAAGTTAATCTGGAGTAACTTGTTAATTGCCAGGTTAAAAATGTGAGCTATACGATCATTAAAAAATCCGAAACAAATTAATATTTGTATCAGATAGTATTAACTTACTGCATAGTTTAACTGAATATCATCCGGGCATATCACATTTTTCAGAGAAGAATCAGGTAATTCAAATTTGATATTTTAATAAATTTATAACTTCATCGGTTCTTAAAATCTTCGCACCAATATTTTCCATGTCGAGTAGATTTGATTTTTGAATCTCAAGATTACTGCTGGCAGTTCCATCCTCAAGCACAATGACATCATAATCAAGAGAAATTGCATCAGTAAATGTTGCTCTTATACAATTAGGTGTTTGAATTCCACAAATGATAAGGTCCTTGATCTTTTCTCTTCGCAACATTAAATCAAGCTCTGTATGAAAAAAGGCAGACCAGCGCTTTTTGATAACAACAGCTTCAGATGGAAGGGGTTTTATGGCTTCAACAATTTCTGCGCCCCTTGTTCCTCCAATGAGAAATCCTCCAGTTCTCTGGAAAAGCTCTATCCTTGTCTTATCGACATCTGACCCATCACTTCTATGAAGCCTTTTCACAAAAATTACAAGTTGATTATTTTCCCTAAAATAATTCAATATTTTCTCAATATTACTAATGATTGAAGGCCCACCTCTAACAAACAAAGGAGAAGATGCATCAAGAAAGTCATATTGAATATCGATTATTAAAAGACATGTTCTTTCAGTATCCATAAGTTTTTCTCCCATTGTTTATTCTATATGCAAGAATTTGGTTCTGTCTCTTTGCAATTCAAAAACCACAGAATTCTCAGCATCAAGGCAAGGTACGGAGGTTACGTCTTTATCTTTATCCCATGGAAACTCAGCTGCTCCCCAAGCAAAAGCATAGACAATTGGCATAATATAAATAAGAGCAGCATAACAAATCTTGCCCTTTACCTCGGATTCATCAAAAACTATTTTATCGCCAACCTTATGGCCGAACATACATTTGCCCCTAATGCTTTTTACTGTTGCCTCTACAGCAAAACCATAACCCTTCTTTTCCTTTTTTATTGAACACATTCTATTCACCTCTAACACTGATTTTAGCATCATAAAAAACTAAATCAATACTAATATGGAAAAGTGGAGTCGAAATCAAAAGTTAAAAGAGATAATTTTCAAACTCGAACTTAATAACTTTGATCTTAAAATTTTACTTATATATAAAAATGGTGCCGAGGGCTCGAGGAGATGCAAAACGACGACAAACTGATATTGTTTACAGAGAGAAAATGCAAGAAGCTTTGGTAGCTGGAAGATAATTAAGGAATTCTTTGCATCCGATGAGACATAATTTCAATATTACTTGAAAATTGTATAATATACTGGTATCTAATAAGAAATTTTGTGAAGATGCGAGATAATTATGAAGAGATTAGGTAAAGTGCTTTTATTCTTTTATTTTCTTTTAATGCCGACTATTGTATATGCTGATGCAGGGATTAAGCTCACTTCAAACTCCCTTTTAGAAATGTTAATTATTTTACTCTTAATTATTTATATAGAGGCTTTAGTATACAAGTCAATTTTAAAAGTCAACATTAAAAATACTCTCTTACCTTCAGCAATTTCGAATTTGGTTTCGATGATAGCTGGTATCCCTGCGTTATTGCTAGTAGATCCATATTTATATTTTCCATTATCGCGCACGTTAAAGAAACTCTTTCCAGCTCTTTTAATACCATATTCTTATCTTGACATCGTTTTCAATCTAATTGTAGCTTTCTTTATTTCTGTCCTTATCGAATACTTTATCGTTAAACAATTTTTTAAGTCTGTAAGCACATCAAAAATAAAGACTGGGGTCTGGGTTGGAAACATAATAACTTACATAATGCTTTTTGTAATATTTTTTGTATCAGTTATGATAAGCATAGTTTTTAGATTTTAAATAATCTTTCTGCCACCCAATTATTTTCTCACCCGAATTGCTTTATATCTGAAAAATTCAAAGCATTTAATAAAAATCTTTAAACTTTATTCCTTTGGAACCTGCGCTCTTTTCAGCAGGTTCTTTTTCCTTCCAATTATTTCAAGTTTTTCATTTA
>MNXV01000028.1 GCA_001871575.1 Caldisericum sp. CG2_30_36_11
AGAGTTTTATAAGGCTTGTGATATGATACCGTAATCTTGCTGACTCTAAAGGTACATTTTACAGGATTAGTCTCGATGGAAGGGTGGGAGAACATTTCCAAGAATTCAATGAGAAGGATATAAATTTTTGAGGTTTGAGTATAGTATATAATATGAATATGAGAATGAAATTTATAAAATTTTTACTGGTTGTTATTTTGATTGCATTACCTTTAAGCAGTGCATCCGCCAATATGGCTGCACCATTTGGATTTGGAAGTTCAAACGCAAACCTCATCGTAGATCCTAAAAATGTCCTTGAGGTAAAAGGGGAAAATATCAGGTTTGAAGTATCGGCAACCTCAATAGAAGCAAATGTCACATACATGATTGTTAATTCAGGAAAGGACGGGACATTCGCTTTCATATTTCCTGTATTAAATACATCTTTAGTCGGCATTAAGTATAACTTTAAGGTAAAATTTTCTCAAAAAGAAATTGACTATGAAGTAAAAACACCTGATGAACTTTCGAGTTTATTAAAAGGCAATTCAGAAGAGATTGAGAAATTAACGAGTTTTAAAGACGAAATTTTCCTTGACCCTTTGACAGGTCAGGAATACATGCCTGAATATGCTATATATGCAGATAAAGAAAAACGATTTTTTGTTTTTAATATCTTCCTCAAGAAAGATGTTGTAACAGAGGTAAATGTGAGTTTTAAGGGTTATCCTGGATTTGATTCAAGAAGATATCAGAAAGATATTTACCACTATTATTATATTCTTAATGTAAGAGATTTTTATAAAAGTTTTGACGATGTAAAAATAGAGATTGCCTATCCAAAGACTTATCCTCTAAAATCAAATCTTGAAGGAACTATTTCTGAAGTAGATGATAAGAAGATTCTCACGATAATGCTCAACGAAAATTTCAATAATTTGTCCTTCTCGTATATGGAAGGCAGAATATCAAAAATTGGCATCTTTCTCTACAAAAGTTTTCCGTTTCTCTACGGTGAAGCCCTTGGATTCTTCCTAATCTTCTTTGTCTTACCTCTTGTCTTAATAGCGGGGGTGGGAGTCATTATATATTTTTTAATAATTAGAAAAAGGAAAATACGAAAAAGATTAAAGCTTTGATTTTTTTTGTTGATCTTTGTGCTTATTTTTTCTGGATGCAGTGTGAGTATAAACACTCAATTAAATAATGGAGAAAAACCAAAGGTTGATGTTGGAGTGTATCTTACTACACAACCCGACGTCTTAGCTATAGAAGGAGAAAAAGTCAATTTTAAAGCAAGGTTAGAAATATTAGATAAGGTTACAGAAGATTAAGAGGGACACATTCCCTCTAATATGAAATGTATGCAACCTGTACAGCTTATTGGAAAAACAAAAATAAAGTATATAATATATGTGCTCATGGGGGTGCTGGGGCTCGACAGATAAGCGGGTCATACCGGAGCAGGCAGAGGACGGTGGTTGGCCTCTTTAAACATCCACCAAAAAAATAAACGCCGATTATAATTACGCTTTAGCTGCGTAAGGCAGCTAACGTTCTGTGATGTTTCAGTCTGCAGGATACACAGAATGTAGGCATGCGGACAATCTGAATTTGTTTGCCTGGGGCAAGTTCAGAGCAATTTACAGGCTACGCTTCCAAGCTATGTTACTCGAGCAAGGAAGAAGAAAAATAAAGAGTAACTAAGCCTGTAGCTGTCGATATGAAATGCTTATTTGGACGCGGGTTCAACTCCCGCCACCTCCACCAATAAAAATTAAGTATGAAAAAATTAATCATAAGAAAACTTTATAGATTGGTTTTACTCTTAGTTGTCATAATTTATTATTACTGGCCAAAAAAGTATGTAATACTTTCTGTTTCAATCGCATTTGCTCTTGTACTAACCCTTGATCTTATAAGACTTACAAAACCTTCTACTAATGAAGTAGTAAAGAGGATTTTCAAACCTTTTGCTATTTTTATGAGATATATTGCCAAGAAGGAAGAATTGAGGGACTTTTCAGGTACAACTTATTCTCTCATGGGCTGTTTGATCATTGTAGCTCTCATGCCTAAAGTAGTTGGAATAACTGCAATACTTTTTAATATATTTGGTGATCTCTTTGCTACAATTGTCGGGAAAACCATCGGAAAGGTGAAGATAGTAAATAATAAGACTTTAGAAGGGTCTATTGCTTGTTTTGTTTCAATGTTTCTTGTTGTTCTATGGAGTCATTTTAAACTTTTTCTTCCCTGGATTCCAGGTCTTGCAGGTGCATTTATAGGCACAGTAATTGAGCTTGTCGCTTTAAAATTGAACGACAACTTAACTATACCAATCTTAAGTGGAGTTACAATGTGGCTACTTGTTTAGAAATTTTCTGGGTTATACTTTCCTATTTAGCAGGTTCTTTTCTCCCTTCCTATGTCTTTGTAAAAATTATAAAAGGCAAAGATGTAAGAGAATTAGGTGATAGAAATCCAGGTTCCTACAATGCAGGCAAGATACTCGGCAAAAAATGGGGTCTAATTACTGGAGCAATTGATATTGGGAAAGGTTTTTTAATGACGTTGCTGCCTTTTGTTCTACATATGCCTCATTCTTCAATGATAGCTTCACTTTCTGGCATTGCTGTAGTGCTCGGACATGCATTCTCAATTTATTTCAGGTTTAAAGGAGGTATGGCAATTGCACCTACCCTCGGAGCACTTGTTGTACTTGTCTACAGGGAAATGATTTATGTGCTTTTAATATGGCTTTCATTGGTATTGCTGATGCTTGTTATAAAGCAAAAAGAAAAGAGAGGCATTGCCCAATTTATTTCGTTTCTTTTTCTAATTCCGCTTGAATTTATATATAAAGAAAAGGCAGTCTCAATTATTTCAACTTCCATAATATTATTCCATTTGTATCTTAGAAGGTTTATTTTGAAAAAAACAGTTTTCTGATTGTATATTTCTCATTGAAATGTCACTTTTATTAGCAGGTTGGATTAAAAATTTTTAGTTGAATATTATGTTTCTTTTTTTATTTTCTTATGCTCTTTTAAGCTCTCCTCTTCTTCCTTAAGTGAGGGCGCAAGTCCAGTAAATTCTGTTACAGGAACAACAAACATGATACCGGTTCCTGGTTCTTTGAAATTATCAAGTTCTTCGTTCACGACTCTTTGTGCATCTTTTAGGGTTTTTTCTTCACGAATAATTGTAAATATTGTTTTATTTTCAGGGTATCTACTTCTCCCTACGTTAAATACTTCGAGGATCGTGGCAAACGTGTTTATTTCGGGGATAAGTGTTCTTCCCATACCTATTGAGTCGATGATTGTTGCACCCCTTACGTCGGCTTCAAGAAATCTTTGGAGAATTTTATTTACTTTCTCGGTTTTATTTAAAACAACAACCAAAAGATATGCCATAATTGCCTCCTTACTTTATTTTACACTATTTAATCAAATTTTCAATTTCTTTGTAATTATAAAAAATTTTAAAAGGCTTTAATTTTTTAATATCTTCAATAGATGTTGCATCTGAGGATATAATAAACGATTTAACCCCAGCCCTTTTGGAGATAATTATGTCATTTATGCTATCTCCGATAAAGATCGTGTTCTTTTTGGGAACCTTAAACTCTTTCATAATCTCCAGCAGGGGATAAGGATCTGGCTTACTTTTTGGGAAACTTTCCTTTCCATAAACAGCCTGGAATTCGTGAGATAAGTTAAACTTACTGAGTATTTTGTTAATTATTGCAACATTTTTGTTTGACAGAATAACTTTTTTCTTTTCTTTAAATTTATCTATAAAGTCGACAACGTCGTCAATAGGCTGTGTAAAATTTGCAAAATTAAGGCTGTAATATGCTAAGGTGTAATTCAGGGCTTCTTTAAATATTGGAGTTTTATTGTCTTTTAAAATTCTCGTGAGCAACACTTCAGTTCCATCTCCCGTATAACGCCAGATGGTTTCTTCATCAACTGGCTCAAATCCATATTTAGTAAGCGCAGCGTTTACTGATGCTGCGATGTCTTTTTTTGTATCAAAAAGCGTGCCGTCAAAATCAAAGACAATTAAACCTATTTCCACATTTGAAATATAAATTCATTTTAAATTTTGTCAATATTGATGTAAAATTAGTAACTTTTAGGAGGCTTTTTTAAATGAGAAAAGTTCTGTTAATTATTTTTATTGTAATTTTCGTGTTTTCAACCGGAACCTTTAAGGTTTCTTCAAAAACACAGAAAAACAACGAACTTGGGAATTTCAAATCTGATGAAAATGTAAGTTTAATTCTTGAATTTAATGAACCACCTACCACTGTCTATAAAACAACTTTTAAGTACAAATTACTTTCAATTTTCAATAAAAATGAGCTAGATGATTATTTGTCAAAGGTTAAAATAGCCCAATCTAATTTTTCTGAAAAAATTAAAAAGATGGAAGGCTCTATCAGTTTCACTTACGATTATTTGTTTAATGGTTTAGCTTGTGTAATTCCCGGGAAATATATTGATGAGCTTAAAAAGGATCAGAGTTTAAAAAATATTTATTTAGACAAAAAAGCTTATCTTGAAAGAACAACTACTAGAAAAGTTATAATGTCAGATGCTGTTAATAGCATGAAAGATATGAATGGCAAATTAATTACCGGAAATGGGATTGTCGTTGGAGTTGTAGATACAGGCGTTGACTATAACAATAAGGAATTAGGAGGCGGTGGATTTCCTAATGCGAAGGTTATTGGAGGATACAATTTTGCAGATTCTACATCTGATCCAATGGACGTAGAAGGCCATGGGACCCATGTTGCTGGCATAATAGCAGGTTCGTTAAATGGCATTGCCAGAGAGGCACAAATTCGTGCTTATAAGGTTTTTTCTTCTGACAGTGGTTCTACGTCGACTTCTACGATTATAAAGGGCATAGAACAGACCGTTAAAGACAAATGCAATATTATAAATATTTCTATTGGTACCGATGGAGGAGCTGCTTTTGATACTGACCCTGAATCTATTGTTGTAAGAAATGCAGTCGATGCAGGCGTCATTGTTGTTGCTGCAGGCGGGAACGAAGGTTGTAGATCCGATTTAGTAAATTTTCCTATGAGTTCTCCCGCTTCGGTGAATCAATCGATCGGGGTGGGAGCAACTGACGATTCTATAACTGGTGTCATAAATGTTACAGGGCTTGTCCTGAACTCGTTTCAGGAGTATCAAATAAAAGGAACATACCCTGCAGAATCGCCATATTTTGTGGATAGAAGCTATCAAATTGTTTACTGTGGATACGGCGGACAAAATGACTTTGCAGGGAAAGACTTAAAAGGCAAAGTTGCACTTGTTCAGAGGGGAGCGAATATATACTTTGGTGACAAGGATTTGAATGCAAAAGAGGCAGGGGCAACAGGAATCATTGTGTTTAACAATGTAAGTGGAATACCCAATATTGCACTTACATCTCAAACAAACCCAACATTTAAAGATTTTATTCCATTTTTATTTGTTTCTTCTACCGATGGACAAATTTTAAAAGAGAATATCAGTCAAACAATTAGCATAAGTAATAAATATGGACTTGGAGGAATTGCGGAATTTTCTGCAAATGGCCCAACATTAGATTTTTACCTTAAACCAGATTTAGTTGCTCCAGGAGTAAATATTGATTCTACATATCTTGATAATAGCTATGTTAAATTGAGCGGTACTTCAATGGCCTCTCCTGTAGTTGCAGGAGTTGTTGCCCTTTTGAAACAAGCCAGGCCAACGCTTTCTCCTGATTTAATTAAGGCTACTCTTATGAATACTGCAGATATTCTTACCAATCAGGATTCTCAAATGCCGTTTTCTCCTCTAATACAGGGATCAGGCAGAGTGAATATTTTGAATGCTGTAAATTCTTCAAGCATTGCCACACCTGCTTCTTTTATATTTGGAAACGGAGATAAGCAGAAAACGGTTACATTTACGCTACAGAATTCTTCAAGCTCTTCAATTTCTTTCACTACAGGTTACAAATCGTATCCTGAAAGTAATGTAAGTGTTTCAATGCCATTTTTAATAACTGTTCCTTCAAATGGTAAGACTAATTTAACTGCGACTTTCTCAACAAACGATGCGTTGATA
>MNXV01000082.1 GCA_001871575.1 Caldisericum sp. CG2_30_36_11
CTTTATTTATTTTATAGGGTTTTCGAAGATTATCTGAACCTTGGCTTCAGGGAGAAGCATTTTTGTTAGATCAGAATATTCATGGTAGCGATAGATAAATTTATTAATCTCAAAATTTTCAGGGAGTTCAAAAATAACCAATCCTGAAGCTGCTTTTCCTTCTAATTTTCCCATGCCAATTATTGGGGGGTGATCGTTTCCGAAAAGGCGGGCTACTCTTGGTGGATCAAGGTCACCATATACATTTCGCCTGGAATCGCCCTTTCCTTCAACATAGAGGTATCCACATATCTCATAACCTTCAAAGGAATCACAGCCAACAGGGTTTCCGAAATGCCCAGGAGGATCTCCGCCAGTTCTTTCCTTACTTCCATCTAACAGCACTTCAAATGCGATGTATTTTTTTGGCTCTGATTCTTTTTCTTCAATAGATGGATAAACTCTTTTATAATCTAACACAGTTATGTAAATTCCTGTGAATCCAAGCTGTGCTCTTTTGCCAATCTCAACTGTTTTAGTTCCTCTACCTGCAAGATTGCAAAAAGGAGTCATAATTGTTCTTAGAATTAAGAATATAATAATTATTGCTTTATTCATAATCTATGGGTTTAATAATTTGTTCTTCTCAAGCTCTGAAAACAAACTTGGTGCATATCCATCCCAGGAGTTTGTTTTCTCATGTTTTGGATTTCTTACAAAGTGAGTATCGGCAGAAGGGTCAATTAGAAAAACTATTTTATTATTTCTTAGTTTTTGTATGTCTTTATTTTGGATGTTAACAACAATAGCAATAAATCCTTTGAATTCTGCATTGTTTCTTTGGAGCATATCTAAGAGAAGTTTCTTATCATAAAGCATCCCATTCTCAGGAGTAACAAAGAAAGTTCCTTTAAGATTTGTTCCTTTCTCAATACTTCTTCCCTCTATTGCAAGTATTTCGATATTATATTCTTTTACAAGTTTTTTAAGTTCCTCATCAGTAACAAACTTTGAGAATGTAATTGTTACAAAGTATTTCTCCTCTTTGGGGATTTCAACTTCTATTTTATCAAGAACTTTTTCAACCTTATTTTTATAACTCAAGATAGAGTCTTTGCCTTGAGAAATTTCCCTTGCAATAGAAAACATGTCAAAGAATGGTTTATCCTGAGAGGATGCCTTTAAAAATCCAAATGTGCCTAATGTGAGAGATACTAAAATTATTAATACGATTATTATTTTCTTCATATCTTGCCTCCTTAATACCACGGATAATTTCTTGTTTTGTGGATGTCATAATACCAGGTATCATATTCATGAGTATAATAATTATAATGACTCATTTGAGATGTAAATTCAAATGTTATTGGGTCGGTAAAATACACTCTAAATCGTGAGTCAAAGCGGTAATCTGTATTTGCGTACATATCTAATGAACTTGTACAGGTAACTTCAGTTTCGTCATAGTAACCATTACCCCAAGGTTCAGGGTCGTCATCCCTATCAAAATGGGGCGAAGGAAGAGTGCTGTAATACATAGTAGTATTAAGAGCAGATACGGTTGTATTACAACCCTCACCTTGACAACTTTCATCTACTACAGAAATATCAAAAGTATAGTACAAAAAATAATCATTTCTTATTGCATCAATTGCGTCTTGCGTAAAATTAAACCTTGCTTGTGGAGAAACATAAAGGTTATATGCAGAGTCTGTATATTCATACATTACAGTTCTTCCCCAATCAGGAGAATACGACTCAACCTGAGGACCCCAATCTTCTGTTGGACTCCATCTATCGGCATAGACTGTTATTGCAAAAGAAAATGTAGAAAAAAGAATCAAGACTACGACACTCAATATTTTCTTATTCATAATATCCTCCCTTAAATAAATTTTATTATTTTTTTGTTCAAAATTTAACTTCCTTAATCTTCTGTAATCCACTGATAAGGATTGTGTATTACAGAGAAGTAAACCTGCAATCTCTTCAGTAGGTTATTTACTTTTTATGCTACATTCATATTACATCATCTCCTTGTTTAACTCTTTTTAAAAACCTTAAACTAAGTTTTGAAGAGATCTCACTACTGCAAACTTCCTGAAACTGCCTCTGCATTTTTTTTCCATAAACAGACTCTTAAAGATTTTGTTATCACAAACTTCCTAAAACTCTTTCCACATTTTTCACCAAAAAGCTGTCTTGCCAACATTAATTTTTAGCTACAATACTCTCATATTGCACCATCTCCTCTCCGAGATTTTTTGCTCCTCTCATATATATAGACTTCAGAACCTATAAAAAAGTTTCACAGAATAATTTTTCTACATTCATATTGCTTGCTCTACTTCCTTTTTATTTACATTTTATACTCTTTCATTTCTTAGACATGAGGAAACAAGGAACTGACTTTTTTCAGTTCCTTGTTTCCAAGCAGTTGTATACCTTTACTCAAAGATTTTGCTAAGATTCTGCACTGCTTCAATATCAATAATCTCTATGTTGGCAGATTTCTTTAACTCTTCGATTTTTTTATCAATTATGTTATGAATATATCTTGATTTGCAGTTCTCAATAGCGGTTTCTCTTACAATATTGCTTTTTGTCATTTCTTCCTTTATTTCTTCTTCTGTTGGCTCTGGTGCACTGATTGTTTTAGAAAATTTGTTACACAAATCTATCATCTTTTGGAACTCTCTGAAGTGGTAATATTTCTCAATACATTCTTCATCGCTTGCTCCAAGAACACTCAAAACCTCCTTATAATATTTGCTCCACGAGCTATCTGGATAGTGTTCAAGATTATATTTATGTAAATCTTCTAACTCTTTTAATTCTTTGTTAAGTTGTTCTTCTGGTATAGTCATGCCTTCCTTTTCCAGTTCCTGGGAAAGGAGTTTCATACCAATTATTCTTTGTAATTCTTCTTCTGGGCTTAGGGGTTTACCTTTTAAAAGTTCTTCTTTAGTACTTTCAGGCGTATTTGGATTATTTAACATAGCTTCAATGCTTTCTTTAGCTTGTAAGTATGAGAAATTCATAGAAAAGTAAGGAAGTGCAACTTCACTAAGATATACAGGTTCTTCATTAACTTTTGCAACTATTTTATCGTTTTTCAGAGTATTTCCAAGATGCCACTCCAAAATATCAAATCCTGAACTAAAAACGCCTTTTGCGTATACAAAATAAGCACTTCCTATAACAGCAATTAAAATAATGATGATGATTATTATTTTTTTTCTCTTCATCCTCTCCTCCTAAAAGAATATTTCAATTTCTGGATAGATCCAGAAGGATCCAAATTCACTATACTCAAATCTCGCAGCACCATAAGCAAGTCCAGACGAATTATTTGCTTCAAGATAAGTAGAGAAACTCTTTGTGTTTGCATATAATAATTTATCTGATGCAGGATACATTACTTGATAATCTATGCGACTGTCGTTTGTGTTAAGGACCAATGAGCCGTACTCATAATACTTACTACTATCTGGAGTAACGTACCAATTGTAAAATAAGTTCCTTCCATTGTCGACATCGCAATAAAAATCATCTATGTAAACTTCCCAAACACCATAGCCTTGCATGTAATTAGCATATATTGAAAATACACTTCGTCTACGGAAACTGCCACCGGATAATCCATTATTATGTAATTATAGTGACTTTCTGAAAAATCAGGGGTATCACCAAATACGGGGAACATGTTTTTTGAACAAAAGACAAAACTTACCATCAGCAACATTATTGTTGTGTAGATTAAAATCTTTCTGTTCATTTTTAGCCTCCTTGGTTAAAAATTTTTATCTTTGTAAAACAACATTCACCATCTTTTCTACAATTTTTCTCTGCTTTACCTCCTTGTTTAAATTTCATTTCTTAAACTTTAATAAGGACTCACGAGATTCTGTTTTTACAAACTTTCTGAAACTCGTTCCACATTTTTCACCGGTAAGCTCTTAGAGATTCTGGTGTAGTAAACTTCCTGGTGCCACTTCCATGTTTTTACTAATAAAATGCCCCAGTGGCATTAATTCCACTTACATTACTCTCATATACACCACTTCCTTTCTGAGAGTTTTTGTTCTCTCATATATAAGACTTCGAATTTCACAAAAAAGTAACACTTTTTTTAAAGAATTTTTTATTTCATAAAACTTTAGTTTTTTCATGTTAATTTCGCAAATTTTTTCCTTTTTAACTCAAGGAGCTTTTTCCTCGCTTAACAACCATCAACTCCTTTGTAAATTTCTTCTCTGCCAATTTCAGGGATACATCAACTTGGATCTTTGTTGAAAGAAAAAGTAAAATTTGACTTTGATAAAAATAGGCCGAGAAAATTAGTCTCGGCCTGAAATCTCACATCTACTTATTGAGGAAACGGTATTTTTTAACAACCCAGATGCCTGTAGAATCTGTTCTCACTGGTTGAAACAGAATAACTTCAACTATCCTTCCATCACTAGGAGTTAGTCTATAACCTTTTTCTCCTTCGCCTGCCTTTATCTCTTTATGCTCGTTGATATCCTCTCGTATATTAAGTTTTTCATTCAAAAATTCGTGTGCAACTTGAACTGGGTCCATTTCACCTACTCTGTGTCCATTATCAACTTCTGATTGAAGTGTTTTTGCTTCATCGAGGTTTATATTTACTTCAACCCAAGGAACATTAGACGAATTCTGTTTGCAGCCAGATACAGTTAATAGAATAGAAAGGATTAAAATAACATGCAAAAACTTACGGTAGATCACTGTATCTCACCCAAACCCAATCATTCTGCTGAGGAGCAAGCCTAAGTTGAGCTGCAACTTCTTCAGTAAGATCCACACCTGCAGGTTGATTCACTACGCGCCCAAATTGATCCTTCCCGTCATTATATCCTCTCAATTTTGCCGCTTCGGCCTCAGGTTCTCCTAATGCTAAATCTGTAAACATTCGCCGTGGGTTGGATGCGGTTGCCGAATCCCAATAGTTGTCATCTTCGTTATACGGTCCTACTTCTCGAACAAGCACATTGAGAACACTCTTATTTGTCGTTTCGTAATACACATTCGCCGTGTAAGGCGGGTTACTGTAGTATGGCTCGATGGAATCGGGAATATCATCCCACCATCCGAGGTTAGCAAATTTAACATACTTATCAGGCAAAGCAATCTCCAGGTTAGTATACCCATTATACTGTGTCGCATAGACCAGTTCTCGATCGTCTGTAGATGTTATTCCTATTTCTTCCTTGGATTTCTTCTCTTTTTCCGCTAACCAGTTTAAGCGATACATTTTCTCGTTTTCCCACCATGTTTTAATCCATTTGCAAAAGTCGTTGTATTTTTCCCCTAATAGAACTCTGACTTCCTTATCAATGTTTGCAAAAGTTTCATCAACTCTTTGGTTAAAGGTAACCGCATCATCTTTGGCTGCATCATCTTTGCATCGCCGTCCTTCTGAGAACAGATAACCTTCTTGTAACCCAAGTTCCTTCAATTTTTCCATTTGCTTACCAGTCAAGCTTAAATCTAACTGTAACTTTTTGACATCGTTTTCAATCTTCTCATCGGCTGTCCAGAATAGATAATTTAAGTTTTCTACTTGTTCCCATGGATCCTCATTTGCACTCTCAACAATACCTCCACTTTTGCTTGTGTTTCCTATTAAGAAAACTGAAAACGTAAAACATGCTAATAAAGCAACTAAAATGACTTTTTTCATTTTATTACCTCCTATGGTAATTTTATATCTTTATTCCTTCTTCTCAAATTCTGAACTCGCTTCCTTTCTACAAATTTCTCTTATTTTCCTCCTACCCAAGTTTTTAAACTTTAAAATAAGTTTTGAAGAGATTCTACTCGCTACAAACTTTCTGAAACTCTTTCCACATTTTTCCCAACAAGCCGTCTCATCGACATTAATTTTCAGCTTACTCCTCTGTAACCTGTGCTCCTTTTCAGCAGGTTTATTACACTCATATTACACCGCCTCCTTTCTCTAAAACTTTGCATACTTCCATTTATACCATCTCCTTTTAGAGGATCTTCTTAAAATTTCCTCTATATATATTAGACTCTGAATTCCGAAAATTTT
>MNXV01000022.1 GCA_001871575.1 Caldisericum sp. CG2_30_36_11
ATTTACTGAAAGTTCTATTTCAAGGTTGTGTGGGTTTGGAATTTCATCTTTTGTTACAATCCAGGGCCCAAGTGGCATTGCTGCATCAAAGTTCTTTGACCTGAACCACGGCCAACCCTTCTTCATATCAGCATATTCCAATTCTCTTTCAGTTATATCGTTTGCTATTGTGTATCCAAAAACATAGTCCATTGCCTCTTCTGCATCAACATCCTTGCCCTGCTTTCCTATAACAACCGCAAGCTCAACTTCAGGATCGACTCTTGTTGCAAAATCAGGGTAAATAATTTCTTCATCATGAGAAATTACACAGTCAGCAAATTTTCCAAAAATAATTGGCTCTTCAGGGGGTTTGCTTCCTGTCTCTTTTGCATGCTCAGCATAATTTTTGCCAAGGCATACAATCTTGCTCTCTCTTATAATTGGTGCAGTTAACAAAGGATTTTTAACTTCAAAAAATTTAAGGAATTCGCTTTTGAACAGCTTTTCGCCTTTTTCAATGAGTTTCTCCACATATTCCCACTGCTCTATTATATCTACGACGTTAAAGAATGCAGGGAATTCTTTGTCGAGCTTATGTCCAATGATTTCGGAAACAAGATCAATGTCTATGAGTTTGCCCTTGTAGAACACGCCAACTTTTTCAATTCCTTTACTTTCAAAACTTGCTACTCTCATTTTCTTCTCCTTAATGTAAGTATAAATATAATTGAAATTGTTAAAACTATCGAAGGTCCTGTGGGTATGTTCAAAAAATACGATGCAATTATTCCAACAAGTTCTCCTAAAATGCCAATAAGGATAGAATATATAAACGTTTCTCTTAAATTTTTTGCAATGTTTATTGCAGCAGCTCCAGGGATTATTACAAGCGCAGATACAAGTATAATGCCAACTATTTTAATGCTTATAATAACTATTAAAGATAGCAAAAGTACGAACAGGTAATTTAGATACTTCACTCTTATTCCACTTACTTTTGCCCAGTCCTCATCAAAAGACATGATTGTTGTTTCATTGAAGATGAAATACATAAGTACTATGGAAAATACTGCAAGACCAAGAATAATGTACAGATCTTTTGAAGAAACTGCGAGAATATCCCCGAATAAGTAGCTCAACAAATCGGGCTTGTATCCCTTTACAAATCCCAGAAGAATTACTCCAATAGCCATTGATGAAGGAAGCAATATCCCTATGATAGTATCAACAGATAATCTCGATTTTTCGATAAGAGGAGGTATCAGCATCCCAACAACTACCGAAAAACCTAAAGCAGAAGCAAGCGGGTTGACATTTACAAGAAATCCGATAGCAACTCCGGTTAGTGCAATATGTGCTATTGCATGCGAGAAAAATGCCATTTTCCTGAGGATTACAAACACTCCAATAAAAGCGCAAAGGAAACCCGATATTACCCCGACAACAATTGCTCTCAAAAAAAATCCGTAGATCATTTCAAATCCCCTCTGTCCTTATAGAACTCGCAAGGTTCTCCTTCTTTGCAGAATTTGTGTTTGTATACACTGGCTTCCCTTCCATAGAGTTCTTCAAATTTTTCTTCCGAGAGCACTTCGTCAGGTTTACCTTCGCATATCAATGTTCTGTTGACGCATATCACTTTGCTTGCAATTTTTTCTACCACAGTAACATCGTGAGAAACAAGAAGTGTAGTTATTCCGTATTGCTTATTCATGCATGTGATGAATTCGTAAAATGTCTGCTCTCCTGTAATATCAATACCTGCAATGGGTTCGTCGAGCAATAGTATCTCAGGCGACAAAATTAACGCCCTTGCAATGAGGAACCTTTGCTGTTGCCCGCCAGAGAGTTCTCCAATTGCTTTATTGGCAAGATGGGAAATATGGAGTAAATCAAGGTATTGTTCGATTTTCATTTTCTGCTCTTTGCTCTTTGGGTAAGTTTTTTTAATAGAAAGTTCGAGAAGTTCTTTCACTGTAACAGGGAAATTCTGAATAATATCAACTTTTTGCGACACATAGCCAATCCTAGCTCTTTCTTCCCTACTTATCTCGCTTATTTTTTTTCCTAAAATTCTAACCTCGCCTTCGTGTGGCAAAAGATCAAGAATCGCCTTAAGCAAAGTTGTTTTTCCTGCACCATTTGGTCCAATAATAATTGCAATATCACCCCTTTTTAACTCGAACGAGATGTTGCTGATTGCCTCAAAATCCTGGTATCTAACAGAAAGGTTTTTTACTGATAGAATAGTATCATTGTTCATTTTAGCGCTTCAATAATTGTGTTTATGTTGTATTGCATTGTTTCCAGGTAGCTATCCCGCCCATTACTTCCCCCAATAGGATCAAGTACATATACTTTTACATGAGTATCCTCAACGATTGCATTCATTATTTCAGTTGATTGCTGCGGCTCTTTAAATACTGCTTTTATATGATTTTTAGTAATTATATCTTCTATTTCTTTAATTTTTTGTGGAGTTGGTGATGTTCCTTGAGTTCCTTCCAATGTTCCAGCAATTTCAAGCCCGAAGTACTCTGCAAGATAAGGAAATGCATCGTGAAAAGATATGATTTTTTTCGTTTGCAGTCCTTTAACTTCACTCCGTAATCTAAAAGCTTCAGATTTTATTACATCTGTGTAAGTTTTAAAATTTTCTTCATAATATGAGCTGTTTTGAGGATCAACCTCTATAAGTGATTTTTCAATTGCCGTGCATTGCATTATATAATAATCAGGATTTAACCATATATGAGGGTTATCATTCTTTACATTAGCATTTATTGCCTCGCTTGTGTTAATTACCCGTGCATCTTTTAAGCTTTGAAGGAGGCCCTCCATCCAGTTTTCGAGGCCAATATCGTTTTCAAAAATCAGTTTTACACCCTGTAATTTCTCGATGTCTTGAGGGCTAAGCGAAAAATTGTGAGGGTCAGATGTTGACGGGACTATCAGTGATGCATCAACTTTATCCTTACCTATTCCTTTGAGGGCATCATAAATGGGGAAAATTGTTGCGGCTACTTTGATTTTCTGGTTGTCTGTACTTTTAGCGCTGCAGCCGGTGGTCAGTATGGCGATCAAAGCTATAAAAATAACTATTTTTTTCATAACCATATTATATACATTAAAAATACTTTTTGGTTTGTTTTTGAAAAAAATTGTTTATGGTTAAAATATAAGAAATTTTGGAGGTGATTTATGAATACGGTTGGTATATTCTTACCCCCGCCATCTAATGCTGTTGAGATGTTTGAGAAAGCAAAAGAAGCAGAAGGCTTTAAGGAAGAGATTTCTATACTTATTTCAAGAAGCGAGAAAGAAAGAAAAGAAATACTTAAAGAGTCTATCGCTATTATTGCATCCTCTATATCTTCCGAAGATCTTGAACTTGCAAAAAATCTTAAACTAATCCAGGTTCCTTTTGTGGGAGTTGATACATTTGATGTTAAGGAACTAACCAGGAAGGGTGTTGCCCTTGCAAATGTCCACTCGAATGCAGTTACTGTTGCAGAATACGCTTTCGGCTTGCTTCTTTCGCTCGCCAAAGATTTTGTGCGAAGTGATAGAGATTTGAGAAAAGGTTATTGGCATGGTTGGATGGGAAAAGAGTTTAATATAGAAGTTCAAGGGAAAACCGTTTGTATTATAGGACTCGGGAGCATTGGAAAGAAAATTGCAGAGTTTGCAAAAGCATTTGGTATGCATGTTATTGGTGTTAAGAGGAATCCGCAGAGTTATCCAAATGTGGACGAGGTTTACGGTACAGAGGACTTGCTCAAAGCAGTGGAAAAATCTCATTTTATCATTTCTGTTCTTCCACTAACTGATGAAACAAAAGGGCTTATCGATAAAAATGTGTTTAATGCAATGAAAGATAAATATTTTATAAATGTTGGAAGAGGCGCTGTTGTAAACGAAGAAGACCTTTTTGTGGCCTTAAAAACCCACATCCTTAGAGGTGCGGCGATTGATACCTGGTGGAATTATCCAGAAAAACCCATGCAATTTGCATATCCTTCTAAATATCCGTTTTTTGCAATTGACAATATAGTGATGACTGCACATGCAGGTGGATTCTCGGCAGAAAGCGTAAAAAGAAGCTGGGAAGACTCAGCAAGAAATATTGTGAGGCTGTTAATGGGAAAGCCGCTGGAAAACATTATTAAAGAGGCTGGCTATTGATATGGATATTTTTAAAAGGAAAAACAGGATCTATGTTCCTGTTATAACAGAAGAAATTGCAAAGGAAACTCTTATAAGATGCAGCTCGTGTGGCAGATTAATCAATTACAAAGATTTAAAGAATAATTTGAATGTTTGCCCTTACTGTGGACATCATTTCAGAATGTCTATACAGGAAAGGATAAATCTGCTCACAGATACCGACACTTTTAAAGCTATTAATAGTGATATAGAGCCCTTAGATGTGCTTAATTTTTATGATGGAGCCTATTATAAGAATCAACTTGCAAAAGTTAGACAGGAAACTGGTTTTAATAGTGCATTAATAACAGGAAAAGCTAAAATTGACGGCGTCGATGTTGCAATAGGGGCGTTTTCTTTTGAATTCATTGGTGGAAGTCTGGGTTTCACCGAAGGAGAAAAGATTGTGAAACTATTCACTTATGCAAAGAAAAATCAACTTCCAGTGGTTGTAAAATTTTCATCTGGTGGAGAGAGGATTCAGGAAGGAGTTTTTTCAATGCTCCAGATAGTTCGTATCATTCAGGCTGTTGACGTCTTTAAAGAAGACGGTGGCCTTTTCATTTCGATTCTTACAAACCCGGTTTATGGAGGTGCTTCAGCTATAGGAATGCTTGGCCAGTTTGTCTTTGCCGAGAAAGATGCAATGATAGGGCTCACAAGCCCCAGGATTACACAGCTTGCCTTTGGGATGAATTTTTCCAGAGAGCTTCAGTCTGCAGAAAAACTTCTTGAAAACGGTTTTCTTGACGGAGTATTCGAAAGGAAAGATTTGAAATCAACAATTTCAAAGGTTTTGAAAATTTACACAAACAGAAGCCTAATATGATGACCTTACTTTCCTTTGAAAGAGAACTTGCTACTCTTTATAAAGAGCTTGAAGAAAAAACCGGGCTTGAAAAAAAAGAATTAAAAAATTTAATAGAAGAAAGGCTTAAGGTAATTTATAAAAGTTTAACTCCTTATAATATTGTAGAAGTAGCCCGCCACCTTGATAGACCTCAAACTCTTGATTATATAAAGGAACTTTTGACCAATTTCGTAGAAATAAAAGGAGACAGAATTTCGGGAGAAGACAGGTCAATCATTGCAGGCATCGGCAAATTTAATGGGTTATCTCTCACTGTTATCGGAAGCAACAAGGGACACACTATAATTGAGCGATTAAAGAGTAATTCAGGAATGATTGGCCCTTCGGGGTTCAGGAAAATTGCAAGGGCTGTTGATATTGCTTCAAATACATTTAAAACACCTATTTTAACGTTTATTGATACGCCAGGGGCACGTGTTTCTCCTGAAACGGAGAAAGAGGGTTCAGTTGCTGCCTTATCAGAACCCATAAAAGCTTTTTTAAAAGCTAAAGTACCAGTTTTGAGTGTAGTGATAGGAGAAGGGGGAAGCCTCGGTGCACTGAGTTTACTCGTATCAGATAGAATCCTTATGCTCAGTTATTCTTATCTTTCTGTTATTTCCCCGGAAGTTGGAGCTTCTGTGCTTTTCAAGGATAGGTCGATGAAAAAGGACATTGCTAAAGCTTTAAAAATTACTTCTGAAGAGCTGCTTAATTTTAATGTGATAAATGGCATTATAGAAGAACCATTTACAGGAGCTCACAGAAATCCTGAGCTTACTATTCAAACGGTTAAGGAAGCCCTGCAAAAAGAGTTTGAGCTGCTTTTAAAGGAACCTTCTGAAAATTTGCTTAAAAGAAGAGCAGAGAAGTTCGAAAAATTTAAAATTTAAAAATAAAAAATTCAAAATGCACCTGTTTTTATTATTTTTATTAAATTTTTGTAAAGTGAGTCGATTAGTTTTTCCT
>MNXV01000019.1:0-2756 GCA_001871575.1 Caldisericum sp. CG2_30_36_11
TATAATAATCACTATGAGGAAGTCCTGCATAAGTGTTAGTGCTTATGTGGTGCTTCCCCTATTTTTTATGTCACTTTTTCTATTTTGCTTCTTATCTGGTCTATTAATAAAAGGCTGCTTCCCGCTTCTCGTCTCAACAACCAGGAAACCCTGTTATTCGTTCCTATTACATAAAGAAGTTTCCCTGTTTCTTTTAAGTACCTGACAAGACGATAGTAATCTCCATCGCTTGATACAATAACTGCCTTATCATACTTAGTTAGGAAAATCAAGCATAGCCTGAAAAACGAGGTCGGTATCTACATTCCCTTTTATTTGACCATCTTGGCTTTTGCTCACAGGCTTAAACTGAAGGATAAAGCCACATTCTTGGAGATGGCTATAAAGCTTTTCATGCTCTTCTATTTTTCCTATGAACATATAAGCATCGGATACATTTGCTTTGTCTTCTAGCCATATCATGAATTTCTTGTAATCTACTTCCCATCCCAGTCCCTTAGTAGTCCCGAGATGTAGATTGTTTGCATCTATGAATGCATAAACAATTTCTTTCTTTTTCATGCTCATATTATATTTGTATTTTTTTTTGTTACGTTGTAAATATAAGTTTTCTTATAAACTACCAGATTTTTGTCTCTAACCTACAAACATCTTGCACGCAAATGGCCCTGGAATGCAAAAGTCAGGGTGAGGTAGATTTTACCTACCCGGCCACAATTCGCTTAATTTGAGGGGGTTTTAAAAGTGATAATTTACCTAAAATAATATATTTCCAAAATTCTATAACCATAAATTGATGCAACAAATGCTGCTATAGATAAAAATGGGCCGAATGGAATAGCATCCTTGCGCCCTTTTTTTCTTAAAACGATTAATATCAATCCTGCTATTGCACCAATAATAAAAGAAAATACCAGGGTAATTAAACTAAGTTTAAAACCAAGAAATGAGCCAATCATTATCCCGAGTGTCAGGTCTCCCCATCCCATTCCTCCCCTTGTTAATAAAATGATGATCAGGAAAAATACTGCCATAAATAATAAACCATAGATTGATTGAAGAAAACTGCTCTTGCCATTAAATATGGAAAATATTACACCAGTGATTAATCCGGGTACTACGATTACATCAGGGATTACTCCTTCTATTAAGTCTATTGCACCGGTGACAAATAGGAGGACTGCAAAAATTATCCATTTAACGAATTGGAATGACCATCCGAATTTTTGAAATACAATAACAAAAGTTATACCCATGAGAAACTCTACTAAGGGGTATTGAAAAGAAATTTTTGTTTCACAATACCTGCACTTCCCTTTTAAAATAATATAGCTTAGCAAAGGAATCATGTCATACCATTTTAATTTTGTGTTGCAATGGGGGCAATGGGAAGGTGGATTTATTATGGATTGATTCCTAGGAACTCTGTAAATAACGACGTTTAAAAAACTTCCAATTATAAGCCCAAATATAAAAACAGCAATGTATATCATCCAAATTAAATAGTCAGGTAAATACCTCATTGTCAAATTATTTAACATATCTTAGATATGTTGCGGTATTTTCAATGTATTTATGCCCGAGTATCCGTTGAACTTCAAGTAAGGATTCACCTCTTTTAAGCAGTTCTATTGCTCTTGTATGTCTCAGTATGTTTGGATGTGAGAGCTTTTTAGGAATTCCAGCCTTCTCAGCTATTTCCCTGAATCTCTCATAAAAATTGATTCTATTTACCTTGAGTACTTTTCCTTTTATCTCAGGATATTTAGCAGTGATTTGCAAGTATTCTTCTTTAACAATATTATCAAACTGTACTATTCTATTTTCTTTTTTCTTACTCCGGAGCGTAACCAATTTAATAGTGTTATCGTTCAAATTTAAACTCTTCGATTCGTTAACAGATACAATTTCCGAGATTCTTGCTCCCGTATATCTGAGAAGAAGAAACACCATCCAGTGTTTTCCATGCTGGACAGCACGTCCTTTTTTGGAGCCTTCGTAATATTTTTTAAACTCCTTTGATAACTTAGATAACTGCTCTTGTGTTAAATAATGTATTTCTGTTTGCCCTGGCATCTCTTTCTCCCTTTTTTAGTTATTTAATATTTTTTGTCTTTGTACCTTTGTGGTCTTGACGATATTGTTTCATATATTTTTTTTCTGTTCTTTCGTCCACATTATTTTTTCCTTCCTTCCTTCGTCTCCTCTTTTACTTTAAAGTTTTTCCTATCTTTAAATTCTGATTTCTTTCCAGCATTATACTGGCTTACAGGTCTCAAATATTCGACAACACGGCTGTAAACTTCACACCTTGTCCTTTCCTTTTCTGGAATTATTGTTCCGTCGGGAAGCACAAGGTTGTGGTCTTTGTCCTCTTTATATTTATTCATCTCTTCTCCCTGCTTTTAGAGCGGAATAGTTGACTTACTGTTTTCACTTTCCTCTGCTGTCGGGGCGAGTTCTGGCGCAATGTTATTGCTGATTGAATCGATATTGTTCAGGACAGCATCTAATTTATTTTTTCTCGTAGTAGAAACCTCGTTGAATACACTTCTAACTTTTTCAATTGTGGTATCTACTTCTTCAAACTTCTTCGTGAAATTTCCCCATTCCTTCTTGAATTTTTGCATCAAATCAAGTACTTCCTTTGATGTCTTTTCAAGAGCATAGTATTCTGATGCCTGGCGTACAATAGAGAGTGTAGCATAGAGATTAATTGGCGAGCAGAGAACAATCTTGTTTTTTAAGGCTTCGTC
>MNXV01000019.1:2782-4917 GCA_001871575.1 Caldisericum sp. CG2_30_36_11
GAAATGAGTATATTCCCTCATTTGCAATGAAGACTATTGCAAAATCAACAGTACTCTCGTTGATGTAGTTTCTATTCGACACATCTTTTATTGCACCTTTCACATCCCTTATAAAATCTTTTTTATATTTTTCCTTATCAGTTTCGTTACTTGCTTCAACATACTTTGCATAGTTATCAAGCGGAAATTTCGCATCAAGGTTGATCTTCTTGTTGTTAGGCAGCATAAAAGTGAAATCAGGTCTACCAGCTTCAGTGGTTTCTTGCTTTTGGTAGTTAATATTCTCCTGCAGGCCTACGAGGTTGATGATGTCTTCTACCATTCTTTCCCCCCACTGTCCTCTGGTTTGCGGGTTAGTGAGAAAGGATTTCAAGGTCTTCGTATCACTGCTTATTTCATTGAGTGTTATGAGCTTGTTTGATATCTGCCCGTAGTCTTCTTTTATGCTTCCCATGGAAGAAATAAGCTTGTCTATAGAGCCTGATACCGATTGAGCAACAGAAGAGTTCACAGAGCTTTGTATTTGAGCTATAGAGTTATTTAAAGAAGAGTTGACTGTCTCCTGCATCTTAGAAAGCTTTGAAAATAGAACAATCACAATAACAATGAAAGCAACTGCAATTGCACTTACCATAATGACTGACGAACTATTCATTTTTAAACTACCTCCTTATTTTTTATCTCCAATTTACAATTTTTCCATCCACCTTTTTCTGTATATTCTCTTATCCAGCAATTCCCAATCATCCATCCTGTCTGTTTGCAAGCTTCTTGGGCAGAGTTAGCTTCTCCTTCCCACCATTTCTTTGTAATCTTGTTAAATATCCTGTATTTTTTCATTTCTTATTCTCCTTTTTTCGACTCTTTTTTAAAGGCTCTACGAAACATAACTTGCTATAATCTTTTTTCTCCTTTCTTTAATGAAAAACTAATCAATAGGACTCCATCAATAAGAAGAAAAATAATCTCAACGGGACCAAACAACGCTTCAGATGATGGAAGAATTAAAAAACTTAAGAAAAAAACTCCTCCAACAAATATAATAATTATAGCAGTTATGATTTGCACTACTTTTTTAGCAAGTTTATTCCTTGCTAAAATGAAGACAACTGCATCAGCTAAAAGAAAAGAACCAACAACTATATCAAAAATCATAACTTTCCTAGCAAAAACTTCTTCAAAGTGTTCCACCACCAAAGCATGTGCCCTAAAAGCATCTCTCAGGAAGGAAGCTCCTATAAGAACAATAAGGGTTATACTTATTATTTGTACTGCTTTCTTTACTCTTATTGTAATATACGCTCTTCACAGTATATTTACCTTAACTTTGCTCATATATGTTTCCTTTAATGAAATAAAAATTCATGTACAGAAAAAGAAAAACCAACAGAGTTGCAACCGCTTCCGCAATCATTCCAATAAAAAAATTCTTCATTTATTCCTCCTCATATAATCTTAATAACATTATAACATAAATGTTATCCTTGTCAAGCGCAAGCCTTATGTATTTTTTGCTTTTTTATTCCTCTGTAACCTGCACTCTTTATCAACAGGTTTATCTTTTGGAATCTGCAATCTTTTTCAGCAGATTTATAAGTGAAAGTGGGGACTTCTTCAAATGGATAGCCCCACTTTTTCTATTAAATGTTAGCTTTCAGTTTTTCTTCTACAATGATGGGTGCCACTTTGTCTCTGGTTTCTTTAGACATTTCTGAAAAACCATTGAATAGCACTCCATCCCGTGGTGTTCTTGGAGTTACATTCTTTCTTTTTTTAGAAGGCTTATATGCAAGAGCTTCGAGAAATCCATAGTCCTCTTTAATGACCTTATGCTCTACCGGTTTCATCAATCCTGAGGAATAAACATCTGGAATCAGAACGGCTTTTATAAGCAACTCTATAACTGCATCTCTGATTCCGGTTGCTACCCCATCTGCGATTATTCGGTCTTCATAATTCGTGATATCTACGACTTTAACTCCATTACGGACAAGGTTCATTGCACTTGATAATGAATAATAGTTTCTTCTTTTTAAAACAGGTTTTTCATCATAGTATACGGGATACTGCTCGATTCTACTTTTATATCTTAAGTCATCTCGATAAAGATACAACATGAAATATTTGCTTGTTGT
>MNXV01000019.1:5064-5156 GCA_001871575.1 Caldisericum sp. CG2_30_36_11
AAAAGGATATTTGTTAACAGCTTCCTCTGAGAATAGATTGTCAATGTTCTCAGCGACATTCAGCGGATAGCTATATTGCAATTCAAGATCAA
>MNXV01000019.1:5172-5264 GCA_001871575.1 Caldisericum sp. CG2_30_36_11
ATTAAATTTAGGTTGCAGCGCATTAGCAAGACTTACTTTTAGCGAGTTTATGAGATCATCCATATTTTTATTTTCTATGGCTCCAAACTTGC
>MNXV01000019.1:5320-5912 GCA_001871575.1 Caldisericum sp. CG2_30_36_11
TCATCGTTTTCATTGATGAACTGAATTTTTGAATACCTTTCATAATCATTCGTGACTGCAAATCGTGGATTGTTGAGAATGCTAGAAAATGTGATAGGACATGCGCCAAGGTTTTTATGGGCTTTTATTATTATGGAAATATCAGGTTCAGTTCCATACCTGGCGAAAAATTTATCCTGTATTCTTGTTTTTATATCTTCCGGGATTTCAATTGTGAGCAGGACCTTGTCTATTTCAGGGTATTTAACTGCCTTGAGGAGACGATTCTCAAAGAACTCGCTTATTCGATCAGAAAGTTCTTTGAGCTGTTCTTCTTTAACTTTTTTAAAGGCAATTGTCAGATTTATTCTTCCCGTGAGAAAATCAACCAATTTAAACACATAAGTATTCAAGTCACACTTATACCTGTTTTTTATTCTCTGGCTGATGTCCCTGCCCAGATCATTAACTTCGATGAAGTCTCTGAAATCTGCTTCTTCCCACCAATTACCCATGATAGAATCTTCTTCAGTGCTCGTCTCTAAACGAAAAGACAACTTTGTAACCCCATTCACTTTAAACAACTTGTAGTTTACTTTCATTATTTACCTCC
>MNXV01000072.1 GCA_001871575.1 Caldisericum sp. CG2_30_36_11
TCCAAAGAGAGTTGGGGAAAGGAGAAAAGTTTGGGTGAATTTTCTTGTTAATAGATTATAGAAAAAATTCTCAAAATTTTTATATTATTTCTAAAGAGTAATTACTCGTTTTGAGAATTATCGTCATCAGATGTTTCAACAGACAAATCTTGCACAGGCATACCTGCAGGCAAATTATATAAATTATACGAATTGGGGCTAATTTGATCCATTTGACTTGACGCACTATTCTCATAAGCAGAGACCATAGTTCCAGCATCTGCTCCAGCTTCTACTCCACCTCCGGCCGCTGAACCACCTCCACTTGCAGCCGCCCTTACAGCTTCTTCCGCCATTTTTATCATTCTTTCAGTTGTTGCTTGTTCTTGTTGCATATATTGTGTATACATCTGATCAAAAGAATCGCTCATTTGTTTCATCTCCTTATAATATTATATAAAATTATTTGAAAAATGAAACGGGACCCTTCCGGGCCCCGTATTGTTTTTTATTGAGACTGCTGCTGGATGCTTCTTATCAAAGCGCTTTTCATCGAAGCAATCATCGATTTAAGCTCATTGTCTGACGGATGCTTATTCTCGATAACCCTATTATACAACTTAAGATCCAGAGTTTTAATCTGCTTCAATAATGCTGATGCTTCTTTTATGAGAGCTTTTCTCTCACTTGAATTTGCATTAACTGCCATAGCAACAGTAGCAGGCTTAACTTCCTCGTCCTTCTCTGGATCATCTCTAGTGGGGATGAGAAATATCGAAGAAAGATATACTTTACGCCACCAGTAATGGCCTTAATTCACTTTATATTTTTCATCATATACCTTTATCTCCTGAATCTGTCCCTTGCGAGCAGAAAGTACCTTCAAGCGATTCTCCTGATTCAGAATCAAAGAAGTGATACTGCATCGTTATCAAAGTGAGCCTCATCTTCCCATCTCCTGGCTCTACCCGCTGGTCAGTCACATCAACCTTGAATATGATTCCAGCCTCCTTTAATAGAGGTTGAAATCCCCCTTTTAACTGCCTTTCCGATGTATATGAATAGTTGTTGAAAGCATTAAAGCCTTCTTTCTTCATATACGAGGGCACTCTTTCCTGCACAAAGTGCAGTTTTTTCAGAACTTTTTCGTTCATATGAACCTCCCTAATTTTAAGATAAAGGAGTTATAAAAAAAATAATATAACATGATTTCTGTCGCAAATAAAGAAGCATTCAGTAAGGACAAAGGACAAGAAAATAGAGAAGACTGTTATGTACATAGGTGAAGAAGACTTTCTTAATAAGTGGAATTTGAGAAGAAGGCAACGTATAACTATTAATTTTGTAAAAGCGCTAACTAACAGCATTTACCTAAAATCTGAAGATATTTTTGTCACTAAAGGAATAAATAACGAAAAGAATGTATTTGACTACAACATCATTAAAACAGAACAAATGCTTGCTTATGTAGTTTATAAAGCCTTCGGAAAGAACATAAGAGTTTATATAAAAGCAAAAGAGCTTAACATTGAGTATAAAAAGTTCGAAGAGGAAATAAAGAAGCTTGGATGGGAAGTAGAAACAATATAGAAAATGGCCGGGATACCGGCCACAGGGAACCAAACTCACCACAAGTATCGTCCCCTATATTTATTTTATCAGAAAAATCAAAATTTTAAAAATCTTTTCTACAATAATTTCATATCAGGACAAAAATACAACCAACACAAAAGAGTATGGGAGGTAGAACGTGAAAAAAGTCATCAGCGAAATGCTCCAATCCTCTGTCGAAGAATATAAAGTTTTGAGCAAAGAAGAAGAAAAGCAGTTATTCAAAAAGATGAGAAAAGGAGATCAAACAGCAAGAAATGTCATAATATTGAGCAATCTGCGATTAATTGCAAAGATTGCAGGAAAATATTCTCGTGGGGACAAGAATTTGTACGAAGAACTATTCAGCGAGGCAGAAATTTCCCTCATTAAAGCAGTGGACTCTTTTGATATAAATAAGGGTCTAAAGTTCTCAACTTTTGCAACTATTGTTATAAGAAACGATCTTATTAGGTTTCTGGTAAATAAAAATGGAGCAAAAGACAATTACATTATGTTTAAAAAGAGGCAAAAGATTATTGAAATGATAAAGCAAGGTTTACCTATAGAAGAAGTTAAAAAGATTATGAAGGCCAACAAAACCACTATAAAGAGATGCCTTTTCTCCCCGCAAGACTACTTTACGACTAGCGATTTGGACAAAAAAACAAACTTTGAACAGGTTACAGAAGAAGAAAAAATTAATATAAGCGATGAAGAGATCACAGAACTTTTAGAAAAGGCAAACTTGTCCAAAAACGAAAGATATATAGTCGCACACGTACTTGGCATAGAAGAGCATAAGTCGCAAGCGGAAATAGCAATGATCTTAAATAAATCACAGCAAGTGATCAGACAGTTGTACAGAAAAGCATGTGAAAAAATAAAGCAAACAATAGATAGCAAGGAGGATTCGTAAAATAAATGAGTGAAAAAAAAGAAACAAAAGAAATTGTAGAAATGAAAGAAAAATTGTCTGGCTTGCTTAAACAACCTGAGTCAAATTTAATCAAGCCAAAAGACAACGGCGAAGGGACTGATTTCCCCATGCGTTCCGTCATGTCAAAAATATTTCCATTTGCTATCCGTAAAGGCAGTACATCTCTCAAAACTACAATAGTTATAGAAGACACGACGTTTTATATAATCGTGAATAGCTCATTCAAGAAGCAAGACATTTTCGGATTTTTCAACTCTGAAACAATAAAAAAATATATAGGCAGAAATGCGAAATCACCTGACGAAGCAATGCCACTGCCGACAGTTGAGGAGGGATTTCCTCTCTACTTGAAACTCGTTTCTATGTGCAGCGAAGAGAACAAAAGTAGCGACGGGAACTATTATGTTGACATCTCGTTGAAAGAATTGCAGTATAAAACAGAGGAACAAAAAATCACTCATACAAATGCATATGAAAGCATCATCTATCAACTGATGACACTCTATTCTGACAGTATTACAATATGGGCAAAAGATAAAAAACAAAAGATTCTTGGGGAACCCGAACAATTAATAACGGGACTGAAAGTTTCTGAAAAGGATGCAGATAGCACAAAACAATATGTTAGGGTTTATCTAAATCCACGTTTTATACCGTATATTGGCACAAGTTATATTTGGGTTCCTGAAGCTTTATTCACCTTGTCAGCAACTGCAATAGTAATATTCATCAAGCTAAAGCCAAAAGCAAGTAAAATATTACACTTCAAAGAAACTGATCTTTTCGAAATGATAGGACTAAGAGATATTATACGCAATAAGAGGATAACAATTAAAAAAGCACTAGAAAGCTTGAAACAAATTGGATTTATAATAAATTATGAATATTCAAACCAGGTTTATACGATCGAAAAAAATGAAGGATGGATCCCTCAAGATAAAGAAAAAGAATTAGATTCTCCCGATGCCATGGAAATCACAGAAGAAAACTCAGAAGAAAATATATTTTTTAATAAAGAAAAATTATCTTTTGAAAGGATAACAGAGCAAAAACTTAAAAAGTGGAAGGAAGCTTTTCCAAATTGCAATGTAGATATTGAACTTAAAAAAATGGAGGCGTGGCTTATCGCAAATTCCACGAAGCGCAAAAAGAACTACGAGAAGTTTATTGTAAATTGGCTCGGAAGAGCAAGAGGAGGAAATAATGGAAAAAACAATGGAAGGTATATCCCAGTTTCAGGAAAAAGAAAATTCACAGGACTCGACGCGGACGCCGGTAAATGGTGAAGAGTTTAAAAAGTTCGTAATCTCTTCGATAGGTATTCATTATTTTAAAAATTTTAGAGAGGAAAAGATAAGGAAGAAAAAGCAGTTAGACGAAAGAATTGATGAAATGTTTAATACTGGAAAAGGCATTATCCTATTTGGAGATGCAGGCGTGGGCAAGAGTATGGACATTGTTTATATCTCTAAAAGGATTATCGAAAGGCAAAGTAAACCTATAACGAGATATATAGATCCCTTAAGTGATAAAACATTTGAAGCCTATGAAGAACTTCCCATCCCTGTGTCTTACTTCTTCATGCCTTCGCTATTTAATAAGTTACATACCGCAGAGTCAGTTAATTTTGAAAAATTTGTTTTGCTTGATGACTGGGGAAGGGAATATGCAGAACCTTTTGCCTTATCAAGGTTTGAAATTCTTGTAGAAGAAATCTATGCAAACGAAAATTTATTGGTAATAACAACGAACCTCAGCAAAGAGCAGTTTATAAACCGCGAAGGCTGGGGAAGAATCACTGACAGGGTGAGAGAAATATGCGCAATATTAGAAATCCCCGGAAAAAGCATGCGACATTCTGGCTAACTATTAATAGAAAAACTTTTTTATGCTGATAAAACAGGTGGAATAGCATCCTGCCTGTTTTTGTTCAACTGGTCAACCTAACCTGCGCAACTGGTCAACCTAACCTGCGCAACTGGTCAACCTAACCTGCGCAACTGGTCAACCTAACCTGCACGCATGCCCTTAAAACACAATTAGAATCTACATATATTAACCCCTTCTTTTATTCTTTCTATTATTATTCTATTAAAAGAATATAATAAAGAAGCAAAAACTATAACAATTTACAAATCTAAAAAGATAAAATACAGGAAGGTTGTGGATTACCCACAAGCATTATTTATGTATTTAATATTTATCTAACTTACGCTTTAATATTTAATTTTATGACGGATTTCCCATTTGTCAATACATTTTTAAAAGAATGTCAATTTTTGAAATCTCGGTAAAATATATTTATGAAAGTTGTGGGATTAGTTAGTATAAAGGGAAGGTAAAGCAGACAAATTGATGAGATTCCAAATTTAAAGTATTGCTTAAGGTAATCGTTGCGTTGTATAACCCAAGCTTCACAATTTGTAAATGAGATATTTTTCGCGACTATCCACTTGAATCCTGAAACTTCTGGGGATGATCCATGCATGTTTATTTTTACATCCACTATATTATTTTCCATGCCTTTTATTTGGAGTCTTGTTCTCGCTATTTTTCGATGTCGAAGTTTCTCCTGATTCAAAAGCATAAAACAACCTTTGCAGAAGCTCAGGATTATCTCTTTGCAGCCTTAATACTACTTCCAAAGCGAGACAATTAATTTGTCTCATAACTCCTTCATTTTTTGCATCATTTGTTTCATTAACCATATAACCTCCCCATCAAAAATTTTGTAGTTAAGTCAGTTTTAAAAATTCCTGACTTTAGGGAGTTATAGTAAGTCATAGAAATGTTGCAACTGTCTTGTATTTTATAGGGAGACAAAAAGTTAAATTTCTATATCATTAAACATAGCATAAATGTGATAGGATAAATTTTATGAAAAATTAAAAAATTTACACGATTGATTCAATTTTAATTATTTCGTAAGTTTTTTCTCAAAAGAGGCAGTAGTGCTTATACGCATTATATAGTAAGTAGAAAATCGCTGCAGGGAAAGCTAAGAAAAGGAATAAAAATAAAGGGCAGAACGAATAAATTATTTTAACATCAATTTTAAGGTATTCCAATGATTGCTTTTTCTTGTATAATTAAGTAAAAATAGTAAACATAAGTTACAAGGGGGAATTATTTAGGAGAAGGCTAAACATATGAGATGCTATTTATGAGAAACTTTAAAGGAGGCTTATATAACAAATGAAAGCAGCAATATATATGAGGGTTTCCACTCCCGATCAAGCAGAGGAAGGTGAAAGCCTTGAATTGCAAAAAGAGCGAATTCTGGAATATATCAAGGCCCAAAACTGGAAATTGTTTAAGATTTATGAAGACGCAGGGCTTTCAGGCGGTTCGACAAAGCGGCCAGCATTCCAAGAACTTTTAAAAG
>MNXV01000017.1 GCA_001871575.1 Caldisericum sp. CG2_30_36_11
AATAAAGGTTAAATTTATCCCCAAAATTTAAAAAATGAAACTTACTTTTTTATCCAAGCTATAAAAAACAGTGTTCTTCCATTGAATTCAATCGCAGCTTTTCTCTCTTCTTCGCTGAGTATAGCTGGATTATCTATGGTTTGAAGGTACAAAACTGTAAAAATTACGGTACATATGAAACTGCTACCTTAGAATGTCTTTTCAATACTGTTATATTTCTGTTAAGTACTTTGTTAAAATTAAACATTTTTTGAAATTCTTTCTTATTAAAAGTTATGGTCTATTTCGTTTTATATTAGTCAAATATATCGCACGCAAAAGTCCCTAGAATGAAAAAGTGACCTCCTGAAGGTGAAAAACCTACTACCTCCTGTTTTTTCGTTGAAATTTGAGTCATTATTGACTATCTTGTGTAATACAGCACAGAAAGATCTCGTAAGGGTCTTGATAATTTGACACAGATAAATTTTTTGCTAAAGTATTGTTTGGAGCCTTATATATGTAATATGTGCATTGAATAAAATAAATTTACCAGGAGGTTAATATGATTATTACAACAACACCAATGATTGAAGGAAAAAGAATCGTAAACTATCTTGGAATTGTAACAGGAGAGGTAATTGAAGGAGCAAATGTCTTTAGGGACATTGCAGCATCATTTAGAGACATTGTTGGCGGTAGAGCAAGTTCATATGAGGAAGTTTTCATAAAGGCAAGAGATAATGCAATTAAAGAAATGGAAGAAAGAGCAACGAGTATGGGTGCAAATGCAATTGTTGGAGTTGACCTTGATTATGAAGTTCTAGGTCAATCAGGAAGTATCCTTCTTGTATCTGTTTCAGGAACTGCAGTTGTGGTTGAGAATATTTAAGGAGGCAATGACGAAAAGAAGAATTTTTGGGGTCATTATTATTCTGCTGTTTTTAAGTACTGCCCTTCCATTTGCAGAAGGAAGGATCTTTGACTTTAGAACTCATAAAAACCTCTCTTCGCCTCTTGGAATTACTTTTGACAATGTTCCACATCTATATGAATCACCACGAGGAAATGCATATGGTTATTCAGGATTATTTGTAGGAGACACGGTTAAAGTTTCAGGAGAAGTTGTTTCAGAAACTCCTCTTGAAATTATTTTCCCCTTAGGAAAAACAGTAAAAATTCCTGTATCCAATAACTACTTCGAAAAGGAAATTACGTTTGATGAAGAAGGGAAGTACAAAGTAAGGTTCACTCCATCAGGAGGAGTTCCGATAATTGAATACAATTTTAGCGTATGTTTTAAAGCAATCCCAATTCTACCAACAAAGCTTGTAAAGGATATTCTAAACGGAGTATCGGAAGCAAATGATGAGACAAGATTAAAATTTGTAAACTGGAACGATGCATGTGTTACAGAAGAAGGAAAGGGAGAAACTGCGTTTCTCTTGATAGTCGACAAAAATGGCAATCCACTTACAGACCTGAAAGGAAAGTATTTCACAACAGATAAATATGGCATTGCAACGATTCCTTTTTCCTCAAGCGATGTAAATATATACGGCAATATAAAAGCTGCAAAATACGATAAAGTCGTGTTTGATAAAAAGGGAAATCTCATCTATTCATCAAAACCAGAAAAAATTAAAACAATTCTTCAAGATAATACCCTTTACCTTAATGAAAAAGAATTTTTTTCATATGTATTTCCAGAAGCTCGCAAAGCAGGAAAGGATATTCCAATAATAACTGATTTCTCCTACGACCTTACTAATGTTGGAATTGCCGATAACTATATCTCTGAATCAAGAACAAATATTGCGATTCCTGCAAAAGTTATAAAGAAAGACAATGATACATATGTTAATGCGGAAGCACTACTTGCGTTGATTGGATACCGACAATTTGCTGATGCATATTTTGGAATACTTGGAACCTCCATAAGATATTACCCGGACAGGATTGAGATTTACATTGTAGAGGGGGGGTAAGATAAAAAAGATAATTGCTATTTTAATCATTGCCCTTCTATTTTTAGGAATAACTGGTTGTAAAAATATTAATGAAGCAAGTTTTAAGATCCTCTCTTCCCCTTCCGAGGCAGATGTGTATATAAATGGAAATTTAAAAGGGAAAACCCCACTAACAATTACGCTTTCCTACGGCGACTATGAAATTGAAATAAAAAAGGAAAACTATGAAGTTGAAAAAAGAGAACTCACAGTTAACAGAAAAACAAAAGACATAAATATTGCTCTTTCTGAAAAAAAGCGTTGTGATGTCGTCCTCAATATACAAGAAAGCCCACTATTAGAAAGCCCTTATACGGTTTATCTTGATGGGCATTTCACAGTAGAGGTAACTGAATGTACCTTAAAAAATATTCCAAAAGGAACGCATACAATAAGACTTGTATCCCTTGAAGACATCCTTGAAAAAACGATTAATCTTGCAGGCGATATTACTCTTTCACGCCAGGATTTTAACAGAGCTATTAGTTACAGCAACTATTCATGGCTCTCATCTTTAATGGATATTGAAGATTATTCGGAACACTACGGAAAAGGGATGAAATTGATTGTATTTAACGATGATAAGCCTCTCGTCAATGTATGCTGCTCTGCTGCGGCAACTGCTTACTCAAATATTTTTGTAAATGAAACGGTGAACGTGAGCGGATACATAGAAAAAGAGGCAGCTATAAACAACTTTGACATTGTTTTCCCTTCAGGTAAAAAAGTACATTTCGATACAACAGAGAAGAATGGATACATGGTGTTTTCTAAGAAGGTTACATTCGATGAAGTGGGAAAATACACAATTGGTAAGGGTAGCCCCTTCGAGGTACTCTACAAGGCAACGCCGCTATCACTTACAAAAACAATATATGAACTGTTTGGTGAAATATATGAGCTGTCCGGTAAGAGGGGAGATACTGTCGCAATTCCGGAGAATACAGAAGAAACGATAAAGCTCTTTATCACTGATGCAAATGGAAAGCCAGTAATAAATAAATCAATTGGGATGTATGGGGCAAAAACGGATAGCCATGGCATCGTTGCGTTAAAAGTCAAGGGAAAGTGTGGCTTTTATGGAATTACTGTAAATGGGGAGAATGTTGGAGTAAGGCTGTACGGTGGCCTAATTGGCTGTGTATATCACACAACTACGCTAAACAAAAAAGATGTTGATATAAAATACATCAATGGAGATGTTTATATTCCAAAAGCCCTGGTACTTGAATACTTTAGCAATGAATTCATTAAAGACACGAAAATAATTGATGGTAAAGAATACGCAGACCTTGAAACTTTAAAGGGTGGGGGTCCAATAGGAGGAGGCTCCATAGAAAGTGGTCCAATATTAGCATGCTCAGTGATTATAACGGATGACGAAATAGAATTTCTCAAAATGTGCGACATGGTTCCATAAAGGTAATATTTTGATGTTGATCTAGGAAGTTACTCTTGTTATAAGCATCAAAAAGAGTATTGAATAAGTTATTATGTTTCCGACTAAGACAGCAGTTCTTATTTTTGATATGCTTGCAGACTTAAAAAATGGTTTAACGACAAAGTATTCAATGATTACTGTAATAAAAAAAGCTGCAATTAGGTCAAAAGTATCAGGATTATAAATGCGAGTCCTATAAGAAGGGAAAAGTTTATCTAAATAATGATACAAATGTAAAAGAAAATATGCACCAACAAGCATTAAAAGCGGTATTCCAGCTACTGTTGAAACCAAATTTGAAATTAATGAGGGTAAGAGAGTGTTTTTAATTTTGACTTTCAAAATTAGCGCGTATATCAAAGCTTCTATAAAAATAATTAATAGTAAAATAATTAGCATTTGTAAAAGGGAGTTTGACGTTAGCTTAATCCCTGCATCAGCATATGCTACAGTCGGCATTAAAAGAAAACAAAAGAACAAAAGGATTTTACCTAAAATCTTCATAATTATCTCACACTGTCGAAAAAATTTCTTATTTGATGCCATCATACTATTATACAGTTTTCAAACCAGTATTGAAAAAACGTCTTAATGGTTTAAATATTTTCTTAATTATCTTCCCGCCAATAAAGCTTCTTTTATTTTCTCTGTATAGACTATCTCTGCATCTGTTTTAAGTCCACTACGATTCTGCAAAGGTATTCACTCTCCTTTTACCCTTAGTCTTTGTTTCAATTCTCAATACATACTTTAATTGTCTGCCTTCTGTTACAAGACGAACTCTCGGACCATTAATAAAGGCGACAAAGATGAGTCTGGAAGAGTGAACACAATTTGCATACTCCCTGGCTCTGTACTATTATTATATTTTTGTCTCCTTGAGCAAAATTTTGACCAACAGAGACGATTTCTGGATTATAGTGCGCTAACTCCACCACCTATATATAAATATGCACAGGGGGGAAAGAGATTTTTCCGAGGACGTGAGGTAGAATCGCTGAAAAAGAGTGCGATTAGAAAAGAGTAAATGCGATAAAAAGGTTTCTAAACGAAGAACTTGCATAATTGAAAAATGAGGGATAAGTCCAAAGAGTTTTATTAAATGATTTGAAATTTTAGAATAGGTTTTTAATGAGAGAATTTTGATGCTTGATGAAATTCTCAAAAGAGATAAACTTTCATTGAGGGATAAATCCGATGAAAAAGAGCTCGGATTACAGAGGAGGATTCGCAGGAAAGGAGTAGCGAATACAAAAGAATAAAAAAATCGCTCAATTTGGGATGAAAATAAAATTGAAAATGAAAAGTTTTGTAGTCACCCAATTTAGGGAACACAACATAATTATTTTGATAGTTGTTGCGTTTATTGTGATTTTTTTGATGTTATTCCATATTGGGACTTCGAATAATAAAAATTATTTGACAGATAATTTACCTAAGTTTCCTGAAGCTACCTTTAATAAGCAGGATCGTATATTAATTATTGCTCCGCATCCCGATGACGAAACACTTGTAAATTCATCTGTTATTATTAAAGGCAAAGAGGCAGGAGCAAACGTAAAAATTATGTTTGTAACTTTTGGTGAGCATAATACCTCAACTCTTGCTAAATTTTTGCTTTTTCCCTCTCCTTTTACTTCCGACCTTCTTGCAGAAAGAAGGCATAAAGAATCAATAAATGCTGCGAAAGTTTTAGGTTTGAGTGAAAGCGATCTTATATTTCTTGGGTTTCCAGATTTTGGTACCCTCAAGATATGGGACGATCATTTCAGTAACAAGCCATATATGTCAGGTATGAACCTACATGATAAAACACTCTATTCAGGAGTTTATAAAAAAGGTGTATCATTTACTGCGCCTGAGGAGCTTAAGCTTTTTGAGGAAACAATATCATCATATAAGCCAACCAAAATTTTCTACCCTTCAACGCTTGATTTAAACCCAGATCATCGTGCCACAGGCCTCTTTACTGAAGCTGTACTTTTTGATCTTAAGGAGGATGTTCGTCCAGATTTATATACGTATTTTGTACACTTTAAAGATTGGCCTGAGCCTGTCGGCTACTATCCTGATGCTTACTTAAGTCCTCCCTCTTATTTTACTAACCTTACTGGAAACTGGCTTATAAGTTTCCTATCAAAAAGTGAAGAAACTCTTAAGTTAAAGGCAGTCAAAGCATATTTCAGCCAGTACTGGACGAAGCCAAAATTTATGGTATCGTTTATTAGGAAAAATGAGTTGTTCTTAACAGATTATCAATATAAACTCAACTCAAATTTGCCTTTGTGGACGAGG
>MNXV01000014.1 GCA_001871575.1 Caldisericum sp. CG2_30_36_11
TTTTCTGTGCCTTTTCCTGGGTATTTACGATAATAAGGATTTTATTTTCCTTTAACTCCTCAATAATTCCACTTAAAATAATACCTGAATTAGGAAAGATGCTTATGTTTTTCTTTTCTTTTATTGTGTTTTCTAAAGTTTTATAATCGTTAAAAATATACTTTAATTTCATCTGTTAAGTTGTCTCTGTGCTTCGTTTAATCCTTTGAAAATGATTGTTTCTACTGCTTTTGTTGCTCTTTTTATTGAATCGGTGATAAGTGATTTCTCGTCGTTATCAAAAGTTGATAGTACGTAATCGACTACCTGTTCTTTATTTTCAGGCCTTCCTATGCCTATCCTTACCCTTATAAAATCAGGGCCTAAAAGAGTTGAAATGGAGTGGATTCCTTTATGTCCTGCATCGCTTCCGCCTATTTTTACTCTGATGTTTCCGAGGTGAAGGTCTATATCGTCGTGCAAAACTATAATATTTGAAGGAGGTACCATAAAGTATTTGGAAACAGGCTTTACGGCTCTTCCCGAGAGGTTCATAAATGTAAGGGGTTTTGCAAGTACTACTTCTTCCGTTTTTTCTTCAAATGAAACCTCTCCCTTTCCAAAAAATGTAGAGTACTTAGCTTTTTTAAGAGCTATGCCCCACTTTTTTGAAAGGTAGTCAATAACTATAAAACCAACATTATGCCTTGTGTTTTTGTACTCTTCGCCAATATTTCCTAATCCAAAAATTACATACATTGTCCATCTCCAGGTTCAAGGATATTTTAGGGATAATGGACTTTATTGCAAGAATTAAAAAGTTTGTTAAAATTTATTGTGTTATTGTTAAGAAAGGTCTGGGTGAATGGTTAAAAAGAACCGTGAAATTTTCGTAGTTTTCTTTATTTTTATAATTGTCGCTTCATTTGTAGTGCTTTATTTTAATTTTCGTTCAAAGAATTTTTCTAAACCTGCATCATCTATGCTTTATTACTATGACCCTGTTACCAAAGAAATCGTTCCTGTTGTTAAGGACGTGCCTATTAAGGAGGATAATGTTTCCAATGTTTATATGCTTGTTGATATGCTTAAAAACCCTCAAAGCAGTAGACTTTTTCCTCTTCTCGATAGCAGCTGCAATTTAAGGGCTGTTAGAATTTCAGGCAGCCTCTGCACGGTAGACTTCACTTTCCAAAAGGGTAAGCCACAGCTTTATTCTGTAAGCAGAGAAGCAGCTGCTGTTTATGGACTCGTCAATACTTTAACCGGCTTAAATGGCATTTCAGAAGTTCAGATATTGATAGACGGCAACCCCTCACAGTATTTTTACCATTATATAGAGGTTGATAAGCCCCTTATCCATTTTGACTCAGTGCTTCCAAAGGGTAAAGAGGTAAATTTTTATTTTCCAACGCAGGATTTGAATACGCTTGTTGTCGAAAAAAGAGAGGCTGTAGATACCGATGACCCTGTAGTTTTTGGAAATAATGTTTTGAAGGAACTTTTTTATGGATCGATGTACGGTTTGCCGCAGTTAATAGAGGGAGATTATTTAAATAATTTTTCTATAAAATCTGGAGGGATAGGAATTGTAGACTTGAAAGCAGATATCCTTAAAAATCCGGTTGGTGCACATATCGAATCCTTGTTTGTGTTCTCTATTGTAGACACATTATCGGAACTTCCCGATATTACTGCTGTGCAAATAACTGTGCAGGGGCAAGTTATCCCAACTCTTTTTGGAAGTGTTGATATTTCTGCGCCACTGACAAGATTTATGGTAAATTTAAACAACTACCTTGTTCCCTATTATGTCTATAATTTTAATGACAATTCCTTCTATATGCCTGTCTTATTCAAGTATAATAAGTTTACCCCTGATGATCTTTTTAACCTTCTTAAAACGTCTGGTAGTTACTCGACGAAGCTTGCGAAAGACGCAAAGTTTATCTCTTATAAATTTAACGGGGACACCATTGAAATGATTGTCGAAATCGGGAATATAAATGGAGATGACCTTGAAATTCTAAAGCGGCAAATTGCACTTTCTTTCACGGAGCTTCCCAAAGTTCGAAAGGTAAAATTAACCATTGGAGAGGAAAGCTTTATCCTTGGAAGATAACAAAAAGATATTTAAAGGAATTTCTCTCTATATTGATGAATATTCATTCTACGCTACTTTTTCTGAGGGTTAAACCGGGGAGATTAAAAAAGGTAATTTAGCAGATTTTGTGATTTTAGAAAAATCATTATTTAGTGATAATATAGATAATAGTGTTTTGGCAACCATTTTAGGAGGGAAGGTTATATGGATGATATAACAAAAAAGGTAATTTCTTCGGCTATGAAGGACAGATTTTTACTTTCAAGAGCCATTGCCGAAGGACTTAGTAAAGATCTTTTTGAATCTCAGGAAGAAAAGATTATTGTCGATTACGTGCTTAAGAATTATAGCAAGTCTGAACTTTTTGTGGATGTAGGTTTGTTAAAGGAAGCGATAACCGAGGAAGGAATGTTTACTCCCAAAGTCGGGGAGCTTATTGATGAAATTGCCAATGAAGAGCCACTAAGCCTTGAGTTGCTTCTAAGTTATATGGACGTGCTTAAACGTAAATATGCGGAAAAGGAGTTTTTATCAATAGGCAAAAAGATAGAATCATATGTTGAATTAAAAGCGCACAAAGAAAATATAATGGATTTTGCAGGAAACCTTATCGGTGAACTCAGGGGAATAGTCCAGGGCAGAGTAAAGAGAAGGCTTGATCCTATGAGGTTTAACCTCATAGTTTTTACTGCAGAACTTGAATCGCGCACTGGAGAAGAAAACCTTATTCTTGGCTATTCTATGGAACCTTTTACGTTATTGACCGAATCTCTTTCAGGAGCAAGACAAGGGTTTTACTATTCGCTTGCAGGGGCTCCAAGAAGAGGAAAGACTAACCTTATGCTAAAAACTGCATCTGCAATTGCTGATAATGCCCATATTCCGATTCTCTATTATTCCTGGGAGCAAACGGCGAGGGTGTTGTTTTTAAGGATTCTTTCACAGCAAACATTCATTCCCCCATATATTCTTGAAACTAAAAATGTATTAAATGACCCTACCTTTTCTAAAAGGTACGATAAGGGGTACGTAAAGGTTGAAAGCTTTATGAACTATGTCTATCTCATTGAAGGAAGAAGGGAAGACACTATGAACAGGATAAGAAGCCATGCACTTTCAATAATGCAGGAAGCAAGAACAGACAAGGTGGCTATTTTTGTAGATTATCTTCAAAAGATTCCAACTTCGATTTTATACCAGGACTTAGCTCAGCAGGTTGACGAGGTCTCGGGTGGTCTTGCCAGCCTTTCTCTTGAATTAAATTGCCCTATATTTGCCATATCTTCCTTTGATAAAGAAGGTTCTAAGTTAGATTCAGAAGAAAGTTTGCAAAGGCCAACTATGTTTAACTCTACTGGTGGCGGGGATATCGAATATGATGCTGATGTCGCTATGGTAATTATAAAAGACTTTAAGGATACAAACACTCTTTATGAAAAGATTATGAACTCTACCAGAGAAGGTAGGGTTGACCCAAACAGGATTCCCCATTTTGATATCCTGAATCTCTACATAGATAAAAATAGAGATGCACCATTTGGTGGTAACATCATTATTCAATATCTGTTCCTTATAGAAGACAATAACCTTGTGGAAATAGGTTATAAAGATATTGCACAGGATAGAACATACGCTAAGATATCAAGGGTTTTTGACTGGATGCTTGAGAACGGGTATCTTGTAAATATGAGGTAGTGAACAATTTAATTTGAAGAATCATTTAAGTAGAAATAATGCCCCGGTCTGTCCTCTTCTTCCCTTCCTTTAATAAGGATAGGAAAGTGTAAGGGTCCACAAAAACCCCGCCAGGGGACGAGACCAGAGCAAATAAATTTTATTTAAACTTTTATTTTTGTCAAGTCCAGACATTAGAGCACGGTGCCTGCCACCAAATTCCAATAAAATTAGAGAAAGGTGCCTGGCACCAAATTATCAATTTGTAACTGTGCAATCAATATTAAAGGTTTTTTCAATGTCAATCGGTTCCATTGAAAAGATTAATGATTTTTCCTTTGAAGACATATATTTTATTGTTATTTCAGTCCAGGGATGGTCGCAACATTTGGCTTTTTCGCCTTCGTCTTTTAAATTTTCTACTTCTTTTATGAATTTTGTTAATTCTTCGTTTAATACTGTCTTTTCGAAATTGCTGCAGTTACAGAATTTTCCGGGCTCTTTTGTATTGCAAATATAAGTGAGGTGGTATTCGTTATTTTTGTTTACAATACTCAAGGCCTTATTGTACATCTCTGCGATGATTGACTGGCCATATACATTTATATTAATAGATTCAATTTTATTGTTTTGACTATTTTTCCATATAAATGCAGTGCCAGCAAAAGCTGCAGCAATCAAAATAAATATTATTATATATTTATTCTTTTTCATTCTACTATCCTCGGCCAAAATGTTCTAAAATAAATTTTTACTCAAAGGTAAATACAACGCTCACATTCGCCTGTACACTGATTGTTCCACCTTCGACAGGAAGGTTTTCTGTTGCTCCAGCAAAGCTTTTGTACATAGGTACAGGTGACGAAGCTTCAATAGAAATTGTTTTAATGCTGTTAATGTTATACCCGGTTCCATCAATTGATGCATCAGCCTTTGCTCTGGCATCTTTCATGGCAAGCTTTATGGCGTCTAATTTTAGCTGGTCTTTGTTAGAAACATCGAAACTTATTCTGTTTATCTCATTTACACCATTTGCTGAAACCGTGCTGAGGATTTTGCCTGCGTTATTAATTGCTCCTTTTACGTTAAAGGATTCTGTTGCCCTGTAACCCTCGAGAGTTTGTTTTCCGGTATCCTTGTCGTAACTATAAACAGGATAAAGACTTATATTTGTTGTTTGAATATCCTCTTTTTTTACCCCAATCCTTGAAAGCGATTGCAGGACTGCATTTGCTTTTTGAGATAGCATCGTCATTACCAGAGACGCATCCTTATTATCCACGCTTATCCCAAAGTTTACCAATGCAATATCAGGTGCAATCTGTACTGTTCCAGTTCCAGAAACAGAAATAGTTCTTTCATTTGTAATAATTACATCAGCAACTGCTGTCCCTTTTGGAAGAGCATGACCGCCAACCACTGCAACGCTCAAAAAAGCTAACGTTACGATAAGTACTAAAAGTTTCTTTTTCATACTTCGCCTCCATTTGTATTTTAGACTCCTCAAATATTGAAAAAGTTCCATTTAATTTTAAAACTTACATTATTTATATAAACATGAAGTTTAAAAGCAATTGTATATAGTTCCTGTGAATCCTTGAAGCACCAATACTCCTATATCACTGTTACCATCAAATGAATAGCTCTCAACGCCCTTTATTATTTCCATTTTACCCTCCACAACTTATTCAAAGTTTATTATTTATGTTTTTGTGCTATCGTTGCTATTTTTTTAATTTTCTTTTTTTATGTGGCAAGAAAATTATAATGCCAAGTATAACGAGCAAAATTCCTAAGGCATAATCTTTAATCAATGAGTAAACTTCGTGAGATACATTGAATGCAAGGAGAAGGAACAGAAGCACTGCAATCCCGAGCAGAATAAAGCCT
>MNXV01000048.1 GCA_001871575.1 Caldisericum sp. CG2_30_36_11
TTTCGAGAGCCTTTCTTTGAATTCAACAGTTTTTGTCTTTAATTCAGAATCAGAAAGTTTGCTTATTTGTTCTTCAAATGAATTTACAACATTTACTATTTCCCAGTACTTTTTTAGGTTTCTCTTTACCGGGTCAAAAATATCTAAAAGCATACCAAAACTTTAACCTTGTGGTTTAATAAGACCATAATTTCCGTCTTTTCTTTTGTAAATTACATTGTATTCATCGTTAGCTTCCTCTTTGAAAATAAAGAAATCATGGTCAAGTAGTTCAAGCTGAAGTATTGCCTCCTCTACGCTCATGGGCTTTATTGGGAAAGTCTTTACTTTAACTATTTTTGGAGCTTCCTCAACTAAATTTGTCTCAATAGTTTTGGTTTTATACCTTGGACTCTTAAAGTGTTCATTATATTTTTGGACTTGAGTCTTTAATTTGCTTAAATTTTTATTCAAAGCACTATCAAGTAAACTACCTTTTCCAACTGCTCTAATCAAACGTCCCGCAACATATAAAGTCGTTTCAGCTGTATATTGTCCTCTTTGCTTGGTTAAAACAACCGACGCTTTTTGAACATTATTAAAATATCTTTTAAGTTTATTTAATTTCTCTGTTACTTCCTTTTCAAGATGCTCTGGCAAAATGTCTAAACCTTTTGAAGTAATGTTGATTTCCATTTTTATTGCCTCCTAATTTAGTATATAAATTATATTTATATATTTTATCAAAAATTTCAATTTTTATACATCCTTTTTACTCTTTTACCTATCCTTGTTACTATTTCATAGTTTATTGTATCTGCTTTCTTTGCAATTTCTGATGCTGTAATCTCTTCTTCGCCCTGCTTGCCAATTATTACAACTTCGTTACCTGGATGTATGTAAGGAAAATCCGTTACATCTATTACTGTGAGGTCCATTGTTATATTTCCTACAATTTTTGCCCTTTTTCCTTTTACAAGAACTTCACCTTTGTTTGATAAATTCTTCGAAAGACCATCGGCATATCCAACGGGAATTGTAGCAAGTAAAGATTCTTTTTTTGTTATAAAAATTTTTCCATAACTTATCCCTTTCCCCTTAGGCACGTTTCTTGAAAAAATTATTCTTGCTTTGAAGCTCATAACTGGCTCGAATTCTATTTCTCTGTCATTAAACGGAGATAATCCGTATAGCAAAATACCTGGTCTAACAGCATTAAAAAAAGCCTCCTTCATATTTAAAATGCCTGCGCTATTTGCTGCGTGAATCAATCTTGGTAAAAGCCTTTCTTTTTTAAGGCTATCCAGCACATTCTTAAAGAGGTTCAGCTGCTCTTTTGCATAGGTAAGATCTGAATCGGCTGTTGCAAAGTGTGTATATATGCCTTCAATATTGATATTTTTAAGTTTTTTAATTTCCTCAACAGATTTGCCTACTTCTGATGGAAATAAGCCAAGCCTTCCCATCCCGGTATCAACATTGATATGTATGTTTAATATTTCTTTTCCTTTATATTCTTTTAATCTTTTTATAAAATTTTTATCAAACATGGTTACTGAAATGTTGTTCTTTGCTGCGATGTCAAGAGTTTTGGGATAGATATAGCCAAGTGTTAAAACCGGTATTTTAATTTTACTCTCTCTTAAATTTAGAGCTTCTTCGAGTGAAGCAACTGCAACTGCGTATATTCCTTCCTGCTCTAAAATTTTTGCAACTTCTTTTGCCCCATGGCCGTATGCATCTGCTTTAACGACTCCTATAATTTTTTTATTTCCTACAATTTTTTTAACATGATTCAAGTTGTTTCTTAGCTTTGCTGCATCTACTTCTACCCAAATTGGTCTGTTAAATTCCATTGGACCTCCTTGAAAAAAACCTATAAAATTATATCATTATTTAACTAAATTTAAAGAGGTAAAAATGAGAATACTTGTAACGAATGACGATGGTATTGAAGCAGAAGGCATTAAAATACTTGCATCTTCGATGATAAGTCTCGGCGATGTTTATATTGTGGCTCCTAAGAATCCTCAAAGTGCTGGAAGCCATGCAACTACTTTACATAAGCCTTTGAGAGTTGAGAAGTACCCGATGAATATTGGAGAAAAGGTATCGCTTCGGGTTTCAGGAACTCCGGCTGATTGTGTTCTTCTTGCAATTGATGAACTTATTTCTGAAAAAATGGACATTGTTGTTTCAGGAATAAATAATGGCCCAAATCTTGGCTATGATATAATTTATTCAGGAACAGTTGCAGGTGCTCGTGAAGGAGCAATAAATGGCATTCTTTCTTTCGCTTTTTCTGTAGATGCATTGGAAAACCCTGATTTTTCATATGTTGAGAAATTCGCTCCATTATTTATAAAAGTAATTATAGATAAAGGAATAACTGGAAAAGTATATTTTAATTTGAATTTTCCAAACCTTTCTGAGAAATACATTAAAGGATTTAAGTTTGTAAGGCAAGGGCGAAGAGAATATGTCGAACGGGTAAAAATAGGCGCAGATCCTTTTGGAAAAGAATACTACTGGATAGGAGGAAAGCTAAAGCCAGAAGAGCAAAATGACACAGATACTGAAGCCGTTAAAGAAGGCTTCGTGGCTATTACTCCGCTAACATTAGATTTTACTGATTACGAGATACTTCAATCTTTATATAAATCTGATATAAAAATTCCCTAATTTTTAGAAAAACTTCTCACTTAGTGCCAAATACTAAACGAGAAATCCCCTGATTTTTAGAGGATTATCAAATCGTGAGTTATATCCGTCAGGTTAAAACAACCCTCCTTCTCAACCAATGTTGTATCTTCTATCCTTGTTCCAAATTTACCCTGAAGGTAGATGCCAGGCTCAATAGTTATTACCATATTTTCTTCAAGAGTAAAGGTGGAACCTTCATTTACAAAGGGGTTTTCATGAATTTCAAGGCCTACTCCGTGACCTAAACCATGAGTAAAATAATTTCCAAAACCCTTCTCTTTTATAAAATCCCTAACGATTTTATCAACATTTGATGCTTTAACCCCGCTTTTAACAGATTCTCTGCCGAGAGCCTGCGCGTCCTTTACAATTCCGTATATCTTTTTAAATTTGTTTTTTGGTTTGCCTAAAATAATTGTTCTTGTCGTATCTGTGGCATATCCATGATAGAATAAACCAAAATCAATAACAATTGGTTCATTTGCTTTTATTTTTTTATCGGATGCAACTCCGTGGGGGAAAGCACCTCTTTTTCCTGAAGCCACAATTGTGTCAAAAGAGGATTTTTCCCCACCATTTTTTCTAAATCTATACTCAAGTTCTGCGGCAATGTCTTTTTCTGATATCCCCTCTTTTATAAATGGAAGTGTATCATTAAAGGATTTTGTGGATGCTTTAAAGGCTTTTTTCATAGTTTCAATTTCTTCTTTGTCTTTTATAATGCGCATTTCTTCAACTAAGTCATTTGTTGGAACAATTTTTAAGAAAGGAATTGATTCAAGGGAAGAATATAAAGAATAGTTGATTCTTACCTTTTCGATGCCGAGCCAGTGAACTTTCTTTGAGGCAAGCATTTGTTGTAAAAATGGAGGGAACTTTCCCTTGTATTCTATAACATTTATGTTTTTTGCGGCCTCTGATTTTGCTTGATCAGTAAATCTTGAATCAACTATTAAATAAGCTTCTCCGTTTAGTCCGAGTAAAAATCCCTCTTCCCCTGTAAAGTTGGAAATGTATCTTATATTGGGGATGCCAGTCACAAGTAGAGCATCCATGTTATTGTTTGTAATGATTTTAAAAAATCTTTTCAATCTATCCATTTTTTTCTTTTTTATTCAAATGGATTAGGTTTGCCTAAAGTATTTTCTGGTGCAATAAGGGTAGGTACTGTTATTTGCCTTTTTTGGATTTCATCATTAATAAAAGTAATATTTCCTCGTTTGACGGTTGGTATTTCTGCTGGCATATGGACCTTCTTTGTTTCGAAAATTTTTGGCATAAGGATAAAATTCCATACGGCAAATAGTGCAATAATTATTAAAATGGTAATAATCGTACCTTTTGAAATATTCAGTTTAGCCTTTTTCTTTTGTTCTTTTTCTTTCATTTCATCACTTCCCTTGATATAGGTTAATTATACCTTTTATTGAAACAAGGTATTTTGTTTCACCGGTTTTTGTGTCTTTTGTATAACTGATATTGAGATTGTCTAATTCCGTTATTTGCGGGAAAGACTTCAAAGAGTCTAAGAATAGTTTAACGTTATTGAGTTTTGGACTTTCGAATGAAACATTGAAAGTAACATTGTTGCCTTGAGTTCCAGTTTGTGCAGTTTTAGGGAAATTCAATTGTGTTATCTTGACATTGTCTTTTTTGCCGATTATTAAGATTTCCTCGCCATAAAGGAACTCATCGCTTTGAGATGGCAATATATAAGAAAGCTGAGCGATCCTTTCGTTGAAACTTGAAATATCGTTCTGGATGCTGTTTATTTTTTGCTGAGCCGTTAATAAAAGATTCAATCTTTCTTCTTGTTTCCAGATTTCATCATTTAAAGAGTTCAATCTCTGAATATCCGGCTTTATTACATACCAAAAAAATGCGAGAATAATTATGGCATATAAAACTACCATTAAAAGAACTTTTATCTTTATCATTGGCCTTGTTAACTTTAAATTTAGTTCTTTCATTTTTTAATCTCCTTCCATTGAAAAGAGATAACAAAGGTTGCATACTCTGGTTCGCCCGTTATATTTTTAGAAACACCAAGCGGTATTGTATAGTTTACAACTTGAACATCTTTGAAGTTTTCATTAGATTTAATAGAATTTGCAGTCCAGGCTAATTTTTGCAGGTCGGAAGTTCTGCCGGATATAGTAATTAGGTTCTTGGTCCTATCTGCCATGATTGATTCTATAAAAGTTTCTTTTGGTATCGCGCTACCTAATTGGGCTATGACGTTATTCCAGGTTATTTGAGATATTGCGAGTCTTTCAATCGTACTTTCATAGGAAAACACACTTGCGCCAAGTTGATTTCTCAGGTTTAGTGTATCCTCAATACTCTTCAGTGCAGCAATCTGGTTATTCACGTCTTCTAAATGTGTATTTTTAGTATATAATTGATACTTTAATCCACCATAAAAAAGGGCGACAATAAGTAGTAATATAATGCCAATAGTAATGATTTGGCGATTCTCTTTCGACATCCTCTTCCTTTTCTTGACGGGAAGGAGATTGATATCAACTATGTTATACATTTTTCACCCCTTTTTGTAAGCCAAAACGTTTTTTGCTTGTTCCTGAGGAACTTTCTTTTTAGCTACAGATTTTAAAGTATGTCCTCTCAATGCAAGTCCAGTTGCTACAGAAAACATGGGTGCCATCTCGAATAAATATTCTTTAGTGAATAAATTAGAGTCGAATCTGGCAATATTTGTAAATAATCTGTTCACACCCGAAGCATATCCAACAGAGGTTTCAATATATTTTTCTATACCTTTTATATTGGCAGAACCACCTTCAATAAGTATTGCAGTGTCCATCGTTTTTCCATCATTGAATTTATTGAAGTAAAAATTAATAGACCTCTTAATTTCAAGAGAGAGTCCATCGAATAATGCCATGGTGGCTTTTGTTAATGGACTTTCTTTTGTAAGATCGAG
>MNXV01000026.1 GCA_001871575.1 Caldisericum sp. CG2_30_36_11
GCATAAACCGTTCCTTACAGGGTATAAACCACAGTTCTTCCTTAGAACAACAGATGTAACAGGTAGCATAGCACTTCCAGAAGGAGTTCAGATGGCAATGCCAGGTGATAATGTAGACATGACAGTTGAGCTGATCTACCCTGTTGCTTTGGAAGAAACCCAGAGGTTTGCTATTCGTGAAGGTGGCAGAACTGTAGGTGCCGGTGTAATTACTAAAGTTATCGAATAAGGTGAGAAAAGATGAGAGAAATAGTACTCCTTGAGTGTACTGTATGTAAAAGAAGAAATTATTCCACAACTGTAAACAGACAAAATAATAAAGAAAAATTGCAGCTAAATAAATACTGCAAGTATTGCAGAAAACACACCTTACATAAGGAGGTAAAGGCATAGGCTCGTAGCTCAATAGGTAGAGCATCGGTCTCCAAAACCGAGGGTTGGGGGTTCAATTCCTCCCGGGCCTGCCAGCATTATGAAAGAAAGAACTTCAAACATAAAAAGTGATCATGGCCAATTAAAGCCCAATAAAAGTTCAAGAGTAAAAGATTTTCTTAAGGGTATTTGGGTAGAGCTTACAGAGAGGGTTAAGTGGCCAACTCGAAAAGAACTTTTACAGTACACTATAGTTGTTGTAATTTTTGTAGCTTTCTGGGCTTTGTATATTGGAGTATGGGACTTTCTTTTTGCAAAAGGGGTAGAGCTAATTGTCAAGTAATATGGTAAAAAGAGATGTAGAAGATACAAAAATTCCTCAATGGTTCCTTGTACATACTTATTCAGGCTCAGAAAAAAAAGTTCTTGCGGAACTTGAAGAGAGAATAAAAGGATATGGTCTTGAAGGGCGGATTTTAAATGTTTTCTTACCTTTGGACCATGAGAGTGTAATTGAGCGAGGTAAGAGAAAAATTAAACCAGTAAAAGTTTTCCCTGGCTATTTGCTTATTCAGATGATAATGGATGATGAAACATGGTATATAATTAGGAATACTCCTGGCGTTCTTGGTTTTGTTGGCAGTGGTAATAAACCAACTCCTTTAACCCCTGACGAAGTAGAAAAAATTGTTAACAGAATAAGTGAAGAAGAAGCCAAAGAAAAACTTAACTTTGGTGTAGGTAATAAGGTAAAAATTCTTGTCGGTCCTTTTATAAACATGGAAGGTATTGTCGAATCAATAGATGAAGGAAAAGGAACCACAAAGGTTATTTTGAAAATGTTTGGTAGAGAAATGCCTGTAGAAATCGAAAGCGAGTATATTCAGAAAATATAAGAGGTGAAGTTTATGGCAAAGAAAACAAAGAAACTCATAGGTATTGTTAAGCTTCAGATAGAAGCTGGTAAGGCAACTCCAGCACCCCCGGTTGGGCCAGCTTTAGGACAAAAAGGGGTAAATATAATGGATTTTTGTAAAAGATTCAATGCAGCAACCCAAGGTCAAGAAGGCTTTATAATACCTGTAGTTATAAATGTTTATGAAGATAGGAGTTTTAATTTTGTTACAAAAACTCCTCCAGCATCCTCTTTGATAAAGAGAATGCTTAAGGTCGAATCTGGTTCTCCTGAACCAAATAAGAAAAAAATTGGCACTTTGAAACGATCTCAGCTTGCTGAAATTGCTAAAATGAAAATTAAAGACCTGAACACTACTGATATTGCTATTGCTACTAAGATAATTGAAGGCACAGCCAAAAACATGGGTGTTACCATTATTGAAGATTAATTTTTTTGTGGGAGACTTTTAGTCGTTACCACAGGAGGAACAAATGAAGAGAGGGAAACGATATCTCGAATTAAAAAAGAAAATTGATGCAAAGCTTTATCCTGTCGATGAAGCACTGGGTAAAATTTTGGAACTGAAAAGCGCAAAATTTGATGAAAGTGTTGAATTTACCTGTATTTTAAATGTTGATCCCAAACAAGCCGATCAGAATGTTAGAGGTGTAATAACTCTGCCAAATGGCACTGGTAAAAAGGTGAGAGTACTTGTATTTGCAGGAGCTGATAAGCTTCAGGAAGCTAGAGATGCTGGTGCAGATTATGTTGGTGGTGAAGATCTTGTTACGAAAATTGAAAAGGAAGGATTTCTTGATTTTGATGTAGCTATTGCTACCCCAGATATGATGCGTATTATTGGAAGAATTGCAAAAATTCTTGGCCCAAGAAAACTAATGCCAAGCCCTAAAGCTGGAACTGTTGCAACTGACATTGCTTCTGCAGTAAAAGAATTTAAAGCTGGTAAAATAGAATATAGAGTTGATAAAACTGGTGTAATACACACAATTATTGGAAAAGCTTCTTTTAGTAAGGAACAGCTGAAAGATAATCTTCTAACTCTTAGTATTGCCATTGTTAAAGCAAGACCTGCTTCAGTTAAAGGCCAGTATTTAAAGAAGGCTTTTATTTCTTTAACTATGTCGCCTTCTTTAAGGTTAAACGTACAGGAACTTTTAAAAGCGTAGAAAATTAACCTGAGAAAGTTGGCGGGTTAACCCCTTAAAATATGCCAGCCGAGGTTTTATGAATATATTTGTTATCACATGACCCCGGTTGTTATACCCGGGGTTTGTTAGTTTAAGGAGGCACATATGAACAGAGGTGAAAAGAAGCGAGTTTTAGAAGAACTGAAAGACAACCTGAAAAATGTTGAAAGTAAAAATTTAATTTTTGTTAACTTTAAAGATGTTAAAGGAAACGAAATTTCCGAGTTGAGAAAATCTCTAAAAAGCGACAATATATTATATAAGGTTGTTAAAACAAATCTTCTTCAAATTGCATCCAGGGAACTTGGTTTAAGTGTTGATGAAAGCATTTTTAAAGGCCCAGCGGCTATTGCTATTAATGATGGTGAAGCTTCTATACTTGCAAAGAAATTTGCTGATTTAAAGGACGCGCAGGATAACCAACTGTTTGATATTAAAGGCGGCCTTATTGGTAATAGATGGTATTCTGGAGCGGAAGTCATTGAAATTTCAAAACTACCGCCAAGGGATGTTATTCTTGGAAAGCTTTTGTACCTGATGAATTCACCTTTAAGGAGACTTGTTACGGTGCTTAAAAAGCCAGAGAATGATTTTGTTAGTGTTTTGAGTCAAATCAAAGATAAAAAAGAGCAATTAGCTCAATCTGCTTAAATTTTAAGGAGGCAAAAATGACTAAAGAAAAAATTATCGAAGCAATCGAGAAAATGAGTGTTTTAGAGTTATCAGAGCTTGTAAAGGATCTTGAGGACAAATTTGGCGTTACTGCCATGGCTCCTATTTCAGCAGTTGCAGCAGCATCTGGTGCTGCCCAAGCTGTCCCTGTTGAAGAAAAAACTGAATTTGATGTTGTTCTTAATGGTTTTGATGCAGCAAAGAAAATTAATGTTATCAAGGCCGTAAGAGAGGTCATGCAATTAGGTCTAAAAGAGTCTAAAGACTTAGTTGAAGCAGCAGAAAAGGAAGTGCAGAAAATCAAAGAATCACTTCCGAAGAAAGACGCAGAAGAACTCAAGAAAAAACTGGAAGAAGCTGGAGCAAAAGTAGAACTTAAATAGCTAGGTTTTTAAGCTAAAACTTAAGGGCAGCTTAAGCTGCCCTTTTATAATATTTCATAGGGTGATTTTTGGCTTTTGCTTTTAATTATCACAGTTTTATTTATTCCCAAAACTATAAGCTTTTGAATCATTGCATCGATGAAAAATTTTTCTGTTTCAAAGTGGTCGATTTCTATGATATTTAATCCCATTTCTTTAGCACATAAAGCCTTGTGGTAGTCTATATCACCCGTAATGAAAACGTCAACACTCTTATTATTAACTCTACTTAATAAACTTGCTCCTGCGCCTGTGCAAAGAGCAACTCTTTTTATTTTCCTTTCATTTGATTTAATAAGTCTTATATTTTTTGCATTTAGTTTTTCTTTAACAAAGATTGCATATTTATTTAGAGTAAGTTCTTTGGCTGTTTTTCCAATTAACCCTATCCCTTCGCTTTTATTTCCTTTAATTTCGTAAATATCATAAGCAGGTTCTTCATAGGGGTGAGCGTTTTTCATTGCAAATACTGTTTTATTTATAAATCTTTCTGGCACGACGGTTTCGATTTTTATTTCGTTAACTTCTGTCCTAATTCCTTTTTTGCCCATGAAAGGCTTTGAACCCTCAAGGGGTTTGAATGTCCCTTTCCCTTCCATGTTGAAGGAAGTTTCGCTGTAGTTTCCAATTTTTCCAGCACCTGCTTCAAAAATTGCTTTTCTAACTTTTTCTGCAAAGTCTTTTGGTACGTAAACAACAAATTTGTATATTTTTTCATCGCTTTCTTCTATTGGCTCAAGTTTTGTAATTGAAAGTAAATTTGCAACGTAATCGTTTAATCCACCATTTGCAAGATCAAAGTTTGTGTGAGCGGAGATAAGATTTATTTTGTTAGTTATAGCTTTAAATAAGGAGGAATTTTCATTTCGAATAATTTTCTTTAAAGGGAAAAATATTGGTGGATGGTGGGTGATTATTAGATTAGCATCGTTTTTTAATGCCTCTTCTGCAACTTCCCTGGTTAAATCAAGGGAAACAAGAATCTTTTTAACTTTTTCATTTAAATCTCCAAATTGTATTCCGCTGTTATCAAACTCCTTCTGAAGGAAAAATGGAGAGAAAGAATCGATTAAAAAAAATAAATCTTTTACTTTCATTGGTGTATTTGTTCTAAGAACTCTTTTCTTCTTTGGTACTTTGAGCGTAAGCTTTTTGTATGTGCCTCCAGCCAAGCAACCACAATACTGCTCCTACAATCATTGCAATTAGTCCTTGAATGATACTTTTCAGGTTAACGCTAATTTGTGATACAGGGTTTGCTTGAATTCCACTTGCTGGAATCGGTTTTTCTATATAATTAACATATGCAAATCCTGTTAGAAACGATGCAAAAGCAAACGCAAAAATCAATAAACCAGCATAAGACAGAGCATAGAAGAAAATGCTTTCAAAGAGGTTCATCTTTGTTTCAACTTCGATGATTTCTTCTCTTTTTCCGATTCTTTTTTCGTGAGTTATAAGTCTCCAGTGGTAAATAAAAAATAATAGACCAATAATTAGAAAGGCCAGCCCTCTTACGCTTGCGTTGATGAGATAACTGTAGTCATAATATTGTTGCTCGCGAAAGAAATAGTATAGCAACTTGTTTGATAGATTTATTATGCTAAAGACGGTCATCAATATTCCGTTAAGGGAAACGAGATAAAGATAAATTGACCTTACAATTTCTGCTCTATTTTTCATATTTGTTCCTCCTTTAAGCGTTTAAATTTTACTACTAATTATACTACTAATTAAAATTTAAGCAAGATTAATTAATTTGGTAATTAAATTTTTAGATGCAAGAGTCCATGTTGAAATTAAATAGGATTTTAAACCAGTAAATTTATTTTATAAAATTTGTTCATAACACCTCCGTGTCGGTAATTTTTCTAAAAATTGATAAAATTATACATCAATGCCTCTGCTTTTTGAAGCTTAAGGCATCTCTATCGACCAGAGATGATATAAAGCAATTTTATTTTCTCTAATCCGAGATTTCTCTGTTAATTTATTTAAATTTAGGGACACATCCCAATTAAATAGTTGTATTTAATGATGTTCTTTTTCTCCTGTTTATTTAGTAATA